>NZ_BAAADJ010000064.1 GCF_039522365.1 Bacillus carboniphilus | reverse complement strand
AGATTCCGCGTCACCACGGACACCCTTGCGTTAAGCTACTGCTACTTCTGCCTTCACAGTTCGGGACTTGCACCCTATAGATTGCACCCATGCTGGGCGCACAAACGAAAAAAGTACTGAGCCGTCGCCCAGTACTTTTCGCTTTATTATGATCCTTTAACCGTTACGATGACAACATCTGTAATGCCCTTTTCAACAGTTTCAGGGGCTATTACGTTCATGGAATCAATTTGGTCTGAATTCGTTAGAATAATTGGAGTAATCGAGCTTTTTGCTTTTTCCTTTACCTTGTCAAAGTCAACCGTTAAAAGGATATCTCCAGCCTTTACCTTTGCTCCCTCTTGAACGTGACTCTCAAAGCCTTCACCATTCATAGAAACTGTCTCTAATCCAACGTGAATAAGTACTTCCAGTCCATTAGGTGCTTTTATTCCGATTGCATGCTTTGTTGGAAATACTTGAATGACTTCCCCAGATAGAGGGGACACTACTTCTCCATTTGAAGGTTCAATGGCAATCCCATCGCCCATCATTTTTTGAGAAAACACAGGATCAGGAACCTGTTCAAGAGGGACAAGCTTTCCTGTTAAAGGTGCTTTTAATGTAACAGTCGGGTCGACTTCTTTTCTTCCAAATAGTTTTTTTAACATCTTTGATATGTCTCCTTTTCTAAGTTGCTTATGTTTATTATTCTTATGATTCTCAAAAATGTTTCACAAAAATGTTCAAACTAGCATTTCCACTTCTTAGGGTCAATCCACCTATGTATACCCCAATTAAGGCATTTTAACGCGACATTGTATGAAAGTCTAGTTAAATGCTTCATAGACAATCACCCAATAAATACAACGTTGCATACAATGTTATTTAGAGGGAGGGAAGAAAATGTTGACAAAAGATCAGCTTTGGATGAAAGCTTTAAAATATGACATGCTGGCACAGTACTATAAATACGTTAATCCTTCTATGCATGTTTATTATTATCAAAAACATTTTAAATATATGAACCGCACTTTTCATATGACTAGGCAGCAAAAACCTGAAGGGTATCTCCGGTTCATCCACGCTCATTTAGGGGAGCAACCAGTGGATATCTACATCAATGGTTATCGGATCCTACAAAATGTTCCTTTTAAGAAGCAAAGCACGTATTATAAACTTCCTGTTGGAAGATATCATATTGATGTGTATCCTGCTGGACAAATGGTATCTGTTTTAGTTAGCAGAAGAATAACGGTTCAAGCAAATGATTTTATGACTTTAGCCATTTTCGGAAAAGAAGAACAACCCCAAATAAAAGTAATCGAAGACAATCCAGATACAAATAAAAAAACCTCAAAACTAAGAGTGATTCATTTAGCACCAAATAGCCCTGAAATTTCTGTTAGTGTTGAAAAAGGAGAAACTTTATTTAAGAGTGTTCCATATAAGGGGATAACGGAGTATCTCGTAGTATCTCCTATGACCGTTACCTTAGCTGCAACTATCTCTGGGACTAATGAAACTATTTTAGAGATTCCGAACCTAACACTTGAAAAGGAAATAGCCTACTCTATTGTAATTGTTGGTACGAATAAAACAGAACAAGCTATTGAGGCCATCATCCTAAAAGGAGCCTAATTGAATAATAAAGGGATGACTTTATGCCATCCCTCAACTTTTTGGAACCAAAAGAGTTAATTCAATGTCATCATTTTGCAAATCAAACTCTTTCATTTTAATCCTAGCCCCATTATCTAATTGTAGTTGAGTTAATGACACATAAATAGCATGATCCGCTGGGTGAATGGAAACCCATTCCGGTAAATCATAGTGACCTTGAATAAACTTCAAAACATAGGAGGAAGGAACTTCAAGCCCACCTATGTGTAATGATTTTTCCTTTAACCAGAGGTCACCATTTTCTAATACTCTTGTTTCAAATAACATTAAGAACTCGAGCTGTTGATCGAACACTTCAAAGCTACCGTACAGTTCTACTTCATTATTCAATACTACAGAATAATTTAATGATCCTCCTAATCCTTCGTGCTTCATATAGCGGTGTATTAAATCGTTAATAGCCGTTTTCTCCGCCTGAACGGAGATTGGAATAAACGCCTCTTCATCTAGGTTTGAAGGTGTATATGATTTATGTTCAATTGGCTGCAATAAGAATATCCCTAATCCAATAATCATAATAAAAAGTAAAGCGACTAATCCCCAAAAAGCAGCTTTCCACGAAAATACTTTCTTCATTATGACTCCTCTTCCCCACCTGTTGATATCAATGGTGTTCCCCATGAATCCATTCTTTGGGATTCTATCATTTTTTTATATAAAGATTCTGCAATTAGTTCATACCCTAAGTCATTTGGATGAAACAGATCCTCTTCATATAAAACATTCATCCCTTCAGTAAAGATATGAGAAATATCAACAAAGTACATGTTTGAATAACTATCAATATGCTTCTGACTCACTTCATTCCATAACGAAATGACAGTATTAAATTCAGTAATTTGCGGTAGTAAACGAGATAATGGGTTGTATACTCCAATAAGATATACAGTCGCCCCTTCATTTAAATCCCGAATTCTTTTTAAAATAGAAGAGATATTCTCGTTAAAAGTGGGCATTGCTTGTTGAAAGTCACCTAAATCCAATTGATTAAAGTTTTGTTTAATGACCTTCATAATATCATTACCCCCGATGGTCACTACAATAACATCGGCAGTTTTCATCTTTTCAATAATTACTTCCTCATTCAGCCGCTTTAACAACTGATCGGTACGATGACCTTTCACCCCAAAATTAGATGATTGGATGCTTAAGAACCCTCCACTTTCCATAAGGGATTCTTCCAGAAAGGGCAAATAACCGCCTGCATCAGTACTACTTCCAACACCTTTTGTGAGCGAATCACCAACTGCCACAATCTCCATCGATCTTGGTAAAAATTCTAAAGGGAATTTTTCTTTATATAAATACTGCTTACTCTCCTCAACATCTTGACGTGGCTCATGCTGCTGGTAAGTAAGGCTGGAACAACCTGTCAGTATAATCATTATTAGGCCATACAAAAAAAGGGATTTTGAATGGTTCATAAAGGCACCCCTTTCCTATTCTAAATTATTTTATCAGTGTCCCTTTTTAATCGCAAACAAAGGATATAATGGGTTTACCCTATTTCAGAGAAAAAATGCTTAGTTGCCACATTTTAGTTGAAGGTTTCATAAGAAAGAAAAAAAAGGCCAATAATGGCCTTCTATTGTAGAATCTTAATATGTTCTATAATGGTTTCATACGGCACTTCAGCAGAACCACTATATTGCTGGACAACTTTCCCTGTTTGGTCAACAAGTGAGAACGCAGTCCCGTGCGAAACTTGGTCATCTCCCTCTGGGGCAGGGATAACTAGGGTTATAAAACTTTCTTTAGCAAAGTTAATAATTTCTTTTTGGCTATAGCCAGTTAAGAAGTTCCAATTACTAAAGTCTACTTCAAACTGTTCAGCGTACGCCTTTAATACCTCAGGTGAATCATAGTTTGGGTCTACACTGAATGAGACAAATTCAACGTTTTCCAAACCTTCTTCTTTTACCATCTCTTGAAGCTTCGACATGTTAAAAGTCATGGGCATACAAACAGTCGTACAATTGGTGAAAATAAAGTCCGCTATCCACACTTTTCCTTCCAAGCTTTCTAAGGTCACAGTTTCCCCATCCTGATTTGTGAAGGAAAAATCTGAAACTTCAATATCCATTTTATTCGGTATTTCTCCTGAACAGCCTGTTACTAGTATAACAACCCCTATTAAGAGTAGGGCACAAATACGTTTCATAAACAATAACCTCTCTTAAGATATTTAACCATATTGTATCAGAGAGGTTGCTCTACTCAAACAAAAGGAATGAAAAGTTTGTGACATTTAGACATTGGTCAACGTTTGGTAAAAATCTGATATAAATTGGTCATAATTAAATGACATGGCAATTCGATGAACCGGATAAGTTGCTTTTACTTTTTGCTCTCGAAAATCACCGATTGTCTGCCCAAAAGAAATTCCCTCTGATATCACAACTTGAGTGGGAATCTCCATAAAGTTTATTTCCGAATCTTCTCGTAAAGCCCACATGACAACTGCATCATGCATAGGACTCCCCTTAATTCCGATTCGATTACTACTGTAAAAATTATAATAAAAATCAAATAGAGGTTTAAAAACTTTTCTCAATTCGTGTTTTTTATTCTCATATACTCTTTGAATTTGATTCGCCATTTCCGGTGTAAGTAAAGCGTAGTCCGTTACATCAAGAGGTACAATATGAAGGGGAATTGGAGAACGATTTATCACAATATTTGCTGCAATAGGATCGCTATATATGTTTGCTTCTGCAACGGGAGTAACGTTACCAGGAGAAAGGAATGCTCCCCCCATCACATATATATCCTTTACACTACTAATCAAATTTGGATAAAGGATAAAAACAGTTGCTAACGCAGATAATCTTCCTACATTTACAATAGTAATCTCATCTCTATATTTTTCAATAATCGTGTTAATTTCATAAAAATTCTCGAATTCCTGTTGCAACTCAATTCCAGGTACAATGGGTCCTAATCCCTGGGGACCATGAACCTCCGGATAAAATGTTGGTTCCACCCCTGTCAGAGGATTTGCTGCCCCACCGATGAGAGGTATGTCCATTGTTCCAGTCAGTTGTTGCAAATATAAAGCATTTTTTAACGCAACATTTTTGGGTACATTTCCATAATCGGCAACAATTCCGACGATATCGATCTCTTCTGTAAAGTAAGCATAAATGGCAGCAAATACATCATCAATTCCAAAATCACCAAAGAAAAGGACTTTTTTACCCATTAAGCCACCTCCAAGTTAATGTAAATATATGGATAGGCAAAGTTTTATATGATAAAAAATATCCCCGTCAAAACTCCTAAAATAAGAAAAAGCTGATCAAATTTTGATCAGCTCATTCTACTCTGCGAAATAAATAAATGCGATAGCACCAGGACCAGTGTGGGTAGATATTATCGGGGTGGTGTCTTCAATAGTGATTGGTTGAAAAACTTGTAACTCATCCAACTTCGCTTTAATCGTCTTCGCAAACTCTAACCCATCCGCGTGTACAAGTGCTGCCCCTTTAACCGTTTTTCCTTTTACATCTTCTAGAAACTGTTTGACTAGATAACTAGTAGCTTGGGAGTAACTTCGCACCTTTTTTACGGGAGTATACTGGCCATCCTCGAGTACAGCAATAGGTTTAATATTCAAAAGGGATCCAATAAGAGCCTTTCCCCTTCCAATACGACCACCCTTAACTAAATTCTCTAGTGTATCCACGACAACAAAAAGTTTAGTCTTGTTTTTTATATCATTAACTCTTTCCAAAATATCAGATATTGTATGACCTTTTTCAGCCATTTGAGCCGCTTCAAGTACTTGGAAGGCTAATCCTTTTGAAATAAACTTAGAATCAACCACTGTAACTGGGCCACTTGCCATTTGGGCAGCCTGCTCAGCCGCACGAACAGTCCCACTTAAATTCGAGGCCATATGAATGGACAGCACTTCAAATCCCTGTTCAAGCAAACCTTCATATTTTTCTAAAAATAATCCAACAGGTGGTTGAGAGCTTTTTGGTAATTCCTTTGATTCCTTCATCTTGGCAATAAATTCACTTGGTGTAATATCCACTCTGTCGGTGTATACGTTTCCATTTAAAGAGATTGATAATGGAACAATTTCAACGTTATAATTCTTTGCTTCTTCAACG
The DNA here is from genome assembly GCF_039522365.1 of Bacillus carboniphilus. Taxonomy (GTDB): domain Bacteria; phylum Bacillota; class Bacilli; order Bacillales; family JC228; genus Bacillus_BF; species Bacillus_BF carboniphilus. Next base: position 324,101 of record NZ_BAAADJ010000064.1, on the reverse strand, counting down.
GATAAATCCACAGTAGAATCTGTGACGATAGCAATTTTCTTCATGAATGCACATCCTTAATGTAAACAATACAATCCTATTATACAGATTATAGGAATGATGTTAAACAAAAAAGGCAGATTGCCTTAACAACCTGCCCGATAAAAATTATGCATGATATGGTAGAGGACCTTGAGACATTAACCGTTCGTATGTGGTCCATTTTAAAGATTTTTTTAAGTATTCCTTGAAAGAATACACTCTCTTTGGTTTTTGCATTTGTAAAATGTTGACGATAAAGGATTGTAAATGCTCTCTAATGAGTACTTGTAGTAAAGGATCCTCCTCCAACACAGGGATTTCCAAAATCTTGACCTTGCTGCCACTTACATGTGTAAACTCCAGCGTTTTCCAAAGCAAAATATCAATCCTCTTTTTTAACCGTTTCTTTTATTATAGCGCAAAGGTAAGGCGAAAAGTGTCAAAATATGCATGAACCAGATTTTTTTATTGTGTTATTTTAGCTTGAACAAGCTGAAAGGATAACCAACTGCTTTCATTATCCCCTTATTCTACCATTTCAATTAAAGAAGGATGGTCGACTCTTGGAGAATTCACCTGAGGTGAGACGTCATACGAAATCATTTTATCAGAAGGAAATGGCTCTAATAGTGATTTCAGTTGTTCAAAGTCATTTTGATGATCCAACCAAAAAGAAAGCTGTTCATTCTGTATAATAGCAGGCATACGATTGTGAATCGGGCTAACAATGTTATTAGGACTTGTTGTAATAATTGTACAAGTAGGATGGCTTTGTGTATGTGATTTATCCCACAGACCTGCGAAGGCAAAAGGCTTTCGGTCTAGCTTTACAAAACGAACGGGCACACGCTTTCCATTTTCCTTTTTCCATTCATAAAAGCCATCTGCAAAGATCACACATCTTCTCTTGTTTACTAGGTGTTTAAAGCTACTTTTTTCATCCATTGTTTCCGAGCGTGCGTTAATCAGCGGTTTCCAATTTGATGTTTCTTTTACCCAAGAGGGAGTTAAGCCCCAGCGAAAGTATCCTGCTCTTCTTTTCCCAGCATGCTCAACAGCACCTAAAACCATCTGACTCGGTGCAATATTAAACCTGGGGCTCCAATCATCCACAAGAAACTCATCAATCAGGAAATTTTCAATAATGTCTTCGGGAGAAATGGTTAATGAATACCTACCACACATTACTATCCAACTTTCTTTTCATACACTCTAAATTCGTAGTGGACACCAACTTCTTTTGTTTGCTCACCATCAAACGACTCAATCATTTTCCATTCATCCCAGTTAATAGTAGGGAAAAACGTATCTGACTTATATTCTGCATCAATAAACGTAATATAAAGTTTATGAGTATCTGGAAGAACTTGACGAAAAATTTCAGCACCACCAATAACAAATAACTCTTCATTTGGAGCTGCATGATGAAGGTCGATTAGCTGGTCCAATGAATGTATAACCTTAACACCTTCAGGAGCCACAAAGCTTTCATCCCTAGTTAATACTACATTTTTTCTACCAGGTAGTGCTCTCCCAATTGATTCAAAAGTTTTTCGACCCATCACAATGGTATGCCCCATTGTGACCTTTTTAAAATACTTTAAATCCTCCGGGATATACCATGGTAAGTCATTCTGATATCCAATACCTTGATTCCGATCCATTGCCAATAAAAGAGATATCATACACTGACTACTCCTTTTATATGAGGATGTGATTCATAATTTAGTATCTCAAAATCCTCAAACTTGAAATCGAAAATATCCGTAACGTCTCTATTAATGTGAAGAGTTGGTAGAGGTTTAGGATCTCTCGATATTTGAAGTTTTACCTGTTCAAGGTGGTTCGTATAAATATGAACGTCACCAAAAGTATGGATAAATTCTCCCGGTTCTAAACCTGTTACTTTCGCAACCATATGTGTAAGGAGAGCATAGGAAGCTATATTAAAAGGGACACCTAGAAAAACATCCGCCGACCTTTGATAAAGTTGACACGAAAGCTTCCCGTCATTTACATAAAATTGGAATAAACAATGGCAAGGAGGCAGTGCCATGTTCGGAATATCTGCTACATTCCACGCGTTTACTAGTAATCTTCTAGAATGTGGGTTTGTTTTAATCATTTCAATTAGTTCTGTTATTTGGTCAATCGTTTCACCAGTCTGATGATTTGGCCATGATCTCCATTGTGCACCGTATACAGGTCCTAAATTCCCATTCTCATCTGCCCACTCGTTCCAGATTCGAACACCATTCTCCTGCAAATACTCAATATTTGTGTCTCCATTTAAGAACCAGAGTAGCTCATGAATAATAGATCTCAGGTGAAGTTTTTTAGTCGTAACCATTGGAAAGCCCTTCTGAAGGTCAAACCTCATCTGATAACCAAATGTACTAATAGTCCCTGTACCAGTCCTGTCTTCTTTCAATGTTCCGTTAGCCAACACGTGTTTACAAAGATCTAAATATTGTTGCATCGTCCGTTTCAACCTCTTTCTGCTTAATTCTCTTTCATTAGTTTCTGGATGTAGTTAAATGTTAAAGGGGCTTTCATTTTTAGTTCGTCCCGACTTCCCTTTGTGTAAAAATACATTGCAAAGGTTTCAGCAAAATATTCTTCGGGATAAAGTAAAAAATAATCGTTTCCAGGGAATAACTGGTTCGTCTCTTGTTCCCAGACGGATAGAAATTGAAAATCAAAACGTACGTTATCAAAAACAAAACGATCTAGTGAGTGGGCAAGTTCATGTAATTCTAGATTAATAGAACCATGACCGTGTCCTTTATCACTATGTCCGATTTTCACTAATACTAGTTTAGAACCCCCGATTCCTGGCACGTCATCCCAAGTTGTTTCTAAATTATCATAACCTCTAGGGGTGACTCCTTTTAAGTGTTCGGTTGTCGGAAAATCCGTTAGATTCTCATTAAACAGTCTAACATAAATTCCTTTCTCAATGGCACGTTCTAATACCCATTCTGGTAATCCATCTAGCCTCATAATCATTTTCGAAGCTTCGAAAGAGTCGTATGCAGTATTCGTTGGTAAAAAGACAAAAGATTCTATTAAGCTAGGGTTATCTAAATTTAGGTTTTGTTTTAATTCTGAGTCTTCATTAATATGGGTAAGCTGTATACCTGATGGGTACAACTCATCTGTTTGTAAATACGTAAAAGGAAGGACTAACACTAAGAAGTATGAAATCATTTTTTGCATGAGGATCCCACCTACATTACATGAAGTAATAGTTTTGTAATACTAGTATAACACATGTAATGGGCCGTTTGATTGATAGAATCGGAGTTTTTAGAATTTACCAAATTTAAAATCAAACTTGTTTTATAGAATCCGTTTTTCCAATTTCCCCGGTGAAAATTTGCTTCCCCAAAGGTAGATTCAAAAATACTCATTCCGAACGAATTAGACAAAAGATAACCATTAAAATACAAAAAAAGGCCAGCTATCCGTCAGATAACTAGCCCTTCTCAAATTAGAAATTAAACCTGCAACCCATAGTTTCGGCAAAGGGCTGCTAGACCACCTTGGAAGCCACTTCCAATTGCGTTAAACTTCCATTCACCATCGTGGCGATACAGTTCACACACAACAAGTGCTGTCTCAACAGAGAAATCCTCACCTAAGTCAAAACGTAATACTTCCACTTGTGTTGCATCATTGACAACACGAACGAATGCATTTGATACTTGACCAAAGTTTTGAGATCTCGTTTCTGCGTCATGGATAGTAACTGCAATAGCAATTCTATGTACGTGGGAAGGTACTTTACTAAAATCAATCAGGATTTGTTCGTCGTCCCCGTCTCCTTCACCTGTACGGTTATCACCAGTATGCTCTACCCCGCCAGATGGATGTTTCAGTTGGTTGTAAAAAATAAAATCAGAATCATTGGTTACTTTACCATTTTCATCTGCTAGGAAAGCGGAAGCATCCAAGTCAAAGTCATTTTTCCCGTCATATCGATTGGTGTCCCAACCTAATCCTACCATTACTTTCGTGAGGCCAGGATTTGTTTTTGTTAAATCAATTTTCTGTCCTTTTTGTAGGTTAATGCTCATCCTTATCGCTCCTTTTTTATTGTTAAATTTATTATTGATATCTTCTAGCTAGTTCTCTTAAACCTGGGTCTTGAGTTCCATTCCCCACTGCAGCAAACTTCCAATCCTGACCATGTCTATAAATCTCACCGACAATCAAGCTTGTTTGGCCACTATAATTATCAGTCAAGTTATAATGAATAAGCTCTTGTCCGTTAGCTGAATCTACTACGCGAATAAATGCGTTTTGAATCATACCAAAGTGCTGCTTTCTCTTAACAGCATCATAAATATTAACAACAAATACTAATTTTTGAATGTTAGCAGGGATTTTATGAAGGTCGACCATGATTTGCTCATCGTCACCATCTCCAGCACCTGTAAGGTTATCTCCAGTGTGAGTTACACTACCGTCATTACTTTTCAAGTTTCCAAAATAAATAATATTTTGGTTAGATTTAATTTTGTCATTCTCATTTAACATAAAGACAGAGGCATCACAATCAATATTGCTGGAACCTCCCCCACCAAAAAGTGAACCTAAAAGACCACCGCCACCTTTTGTTGGTACTGGGTCCCAGCCCAAACCTACCATGATCTTTGAAAGGCCGGCATTTCCTTTCGTTAAATCTACTTTTTGCCCTTTTTGTAAAGAAATCGCCATGTTCTTATTCCTCCTCACAGATTGTCCTACTACTTTATACGAATAGAAGCTTCTATCGTTTCATATTTTTAAAGTTTTCTTGTAATTGCTCTAGTTTCTTAGTCCCTTCAGCACGTAAACGCTTGTTTTCATCCTCAATCGTTTTCGTTTCTTCCATACCTTTCATGATGATGTTCCAAGTCTCTTCAATTGTTTCAATTTTTATACTTGGAGCACCTGCTAAACGAGCAATATCAGTGCTTTGTTTTGAAATGTTTTGCGCGTTTCTCACTAACATTTCATTTGTTCTACGGTCTAATTCTGACATGGAATCAGCAACAAGCTTCTGTCTTTTTGCAGCCACTGCTTGAATAAGGCCATTTTTAAAAATTGGAATAGTGGTTACAAAGGCAGAGTTAATTTTTCCGATTAGCTTTGTATTTCCTCTTTGTAGCATTCGAATTTGTGGTGCTGTTTGAAGAGCTACCATTTTTGCCATTTCTAAATCGTAAATTCTTTGTTCTAAAAGTTCTAAAGTATTGCGGAGTGAGTCTAATTGCATAGAAGCAATCTGGTCCCCTTCTTGCGCTCTTTTTTCCAGCTGCGGCAATACTTCGTTTCTTAGTTGTTCAGCCTTCATTTCACCAGCTACCACGTATTTTTCAAGTGTTAGATAATATTGATAGTTTTCTTCATACATGTTTTCTAACATGGTTGTTGAATCAACCATCTCACCTTGATATTTGGAGATTTCTACGTAGATTTTGTCAATTTCAGCACCCATTGTTTGATACTTCCCAAACAATTTCTCAATTAGCTTTTCTCCACGTTTAAAGAGTTTTCCAAAGATACCACCACCAGTTTGCTCAAAATCTTTCTTATCAAATTTATCCATGATTCTACCAAGTTGTTTCAGAAGTTCACCTGAATCTTCAACTTTTGTAGTTCTCATATTTCCTAAGATTTGATCAGAGAATCTTGAGATTTGTTCTGCAGGCTCTTTACCAAACTCTAAGATTTGGATTTGGTCCCTTTCATCGATTCGGGTAGCTAATTGCTGTACCTCGGGTTCTTGTCTTAACTTTAATTTAATTTCAGGTACTTTAGATTCAGTAATTTTGTCATCTGGCATGGATGGAACTAAAGTTTGCGTTTGTGTTTGAACTGGATTAACCATACTAATCACCTCTTAAGTTTTTAAATATCCCTTGAGCTAGAAATTTTTTTATTTTTGACGGCTCTTTAAACTCTTGATTAAAGATCATATCGTCCAACCAATGAGTATCAAAGATGCTTGACTCAATAAAATTCTCCAAGTCGTTATGTCCAGGAGGATTATATAGAATAATATCGATTCCAAATTGATTTAATAATAAAATATTTGCTGCATCCGCCCTGGTCATATGTCCGTTCAATTCGTTGTTATAGAGAACCAATGTAGGAACATCCTGGGAATAATCAAAAGATTGAAGTAATCGCAATAGTTCAGCTGGTATTTGCATACTTTGTGTGAACAAATAAATGTTAGCATCTTCTCTAGTCTCACCTTGTGCTGGCTTAAAGGTTGTTCGGGTACATAAAGTTTGAATAGCCTTTGCGATTCCTCTTTGTAATCCAGTGGATAGATGCTTATATTTCCAGTAATGTGAACTCATCATCTTATCAGGTGACAACAGTCCATCGTTCCCAATTGCATCTTGATAATGAAAGCGAAAATCATTGCTTGTAATACGAGTAAACGGGAATTTTTGAATTAAATGAGCATTTGGTTGCTGTATTAGAAAATGTAATCGATCCCAGTATTCTTTCCGGTCTCTACTAACCCCCATCACCTTTGCAAATACAGAAGGTATCTTAACTTGGCTATTCTCAACATCGAAATCCGGTCGTACAAATGCTTTCTCTTTTACGAGTAAAAAGAGTTCGTCATACGTGGTCTTCAACGTGATGGATGATGGAGTATAATCCCGAAGTTGCCATGGCTTGTATAAATGAGAACCATCATGGTTCAAAATGGACTCAATTTCTCTGGATGCACGATAGGCAACGGTTGCTGACCTTCTTCTCTTTTCTTGTGGGAATGGCTCTAATGAAGTCTTATCAGGGTAAGTGTGAATTAGGGAATAGTTTACCGAATGTTTCAGTCTTTCTAGCGGATTGTTTCCTGTAGGATTGAAAATGGCGATATCAAAGCCTATTCTGTACATATAATAAATAAAATATTGCTGGCTTTCATTGGCTTCACCATACCACAGTACTCTGGCTAATGAACTTTCTAAGTTACTAGAGTCAAGAAAAGCTGCGATATGATTTTTGGACCATTTTACAACATCCACTAGTATTCTACGTAAATTTTGAGACTGTAATCCCCCATCTTCCACTTCGTCAAATAGACGTAAAGTATCCATCATCGCTTCCCGAAGTCTCCTGTGTATCGCAGGATTCTGGCTCTTAATTAGGAGATTCTCACCATCTAAGAAAGCAACAAAACGATTGATTGAGAGTTTTTCCTCTCTACTTAAGAGGATAATTTTCTGTAGAGCTTGAAAGTCTTTTTGATCAATGGTTCTATCTAAGTTATCGTGATCAAGCTGCGAAAAACCAAATGTTTTATCATGGACATACTCAAAAAGTTGGTTAAAATATTCGTCAACATCAAAGGGGCTCCCTAAATGTAGAGAAACAATTTGGCTAAACGTGAGCTCGTTTTGTTTTACTTCAAAGGACGGTCTGTTAGCCAATTCCTTTTTTATCATGGCTTCCCATTCCTCTTTAGCAATCGTTAGAAGGTGTGGTTGTAATTTTCCATAATTATTTTCTTGATACATAGAAATCCTTCCCTTTTTAAAATCCTTATACACTAGGAACCCAAAATTTTACTCTTATACTTACATGATAGCATATCCTGAAACTTACAGTGAAGTATTCAAGTACTAATACGTTTTTTATCCCATAAGGGTTTCAACATTTTCACCAAATCAGCGTCTCTTGCATATAAAAGAGTACACTTTGTTGGAGGATGAAAATATGAGATGGATGATAAAGAGACCTGCAAGGGACCAAATTTCAACTGAAATAGATGATGTAATTTCAATTTTAAGTCATGACCGATTTATTTGGATTGACATCCTATTTTATTCGTTTATTTTTTGCCTATTTCTAACAGCTGTGATCCCATCTATTTTTATATTTTTTATTGTGTTTGCAGTAATTTTCACCTTAAGCAGTGTACTATTTTTAACATGCAAACACTTTTACCCCACTGAAGAAGATGGTTAAGGAAGTTGTTTATAAATAGACCTTAACACTTCTTCAGTAGCTTTAATTCCTTTGGAAGAGGTTAGTTCCCAACTATCAGGTATTTTTTCTTGAGTGGCTAATTCACCATGTTTCGAACATATTTCTGTTCACAAACCTGAAGAAGGGATGAATCCATAATAGAATCCCCTGCTCCCCATACAACGTTTTCACCAAGTTCTTGTTTTAAATAGCGAATGGATTCACCTTTCTTTAAGAAAGGCGGCATTATATAACATCTATTTCGGTGAAAATAGACCTTCCACCCCATTCCCCTTACTTTTAAAACCCATTCTTTAATTTCTTTTTTAAAGGATGCTTCTTTTCCAGTGATTGAAAAATACAAGTTTTGATAATTTCTTATTGTGATTTTGTCGGGATCTATTTGTAATTCTTTGATTTGTTCCGCAATATGAAAACTTGTATACGTCAGATTTTCCATCTTGCTCTGCAACTTCCGCTCCCATCTCAAATCTTTTTTCCCATTAACAAATATATGTGCCCCGTTTGAAGTTATATGGAAATGATTTTGAGACTTTGCTAACGGTAATTTGAGTCTCTTAAATTGAGCGTTCGTTCGCGTAGTTACTGGAATGAATAATATTTTTCTTGAGATTTCTTCTAGCATTTCGTAGGATTCTTTTGACATATAAGATTGGTGGTTATTGGCACTTTCAACCAATACAAGGTCAAGGTCTAATTGGTTGTATTCTTTAAGAGCTCTCGTTGAATAAATTAAAGTTCTATCAAGGTCTGAAGCAAAAATCATGTGCGCTCCTCACCTAGTGGACGAATAATCCCACATGCGCTGTATGTCATACCCTTATACTCTATAACTTCAATATTTTTCTGATGTGCTAAATGAAGGATATGCTTTGTTTGTGGATCGCCCGAATCTTTCACCAAAATTTTCCACGGAAGTCTCCTTAAGAGAACTCTCGTCGTTTCACCTATACTAGGTTTTATGAGGTGAAGATCATCTATGGAAAATTCTTTAGAAATTCGCTTTACCTCTTCCATACCTGAAAAGCTAGACTGTGCATTTGGTTTGTACTCAACATTACATGGTTTACTAAATAGAGCCGTAATTTCATTTACATATTGATTTGAATAGTCATTAGAAAGCCATTCTTTGTAAAATTTAGCCCCATGAAACTCTCCGTCATGAATCCATTTCTTATTTAGAATTGTTCTTGAAACTAACCCTGAAACCGTAGCATTTAAACACGCATGAGGAAGTAGTATATCTTCCCTTGTCCCACTTATTGTTGAACATCTAGCTGGATCACTTAATACAGCTAAAATAGGTTCTACTCGTCTAGAACTAATCTCATTAAATCCCTCACAACTTTTCTTAAGTTCATTTGTAATAGATCCTTTGCCAGTCCATCCATCTACGAATATAATCTTTTTGCTTTCATGTTTTTTAATGATAAATTGAAGTGCCTGCCAGTCGATCCCTTTCCCTCTAATAATAGAAACACTGTAATGTGGAATTTCATAAGAAAAGAATTTTGCTAAATATCGCTTTAGAAGAATCCCCACAGGAGTTCCTGCACGTGCAAGTGACACTAACACCAAATCATCATTGTAAGTATGATGTAGTTGAATACTCACCTCTCGAACGAGTTCAGCTGTCCTCTGGCCATTCGTCTGAAGTGCCTTTTTATAAAAATCAATGTAATCTTGCTCAGGTAGCTTCTCAATTGGTAACGATTCGCTGTAATGTTCTTGTTTGGTTTGAATTCGATGCTCCCTTTCTATGACATCGTCCTCAAGTTGTATATGACTCACGTCTTTTAGGAGGAATGTGACATCGCTTGTTTGATAACTTCCTGAACCTATTGTTTTCATTTCTTTTAGTACCAAAGTAGTTTCACCTTCTATAGAAAATAATGAATCCCTATTCTGCGGATTCCCGTCATCGATAGCTGCTTACACATTTGAGCAATATGCGACTTCTTCGGTTTTCTTTCATAAAACACCCAGATTTCATCGTACATGCCTTCTGCAATGTTATAAACAAAATGTTGAACATCACCATCTATAGGTGCGGGGAATGTAAAGCCACTTTGCGCTCCATACCCTTCTTTGTCCCAAACATGGATCGGGCTTCGAGTAGTAGAATGATAGGAGACTCCTTCTCCCATGTGAGATGCTAATAGCATAGGCAAGAACATGAATTCTCCACTTCCTAAGCATAATAGCTTTTGCCCAGAGCGTTTCCTCTTGAGTTTTTCAGCTATTTTCTCTATCCACTCTTCGACATTAGGTGTGTCTGCACCATATAGACCAAATCTCCCAGTTTCTCTCAAAAACGGAATCTCATATCTATCCCCATTTAATGACATGGAATAATGGTCCACAATTTGAAATGGTGGCAAATCATCTTCAGCAAGCTGATGCCAAAAAACCTCTACTTTATTAGCTTGTTTAGAAGGATTAAAATCACCTGGTTCTAGAAGCAATTCCCCCTCTTGTTCCAATGACATGGTCCCTTTAACTAGACTGACTACATGAATCTTACATCCGCATTCTCTTTCTAGTTCACAAAAACGATTTTGATCCTCCTCAGATCTCCAGTCTAAAATCGATACAACCGTATATTTTTTTCTAGGAAACTCAGCTTGCATCGAACGAATAATATTTCGTACAGTTTTCCCTGTAGTAAGTTCATCATCAACCAAAACAACTTCATGATTGTTGTCTAGAAAACTTGTATCTACATAGCATCTATGTGAAGTCGCATGGGAATGCTCTTCTTCAAATGTAATAGAGGTCTTAAGACCATCAATTTTTTCCCTAGTCGTATGAAAAAACTGCGCATTCGGAAAGCACCGGAACATACTATGACCAAGCGCCGTAGCTGTTTCTGCAAAACCAATAAACGTTATAGGTAACTCTGTATGAAAAATCCATTCCTCACTTTTAAAAGCTTCAGGTGCCGCTATGCAAGCTTGGACTCGATCATTCATTGATTTTGAAGGCTGATCTTTAGTGAATTGCTTTATATATTCATAGGCTAGTAGAGCTCCAGCAAAGAGGCTTCTTTGTGGGGGAATCGGTATATGCTTACCTAGCCATTTACTTACAAAAAGAAAAGCTCTCTTTTTATTATTTCTCAATGCCATATCAAAAAATTGCTCTAATGGGAGGTTATACGGATTTTTTTCGATATTAACCTTTACTGATACATTCTTTGCTATTTGAAATGTTTGTTGCTGTTGATAAGAGATCATTGTATGTTCGCTGTTCATATAGCACCCCATATACCTTAGATTTCATCAGTATTTTCTTTGCCCAAAACAGATGTGGTTTACATTCATTCATCTTATTAGAGTATTCGCTTTTCATTACTCCATTTTGAGTTTCTGAGCCTTTTATTATAGTACAAGCATCTATATACTCTTCGTATGTAACGACTTGTAATGCTTGGATTGGAAAAATTTGCGAAGGATGAATGATGGTTTTCCCAGTAAATCCATTTACTAAATCTAATTGAACTTCCCGGATTAAACCCACCTCTTCATGTGTCGTACCGAAATCAATCGAATGTTTGTTGAAGAACTCCCAGACTGGAGCAGAAATGGTAAAATAATTATCCTCTCTTCCGAAGAAATTAACGATGTCACTGAGTACATCACGGATAATAGATATATCGTACACGGAGGTATGTACATTTCTTCTGATTCCATATAATCCACTAAAATCAGTTGCACCTACTCGTAAATTTAATATTACATCCCTATATGTATTAAACATTTTGTACAAGGCAAAAAGTTCTTCGTTTCTAGTTTCCTTATATATCAAAGCTTTTGATTCTAGGATTGGTAAGGCATATAAGGAATTTTTCGTTTTGTTGTGGGCCTTAATCAATTCGAAGTAACTATAGCCGTTAAACGAAGAAAATTTAGGGATAGCAATACCGGTTAATGCAGCAGATGCATCATCGAGCTCTTCTAACAAGAACTTTAATTGTTCAACACTACGAACCCTTACAAAAAGTAAAGGAATGTCTTGTTTTTCGATTTGACCTTCCAGTGTTAAGCGGTGAATCTCTCTTATTTCAAAAATTAGTTTTTCCTCAGCTTCTTTTACATCCACATCAGAAATGGCATCTTCTAGACAGATGACTGCTGAAGAAAGCCCCCTTAATGATGGGGAGAACAAACGCTCTTTTATATTTGGGAGAGTTGCAGGAATGTACAGGGTTGCTCCTAAGGCAAATTGTAATGTTTCTTTTGGTGAGTGTTTTGTGAAGGGTTGTGGTTTTTGATAAAAGAGTGTATCGAGTATTTCTTTTGTTATCTGAGAAAAAAACTTCATTTGACTCCCTACCTTATCCATTCATGTATAGAAAAAGGGAAAGACCTAGGTCATTTCCCTTTTGGTGTTTTTAAGCATCTTTTTGATCTGCAGGTTGCTTTTTATTTCTAATGTAATTCACTAAGAATGTAGCTGCAAAAGCTACTACGATAAATACGAAGAAATACGCATGGTCAATGTGAATGAACTCTGATGTACCCATCTTGATAGCAATGAATAGAATAATCACATACGCGGTTGTTTCTAGCTCAGGAACGCGTTCAATTAGCTTCAAGAAAATACCAGCTACTCCACGCATCATAAGTACTCCAAGCATACCACCAAGTAATAGTACCCAAATTTGGTCACTGATGGCTAAAGCAGCTAAGACACTGTCGACACTAAACGCAATATCCATTACCTCAACAGCTGCAACTGTTCCCCAGAAGTTACCGAAAAGACGAATGAAAATACTTCCTTTTGAAAGTCCTTCTATATCTTCATCGTCCCCAGCAGCTTCTTTTCGTTTATCTATGAAATACTTGATAGCTAACCAAGCAAGATAACCGGCGCCTAAATACTTTACCCATGTAATTTGAATGAGGAATACCCCTGCACCAATCGCAATAAAACGGAAAAGATATGCTCCTAATAAACCGTAAAATAATGCCTTTTTCTTTTGTTTACCTGGTAAGTGTTTAACCATTACTGCAAGTACGAGAGCGTTATCAGCAGAAAGTAATCCTTCCATAATAACTAATGTACCAATCAGACCCCAAGCAACTGGATCCGTTAATACCTGTCCCCACATTTCCCAATTAAAGAATTGAGAATATGTATGTAAAAAGCTTTCCCAAAAACCCATGTGTGTCCCTCCCAGAATGTTGAAACAAAATTTATTGTATCATTGAAAACGCATGTGCAAGAGAACCTCACACATGCAAATGATGATTACTGCACTTGTAATCCGAAGTTCGTAGCTAAAGAAGCTAATCCTCCTTGGAATCCACTGCCAACCGCACTGAACTTCCATTCTCCACCGTGTCTATATAATTCCCCAACCACAATAGCTGTTTCAATTGAAAAGTCTTCTCCTAAGTCGTAACGAATCAGTTCTTCGTTTGTTTCTTCATTTAAAACACGAACATAAGAGTTTGAGACTTGACCAAAATTTTGGTTTTTAGCTTCACCGTCATGAATCGTGATACAGAAGGAGATTCTTTCTACTGTTGACGGGACGGCTGCTAAGTTAATTTTCACTTGTTCGTCATCTCCGTCTCCCTCACCAGTAAGATTGTCCCCGGTGTGAACAACGGAACCATTACCACCTTGCAGATTATTATAAAATACAAAGTCAGCATCAGAAGTTACTTTCCCTGAACCATCCAGCAGGAATACTGATGAATCTAAATCGAAGGAGTTTCCACCATCATATTTGTTAACATCCCAGCCTAATCCTACTACTACTTTTTGTAAGCCAGGATTAGTTTTTGTCAGATCTACCTTTTGTCCTTTTGCTAAGCTAATTGCCATTATGTAACCTCCTTAAAAATCTATATTTCTTTATACGAAATATATTTAATATGGTTTCATTAAATATAACATTCATCCTTATTTTTTCACAAATCCTTGTATCTTAATGTAGGATTTCTTTTTTGGAAGAAGACATCCAATTTGGCGGAGTATCTGTTGACCAATAAATTTGTCCTAAGTCATGATGTGCTTCAAATTGATCCACAAAGGTGTGGTAGTGAAAATTAAACCAATAACCGTCACCAGGTGGATGGTCCCTTCTCACGTGAAAGCGTATTAAATCTTCCCCTGTTTGAGAATCGTAAATATGAAACATTTTCTCACTCTTCCCTTTTCCAGGTTGCTCAGAAATTTGCAAATATTTAACTTGATTTTCCCCTAATTCTTCTACAAGTTTTGTCATAACCTCTTCAATTTTAGGGAAAATCACAGTCTGAAACTCATCTTTTATAACAGGTGTAATTCTATCCCCAAATTTAAAATATGACACTTGCTCGCTCTGCTTAATGAGAGTTTCCAGAGGAGTCTCATTCTTGTACGATTCAAGATAACCTGAATTTGCGATGTTATCTTCTTCGAAAGCATTAGGTTTTTTACCTTTTTCAACATCACTATGGTCTAGGTCATACGAAAAGGTAGGTGTGACGAGACCAAAGGTAAGAACAGAAACCATTACGACAAAAAACTTTTTGAGTTTAGCGTTCAACGAGAATCACCTTCTAATCTCTAAAACTATAATATTTTTATTATACTCTATTAAACGGATAATTTCCTTTAAAGGTTTCAAATTTCAAATAGTTTTTGAAAGTTTTTTGTCGGATGTTTTTAATAAACCCGAAAATAGACTATAATAAGGTCAAATACATAAAAGGAGTGACCCGGATTATGGCTTTTGAAACGCTCATTTTTGCGGTTAGTTTAGTTATGATTGCATACTTTGTTTATTTAGAAATAACGGACTAAGACTGGTTTTGGCCAGTCTTTATTTTTTCTCAATAAACCCGAAGTGAAATTTTGCACTTTTTCTTGGCAAGCGAGTAAATCCAAACTCCTCGAACCAATGACTTCTATAGTGGGCTTTTAACACTACTCTTTTTTTCGCTACCCTACACGCTTCTCTCACTACTCTTTCATCTATTGTGGAATAATCTGCAAGTCGTTCCCATTTTCTCATTGATTCAGATTCTTCAATAGTGTGTTCAAACATAGGGTCAAAATAAACACAGTCAAACGATTGATCTGGAAGATTGGATAGGTACTCATGAAAAGAAGTGTTAATGACTTCAATTCTATTCAATGCATCCAAGAGTGGAGAATAAGTCGTGTCCCATGTTTTTAACCCTGTTTTGACGATATGCGAAAGAATTTGGTTTACTTCTAAACCAACAACGTGTCCCTTTTCACCAACATGATAAGCAGCCACGATACTATCAGAACATAACCCTAATGTACAATCTAAAAATGAATCTCCTTTTTCCAGTTTGCATACTTCAATCAGAGGGTCTTTTTCTTCTCTCACCAATCTTTTCACTCGAAACATGGCAGAACTAGGATGGAAAAAGATAGGTTCCTGATACCCTATAGGGAAGTATTCAAGCCTATTTTTACCGACAACCAGAATAGAGGCCTGCAACTTTTCATGTAGCTTATCAATTGATACCTTTTCTCTTTCTATGTATTGGAGTTTTAACTGTTCAGAAATCTGTAGTGCCCTATCTTCTAGAACAGTGTTAGGTCTCAAACAAGTAGTCACAATTACTGTCATAATTTAATCCTCCACAAAAAAATAAAGAAAGGCGAGGATACACCCCGCCTAATTAGTCACAAAAATTATGAAATGCTGTTACTATATTTTCATAAATGGTTTCGACTGTGTTGTCTTCGATTTCTTCTCTTGGGATAAAGTGTACCACTTCTTTCCCTTTGAAAATAGCCATGGATGGGGAAGAAGGTTCATATCCTTTAATATATTCCCGCATCTTTGCAGTAGCTTCACGGTCTTGTCCAGCAAACACCGTTACTACCCGGTCAGGTTTCTTTTCAGAGTGTGAAATTGCATGAACAGCAGCAGGTCTTGCAAGTCCCGCAGCACAACCGCAAACAGAGTTAATGATTACAAAAGTAGTTCCTTCCGCAGATTCCATATACTCTTCAACCGATTCTTCGGTTGTTAATTCTTGAAACCCCGCATCAACTAATTCTTGTCTCATTGGTTTCACAATTTCTCTCATATATTCATCATAAGCCATTGACATTATGTGACACGCCCTTTCTTTCTAGTTAACCTTTTAGCTATTGTTTTCTTGCTTCTGTCATTTGTTTCCAAACAGACCCCTTAGCCTTCTCTCCACCTTCAATTCTTTCAATGGCCATTTTAACTTGTAGAGCCACTTCAAACTCTGGATCATTTTCGGCTTCTTTTAAAGCAGATAAGGCGGACTCATCTCCCTCTTCATAAAGGAACATTGCCGCTCGCCATCTTACTAGTTTTGACTTATCTTTTAGGGCGTTTTGCATTTCTTCACTGGCTTCTTTAAAACCTAAATCTGAAAGGCAATCCCCAGCCGTTCTCCTTACCGTTACAATTTTATCTTGTAAACCTTGATATAAATAGGGTAGTACTTTCGGATCTTCTATCATTCCTAAATACACAACAGCTAGCCTTCTTATTGAAGCTTTTTCATCCTGTAATGCTTTTTCTAAAACTGGTAAATCTTCAAGCGTTGGATCTTCCATCTGTTCCAAAACTTGATATCTCTTTCTCCAGTCTTCATCATTTAGCATTTCCACAGTTACTTTAATTTTTTGCTTCCTTTGTTTCTTTTCATCTGTATTAGGATTTTGTGCAGCCTTCACTAACTCTGCTAGTCGTTCTTTAGGATAAGCTGCTTTTAGCTCTTCAATAACCTCACTAGCAATTGTATCCATATCTCCATATCTGATACCCAAGTCCTTCCACTTTCTTAGGAAAACATAGTTTTCTCCTTCTAACTGTGCATCTGTCGTGGCATGAACATATTCATCAGGCATTTGGTACCGTTTTTCTTCGTTTCCGTCATGAAGCTTTAGCTGGACTGGAATTCCTTTAAAGGTAAGGACCTGCGCGTTCACTTCTCCAAAGTGTTCATCTGCTTTTACTTGATGTTCAGTCTGTTCTGCTTTTTCACCAAATGCTTGTCTAACTTGAGGCAATATTTGTTGCCAGTCAAACTTTGCATTACGTTCTACTGCAATAAAGTCAGCAACGTGGTAAACACCCTTCACTCCGTCAATGTTTAAAATTTCCTTTATAACGGAGGGAGCCCCATCAGCTTGCTCTTTTTTATAATTGTTACTTTTACCAGCAGGTAATTCTTGATCCAAAATAATTTTCATCGTATTTGGACTTGGTGTTGGTTCAATCGATTGAATGTTCATAAGACTAGAACACTCCTTCTCTTTTTTTCTAACCCTAGTGTATCATATTTTCTTTTAGGTATCTTGTTTAGAGCCTTGACCCAACTGCCATTCCAAGAAAAACTGTTCAAGGAATTGTTCCATAAATTGGTGTCTTTCTTCTGCTAGTCGCCTACCAGACTCTGTTGTCATTAAACCTTTTAGTTTGAGTAGTTTTTCATAAAAATGATGTATGGAGGAGGAGGGCTGATTTCTATACTCTTCCTCAGACATTTCATCTCTTACTTTCAAATTAGGGTTGTATAAAGGCTGGCCATTACTCCCTCCATAAGCAAAGGTTCGGGCCACACCAATAGCTCCCATTGCATCAAGCCTATCGGCATCTCGAACAATCTTTGCATTAAGATTCGTTAAAGTAGCTTCATTTCCACCTTTAAACGAAATGCTAAAAACGATTCCCTCAATTTCTTCTCTTTCTGTTTTCGTAAAAGGGATTTCCGATAGGACCTGATAAAACCTTTTTTCTCCAGCTTGCTTGCTTGGATTCAACTTTTCATCTGGCACATCATGTAAAAGAGCAGCTGCCTCTACAATTTTCGGGTTCCCACCTTCTTGTTCACAAAGGAAGAGAGCTACCTTTCTGACTCGATCAATATGATACCAATCATGTCCAGTAGCCTCATGTAAAAACAATTCCTTTATTTTTTCCTCCAAAATTAACAGGTCATTCACAGTTACAAAACACCTTCCGTATCGTTAAACCAGCATATCCCTAGTGTATTTTTCCCTGCATGCACTCCAATTACTGCACCTAATGGATAAGCAGAAAAGGATGTCTCAGGATAAAGTTCTTTCAGTGTTTTAGCCCACATTGTGGCTTCACTATCATCTAGCCCATAAACAATATAGGCTTCTGAGATAGGATGGTTTTCATAGGATTTTTGAAAATATTTAGTGAGTGCTTGTTTAGCTTTCTTAACACCCCGTACCTTTTCTTTTATTTCTAGAGCTCCTTCTTTAATTCGAATAATCGGTTTCACATCTAGCATACTTCCTAAATAAAAGGACAACCCTTTTAAACGACCACTACGATGCAGCTGCTCTAAACTACCAACTATGACAAAAGTCTCAGAACTCTTTTTCATCTTATTAATGTTATCAACCACTTCTTCAATTTCCATCCCTTGTGAAAGAAGCTTTTTCCCGTATTTCAATAAAGCTGTTAAAGGATAGGTCAAAATTTCTGAATCAATCGTATAGACAGGAATATCCGTCATTTGTGCTGCTTGCTCACTTGATGAAACCGTTCCACTCAACTTCCCCGAAATATGAATGGAGATAATAGCATCATAGTTCTCGGCTAACTTTTCATATAAGGCATGAAATACTCCAACTGAAGGCTGAGAGGTTTTAGGAATAGTGGTTGTGGTTTCTAATCTCGCATAAAACTCCTCTGGTGTAAGGTCTACCCCATCCTGATATTCTTTTTCATCCATAAAAATGGTCATTGGTAGAACATACAAATCTGGATCTTCCTTAAGCTGATGATCTAAATACATGGTACTATCTGTTACCCAAGCAATCTTTTTCAAAGCTACTCCCCCTACAGTATTGTTTATAAATGTATATGTACATGTTTTCACTGTGATTAAATAAGTTTTGAGATTTTAGGAAAAACCTTTAAAGCCGTATTATAAAAAACATCCTCGTGATATTTTTCAGGAATTAAATTTCCGATAAAATCAATGTAAGGCTTAACAGGAATAAGTGGCCAATCTGTTCCAAATAGGAGTTTTTCATAGTGATCACAATAAACAAGTGCATGTCTAATATGATCTAGAAAACGACCTTCTTGATGTCTCTCAAGATCCTTATCTGTTCCTACAATCCATCCTGATAAGTCTGCATATACATTTGAGTTTTTGTATACCACTTCAGCTGCTGTTAATACCCACGGATCGCCTAAATGAGCCATCATAAAATTAACGTTTCTATATTTTACGGCTACTTCATCAATGGTTAGCGGGTGTGAATATTTTAAAAGCCCCCGCTCCGAATATGTATCTCCAGTATGGTAAACCACAGGAAGTTTGTATACGGATGCTAAATCATAGATTGGAGCATACACAGGATCATAAGCATAGAAAGGATAATACCCTAAATAAATCTTAAATCCTACCACTTCTTTTGCCTGAATCTGTTCTTCTATGTTTCTTAACGCTTGCTTACTTAAATGATATGGGTTTATTCCCAGACATACAGTCAAATTAGAAGGAACTTCAGGCTCTAAATCTAAACCCATTGGGCTGTTTGCCTCAGGGTCAGGAAAACCGAGACCATCAGTCTCAGTTAATCCCATGCCTATGCCTAATACCACATTTGCTTCCTTGTATTCTTTCACTATACCTTTCCCACTATAATCTACATAGCTACTATGCAGGGCTGTTTCCTTAAAGGATTTTATATTTGAAAAATGCATGTGTGCGTCAATTATTTTCATGACTACCCTCTTCCTTTAGGCTAAGTGTATTCAATAAAGTTAGTGATGTTTTTACAATTGGATGTGGATGACTAATATAAAAGTGTGGTCGTGTATACACTTTTTCTCCAGAGTATGCGGAAACCTTTTGCTGTACAGCACGTTGCGTGACCTCTTTATGCAAATACCATTCATGTACGTTTGATACATCAGGGTCAAGGAATTGCAAATAACCCTTTCTTCCCTGAAGTTGAAGCCGGTCACAACAGGTGCTATTTGGTCGGCTAACGACATGTTCATCGATTCCACCACGATACGTGTATCTTTTCCTATTTTCCTCATAGGAAACAGTTGGATCCAATCCATTCTCCGTTAGGAAATTAGCAACCTGCATAATGTTTACATCATGAATCCATTTCGTTGGATGTTGAAGACTGGCAAACACTGCGATAATAGGAACACCTGGAAGACTAACAAAATACTGAGTAAATTGTAGTCCCTTCCATTCAAGGTGATGAACAAAATTTGTGGTTACTTTTAAACCAGTCCACTCATTCGAATGCTGATCGAGTACTACTACTTCGTCCATAACTGAATGTTCTTTAGCAACAGAAAAGTTTGATATTCCTTGTATCTGATGTCGAATACCTCCACTCCATGGATTCCACCATAGTTTAGGTGAACTAGTTGGATATGAAGTTGCCAACCACTCTGTACCATCCAATTTTAATGAATGGACTCCTGGAAAGAATGTAGGTGCACCTGCCCATTTAAGTGGACCATTTTCGGAATTCCAAACCGTATGATTTTCTTCTTTTTCAATAACTGTTTTTACACGATCCTTTATATCCATCTTTAATAGATGAATGGATGCCTCTATGTCTCGACTAGGGGAAATAAGCTCCCCCTTTACTTTATTAAGCCCTACTTTAAAATAAGATGTATCAATTTTAAATTCGTTACTTAACACTTGCTTATCATTTAGCTTTTTTTCACTTAGGATCTTTTCTTCGTATTTTACCTGTGCACGTCCAGATACAGATAAAAGTTGCGATGATTGTAGGTGCAAGTTGATTTCTTCGCTTCGCATAACAGGGTTATGGTCCCCTGGATAAATACGGAAGCCTTCTTGATACGCTAACTCCTCCGTTACATCTTGCCCTATGGTATAGCTACGAAATTCTTCCCAGCTCTGGAACGTACCGGCTGCTACTGTGATTGGTTCTAAGATGATCGACTCGTTAGGTTTCAATAGCTTGACTGTATGCTCTAAATGGAACAGCCACCCCTGGAAAAAGGCATATGCTTCCTTTGGCCAAGAGATCCCATAATGGTATGGTTTGTACTCTGTGAACAACCAAGGCTCTGAAAATTTATTAAAATCTATATTCACAAATTCCGTTTCCTTTGGCTCATCCAACAATATGATTTCTCCGTCTAGTGCGGTGGTAGTCTTTGTTAAACTGTGATAGAAATTCTGATCAATAAACAGGTCCTTGTAGACTTCTTCACCATTGTTATCTAACTTGATTGAATACTCTAGTAACCCGTCTTGTTTCAAGGTGAAAACCGAACATATTTGTAGACCAGGGTGTGTAGTCACATTATAGGAAGCATTCAATTGAACATACCCATTTTTAACTTCGAAGCTAACTTCTGCTCTCTTTTTTGACAGTTCACTAGAATATGGTTTTCCAATCAAAGGAAATCGAAAGTGAGTAAAGCCTTCTTTTTGACCTGATCTCTTTACCTCAACTAGGTTAGTTTCCTTGTGCAGAATAACCCTTGTAAACCCGTTGCCAATACTCCATTCATCATCCGTTTCGCCAAACCCAATCGAACCGACTCCTGGAATCCATATTGATTGCTTATTAGAAAACTGATTGACAGGTTGATTCGGGTTATTTGTTTTAATAATCCATCTTTCACTGTGTATTCCAGGTTTTTTAATTACACAAGGAATCTCTACTACCTTTACTCCTTTTCTTTCAACAGACACTTGTATCGATTTCAGCGGATAATCTATGCTTTCATCTGCAATCGGGATAATATCGAATGTAGAGTCATAATCTAAGAAACTTTCAATTTCTGCATACAATGTTGAAGTTGAACCTGGCTTGCTATACGTATTCTTTAACGTGGTTTTTAACTTCGCAGCTTGCTTTGGTTTTACACCTACGCTTAGTGTAAATTCAATTCCATCAATCTCTATATGAACAGCATAAAGTGGATGCGACTTTCCTTTAGTAGGCTCCCCAAGTTCAGTCTTTTTTAATTGGAAAGGAAGATGATAAATACTCTCTCCCATTTTTATATCATATTCATTAGAAGTGGCACCTTTTATTCTCTCTGTTTCAGAAGTTGATAGTTTACAAGAGAGTGGAACGCCTTTTTTATTGACTACCCTTAAAGTAGCTTCATATTTTTCTCCTTCAATTAACTCGTGGTTTGGAAGAGAAAGTTCAAAGCAATAATCGTTCGTATTTATTGAACGTAAAGAGCGACCGGTTAATTCAAAGTCACAGTCAATACTCTTACCATGTCCCCCCTCAAAATGATAAGTGAAATATGTAAACCCATTCTCCTTACGACCATCTGGTTTCACTTCTAACGACCGTCTTAATGAAGAATACCAATTATTTTCTTCAAAAAATGTTTTCGATAAAGGGTGATTCATTACTGTTGGCATAAAATTCAATAAATGGGTACGGTCATCTCGGTCCTCCCAAAAGAAACCGCATTTTTTATATAGTGGTACCGCTTTTGTATTTCCTGGCCAGGTATATAAATCAAGTCGTGGCCATCCTAACTCAATGGTTTTCTCAATCGCTTTAAAAACAAGTTGCTTACCTAACCTCTGCCCATGATAATCTGGATGAACATTCAGCAATGGGATGTATAAAGCACCTGTATCATCCCGATATTCGGAAAGTCCACAGTATCCCACCACCTTCTGTTCATCCAAGGCTAAAAAAGTAGTTATGTTACCTGAATTAGCTTCACTAGTCTGGATATATTCTGCTGTTTTAACGGTTTGATCCCCACCCCAGCTATCCCGACTCTCATTCCACATTTGAGCAACTTGGCCAGCGTATTTCTCACTATATTCAACAAATGTAATGTGTTTAGTATGTGTCATTATTGGCCCCCCTAGTTCTTCCATGAAAAAAGCAGGATAGTTTCCCATCCTACTTCCATAGTAGCTATTATTAAAAAGGTATGCAAAGAAAATTTTGAATCTTCTCACCCTTGGGATAATATCTGTAAAGTATGGATGCAATGGTCCACTAAGGCAACCACATCATCTACATCGTCCTCTTTAATTAACCTATCAAAATCGATTTCCACAATGTTTGTTGTTTTATCTCCGTTTAGGGAGTATTCCGTCTTAATGTCTATGTCCCGGGCACCCCAAACACTAATCATTTGTGCTTTCAACTTTTGTAATGGAACCTCATCCTCATATATATGAACACCAACTTGAATCTTGCACCCTACTTCTTCTTGGTTTAAAGCAATTTCTTTATATAAATCGAGAGTTGAGAGTGTAATCATTAAATCACATGGTGTTTGCATTGCATTTAAAGAAAATTGGATTGTATATGTTCTAGTGAGTTTAGATAAATTAAACGTATCATTACGATCTAAAACCGTAATCTGTCCTTCTAAATCGTAATCATAGACAGCACCTTCTAAAATCACTTTAATGTTTTCATAAGCTGTTGGGTCAAACATAATTCTCACCCTTTTGTTTTTCTAAGCATAAACACCCACATAAATGAGTTTGCCTGTTTTAGTATCATGGGTAATTGTTCAACAAATTCTTTTTTTACTTCCCTTTTATATACTGGAAGGTTTCCTACTATTTCCCAACCATTTTCTGTTGCTAGCTGAGAGAATTCCCAGGGCATTATGGTGTTACAAATTGCCGGCTTGTCATATAATCTCGAGTAGCTATTGATTCTTGGAGCAGCAGTTGGCCCTAGAATCCCGATACAGGCATATTCTGTAGTGATTCTTCTTAATTCATTTAAAGTTCCCAATGGCGATTCATTCCATTCAAGTGAATTGATAGCCATTACAGCATCGAATTGCTCGTCTTCAAATGGGGTTGATGACATAGAACCTTGTACAAAAGTCAGGCTTCCTTCTATTTGTCTTTCCTTTGCTTTCTCGATCATATCTTCAGCAATATCGAGTCCAATAACCGTAAATCCTTTTTGATAAAGGAGAAATGAGCCGTATCCATCTCCACACCCTAAATCACCTATAAATCCATTAGGCTTTATAAAGGTCTCCATAAAGGGGATTATTTCTTTCCTGCTACCCCGTTCCCACATATCCTCACTTTTTTCGCTCCAAAATTGTGTCATTTGATTCCATTTAACTCTTGTTTCATCCTGCCAGTTAAAATTCATAAAAAATACACCCCGTTAACGTTCTTACTATAAATATAACAAATTGTGGCAATAATAGAGGTAAACTTACTTAAAAGAGTTCAAAAAGAGGGTGAATGTAGGATGGAAAATGAGTACTTAATTGGCGTTCAGAAGAACCATTACGGTGAGATTATGAATTTCCAAACGAATACAGGAAGAATTATCTCTTATCGGAAAGCAGTTCAGGAGATTGAACAAGGTATTTTATCTGGTTATGATGTTTTGCCAAATGAGCAATCTTTACCAAGAATTCACGCTGTTTCAATGGATACAAATACACTCAATGAACTGCCACCATTCTAAAAAAATAATAAAGCCAGGCTCGCTCGTTATAGCAGCCTGGCTTTTTAATTCTCAGTTGTTATTATCATCTTGGACCTGCTTTAGTTCTTCAACTCTTTGTTTATTCTCTTCAAAATATTGAACGAGATCACCTATTCGGTCGATTGAATTCCAGCTTAAGTGGTGTTCAATCCCTTCTACATCCCCATAAATGTTCTCTTCTTTCACACCAATGATACGCAAAAATTGCTCTAATAATTCATGGCGTTCCACTAACCTTTTTCCTAATTTTTTTCCTTTGGCGGTTAGGACCAAGCCTCTATATTTTTCATAAATTAGAAATTCATCTTTATCGAGCTTCTGTACCATCTTCGTCACTGAAGAAGGATGCACTGAGAGAGACTCCGCAATATCAGAAACTCTTGCATATCCTTTTTGTTCAGTTAATAAATAGATTTGCTCTATATAATCTTCCATACTAGGGGTAGGCATTCCGATTTCTCCAACTCTTTCCACAAGAATTTTACAGTAAGTAAAGTTTACTATACGTTTTTGTAGGTGGCAAGAAAGTTGGAGCTCACTCACATTTAATTCAACTAGAAATGTTCATTACTATTCCTGTAGTAAGTTTTCCAATATTACGTCGATATTCCACTTCATCATCTTAATGTAGGTATCCCCATCTTCTCCTGGCTTACCAAGTGAATCTGTGAAAAGCTTCCCGCCAATAGCAACACCGGTTTCATTAGATACCATTTCCATACTACGGGGATCTATACTGGTTTCTACAAATAAGACAGGAATATTTCTAGAACGAATTAAATCAACAACCTGAGTTACTTGTTCAGGTGTCCCTTGATTTTCAGCGTTAATTTCCCAAATATAACCCGCCTCAAAATCATAAGCTTTTGAGAAATATTTAAACGCTCCCTCACTGGTTACTAAATATCTTTCTTCTTTAGGAATTTGGCCGAAACGTTCCAATGCCTCTTCATGCAACTTCCTCAACTCTTCTATATATTTTTCTGCGTTTTCTTCATAAATTTCAGCATTTTCTGGGTCTACTTTCACTAAAGCATCCCTTGCATTTTCAGCATATCGTATACCATTTTGTATATCTAACCATGCATGTGGATCTTCTTCACCTTCATTCCCATCTGACGTTAAATACATGGGTTCGACACCTTCACTTAATCTGAATACCGGACTATCATCATCAGATTTTCCGGCAGTCTCCAATAATTTCTCAAACCATGCATTTCCTGCCTCTAGATTTAAGCCATTATAAAAAACAGCATCTGCATCCGTTGTTTTTTGAACATCAAGTGGTAATGGGTCATACTCATGAGGGTTTGATCCAATTGGTGCCAAACTATGGACTTCCACTAAATCTCCCCCAATATTGCTTACAATATCGAACAAGATTGAATATGTTGTAACAACTTGTAAATGATCACCCTTTTTCCCGCCTGAGTCTCCAGACTTACTACATCCAACAATTAGAAAAAGCGAAACAACAGTCGCGAACATCAATTTCCAAAAAGTTTTCAAAGTTATTCCTCCCGTTCAAGATAGCTGTATTCTTTTTGTCTTTCTTGTTCTTATAGCACGAATGACTACCCCTTGTTTTGGGGAAAAGGTAAAGGCCACTAGAAACAAGAAAGTTGAAACCAATACGATTGTGGCACCAGACGCCAAGTTATACGTAAAGCTAAAGAACAAACCTATTATGGATGCTATTACTCCAAATCCTGCCGCTAGAAAGAGCATAGTGGATAATCGATCTGTTAACAGATAAGCCGTTGCAGCTGGCGTAATAAGCATGGCTACCACTAACACAATACCTACTGTTTGTAAGGAGGCTACCGTAACTAAGGTAAGTAGTGTCATCAAAAAGTAATGAATTAGTCTAATTGGCAATCCATAAGCTCCTGCCATCGTAGGATCAAAGGATGAAACCAACAGTTCTTTATAAAACAAATAAATAGAGAATAGAACGACAACACCAATTCCCATAGTCGTCCACATATCAGAAGATCTAACGGCTAGAACGTTACCGAATAAAATATGATATAAATCTGTACTGCTCTTCATGAGCGTGATTAGGATAATACCAAGTGCAAAAGCTGCGGTAAACATAATCCCGATTGA
This sequence comes from Bacillus carboniphilus, assembly GCF_039522365.1. Lineage (GTDB taxonomy): Bacteria > Bacillota > Bacilli > Bacillales > JC228 > Bacillus_BF > Bacillus_BF carboniphilus. The sequence continues at coordinate 297,497 of NZ_BAAADJ010000064.1, read as the reverse complement.
AATATCATGTTTAATCCGACTATTTTGGCTGATGAACCCGATTCCCATAGCAGTCAGCACTCCAGAAATAACAGCTCCAATAAAAAAGTGAACGCCTAGCATATACGCAATCGCCACTCCTGGTAAAACTGCATGTGATATGGCATCCCCCATTAAAGCCATTCCTCTTAAAATGATGAAACAGCCCACTATCCCGCATATAATCCCGACCATCGTAGATGTAAGTAGAGCCTTTTGCAAGAATTCATATTGAATAACCGCTTCAAAAAAAGACATTTATTTTGCCACCCCCATTCCCTTTAAAAACGAAAACTGATCGGAATAAGCCTTGGTTAAAATATCCGTTCTAAAAACTCGATCCACTTCCCCAAAACTAATTAGTTCTTTATTCAATAAAATAAGCTGTTCGAAGTATTCATTAACCTTACTCAAATCATGATGGACCACCAATATCGTCTTACCACTTTCTTTTAATTCTTTCAGGATTGAGATAATCAACTTTTCACTGACTACATCAACCCCAACAAATGGCTCGTCAAGGAACAGAAACTCCGACTTTTGAGCAAGGGCTCTTGCTAAAAATACACGTTGTTGTTGTCCACCTGATAATTCTCCTATTTGACGATCACGGTATTCTTCCAGACCAACCCGCTGCAGACACTCAAGAGCCCACTCTTTTTCCTTTTTCTTGGGCTTTTTAAAAACACCTAAATTTGGATAAGTTCCTAATAACACAGTGTCAAATACGCTTATTGGAAAGTCCCAATCAATATTGCTTCTTTGAGGGACATAAGCAATGGATTTTCTATGGTCCTTTAATGACTTCCCAAAAAACTCAATTTCACCGCAATCAGCCGGAATGATATTTAACATAGCCTTAAGTAAGGTCGATTTTCCGGCACCGTTAGGACCAATTATCCCTACCATTTTCCCCTGATCAATCGTTAATTTGATATCCTTTACAGCTATCTTCCCATGATACGAAATACATAAATTATTTACTTTGACAGCAGGATTCATTTTTAACTCCCCTCTCCTATTTCCTCCACACAAAAAAGTTTACCCCACGCAACTTTTAGTTTAAAAAATTTTGATTACTTAGATTTTATGCGGAAGTTTTTCGTTTGTTCACACTTTTTTCTCATGTTTATATTTTTTGTTCTTATTCACAAGAGTTTCCTTAGACCAAATTTTAACTCATGACAAATTTCTGTCAACTGTTTTTTTCTTAAATCAGTCTTTATTACCCAAAAAGTAAAAGTTTATCCCTGTATTTGACTGGTTTTTCTAGTAAAAAATAATATTCTGACTTCCTTGACTCCGAACTTTGGATTGTGTATATTTAAATCATCATTAAACTGAATTGAGTACCACTTTCAGGTTGATGATAATTTATTTTCATGCACGATATGTGCACACGGTTTAGGAGGATTTAATTACATGCAAAACGGTAAAGTAAAATGGTTTAACAACGAAAAAGGTTTTGGATTTATCGAAGTTGAAGGTGGAGACGATGTATTCGTACACTTCACTGCAATCCAAGGCGATGGTTACAAGAGCTTAGAAGAAGGTCAAGAAGTTTCTTTTGAAATCGTTGAAGGAAATCGTGGACCTCAAGCTGCAAACGTGACTAAACTATAAATTTAAAATGAGCTGAGGCTGTGTAAACAGCCTCTTTTTTTGTGTTTAAATAAAAAACTCAAAAACACCGGAGGTTTCTGAGTCTACTGTAGTTTTTTTCCGTATTTCTGTATCTTCTCCCCGACTGTACACTTTGAAATACAGAACCTATGGGCAAATGTTTTTCCTTTTTCTTTTCTTAAGGTTTTATATACAAAGCAACCTTCACAGTATGTAGTCATAATTTCCTCTAGTTCCTCAAAGATTACTTTCCGATTCAAAGAATTTCCCCCTCTCCATCGCGTTCCAAACGACTATCTTGTTCGACTCCTTCCATCCCCTTTTTGGCTAGCCGATGAGCCTCTATATTTTGCTTTCTCTCTATATATTTATAGGTCGGGTTTAATTTAAGCCTTTTTGCACGTTCTTCAATTCGATCCAACCATCTATTTAGATAATCATCATAACACGGCCACTCGCCTAACAGTTGCATAATTGCTCCTTTCGCGTCACCATGTATGATACAATCCATTCCGTTTAATTCCTCTTCCTCAATTAAATCAAACACATGATAAAGAGCAATATATTCAGCCTCAGAACTATGCTCAATCTGTTCTAATTTTCGGCTTCTGCGAAGACGTACTTCGTTCTCACCTTTTTTGTAATAAAGGACGTACCCCACCCCTGTTTCACCGGTTTCTTTATGAAAACTTGCATCAAAATAAAGTCTGATTTGTTTAGGTTCATTTTCAGTAACTGCCATTAGCTTTTTCGCTTCTTTAGGTGACCACTCTTGACCTTTCTCATCTATAATTTGGATTTCATTTACCTTAGCAGTTCCTTGTAAATCTTTTATAATCTTGTTCGCATTATCTAATGAAACCCATTCTGATTCAAATGTAATTTTTTCCTTGGAATGGTATCTAAATTGTATTTTAACATTCATCAAAGAGCCCCCTTATATCACATTCAAAATGGACAGTGGAAGTTGATTACCGTTATCCATTTCCTCTTACCTATATTTTCTCTAACTCTCCCTTATTTAGACATAAGCATTTTGCATGTTCAATGAGAACATTAACATGTATAATATTAAAAGTCCTAAACCGAATGACAAGGAGCCGGATACATGCTAGAAGTTTATATTGATGGTGCCTCAAAAGGTGACCCTGGTCCAAGTGGTGCTGGTATATTTATAAAAAATGGAAAAATGGTCGAAGAATACTCGATCCCTCTTGGTGTAATGAGTAATCATGAAGCTGAGTTCAAAGCATTAGTTCATGCTTTGAATCTGTGCCAACATAAAAAGGATTCCATTATATCTATTCGGACTGATTCACAATTAGTTGCAAATGCAATGGATAAAGGTTTTGTTAAAAATAAAAAATTTGAACATTTATTAAAGGAATGTGTCGAGATCCAATCCAAGCTCCCACTTTGTTTTGTGAAGTGGATTCCTAGTAAAGAAAATAGCAATGCTGACAGACTAGCAAAAGAAGGCATTAGAAAAACAGAAAGAGGAGACAATCATGAATAGCAAGAATCGTTTAGCCGACGTGTGGCTTTTACTTGTGGCCTTCATCTGGGGAACTACCTTTGTCATTGTTCAAAATGCTATAGCGTTTTTACCACCATTTACTTTCAATGGAGTTCGGTTTCTACTAGCAGGAATCGTTATGCTAATCCCAGTCTTACTAAAATTTAGACTCAAAAAAATTGAAAATAAAAAAACTGTCCTTTTCTCTGGGATGATTATGGGGGCATTCTTATTTATTGGTTATGGTTTTCAAACAATAGGTTTAGTATATACCACCTCGTCTAAAGCTGCTTTTATAACGGGCTTAAGTGTTGTATTAGTCCCGCTTTTTTCCCTACTTTTATTTAAGCAATTGCCTAGGCTAATCGTATGGATCTCTTGCCTTCTTTCCATATCCGGTTTATACATGATGACCATGGCTGGAGGAGAAGGTTTTAATTTAGGTGATTTCTTTGTTCTTATTTGTGCTTTTGGTTTTGCTCTTCATATTATAGTGACAGGGAAGTTCTCATCTACATTAGATGCAACTCTTTTAACCATTGTACAAATTTTCACTGTTGGGATACTTTCAATGGGGACGGCCTTTTTCTTAGAAGACTGGCAAAAGGCATTAAATCCGACTTATATTTTTCAACCGGACGTTATATTTGCATTATTTGTTACTGCCTTATTAGCAACTGCGTTAGCGTTTTTTATTCAGACTAAAGTACAACGATATACTTCAGCAACTCGAGTTGCCATTATATTTGCTTTTGAACCTGTATTTGCTGCTTTAACATCCTTTATTGCGCTTGGTGAAACATTGTCACTAGCTGCAGGATTAGGAAGCTTACTTATTTTTAGTTCTATGATCCTAGCTGAATTACCTAGTAAATCAAAGCCACAAGTACCTGTTCAATCATAGGAAAAAGTCCACCTCGGTCTATGAGGTGGACTTTTCTTTTACGCACTTAAGCCGGTTCGGTCTAAAAATGAAAGTAATTCACGCTTTGTTTGAATATTTTCTTCTACTATCCGTTCTAATAAAAGCAAATAAAAACTACCATCAAAGTTTTGTTTAATCTTTAATGTCCACTCAATAGCCCAAATGACTAGTTGGTCTGATGCCTTTGTAAATTGTTTACCAAAGAAAATAAAGGAAATGGCATCTTCACCGAGTTTAAAACCCTTCTCTTCAAGGAATGATATATAATCTCCAACTGTTTTCACTAGCACTCACCATTTTTTTGAAATGTTACTTTTATTGTACTGTATTCAAAGCAAAATTGCGATGCATTTACGACAATAATCGATACATTTCGTCAATTTGGACAAACTAGGGCTGGAGGTGAGACGATATGAGTAAAAACAATAATCGAAATCGAGGTAAGGCTGCCCCTGGAGTGAACCCTCAAGGATATGGTCAAGATGCTTCAGAAAACCCTAAAAGTAAGCTAGAAGATAGAGCTAGAAGAAGCAATACTAAAATTTAATAAATCCCTCAAAATAAAAGAAGGACCTTTACACTAAAGGTCCTTTTCATCTTATTCTTATCCCGCAAACTCTTCTTCTATCTGGGTCAATAGCGCAGAAATACCTCTAATATCAAATGTCGTTAAGGTTGCTCGCCACTGCTCATTGTTTAACTCGTACAATAATTGTTCAAGCTCACACGTTAATGGTACTTCACAGTTAATCTTCGCTAACTCATAAGACAAGAGAAGTTGTTCACGGTCTGCCTCAATCTTCTTTTTCCAAGAAGGAGTCAGTTTATCTAAATTTTCTAATACAGCTTCAATGGACCCATAAGTGGTCATAATCTTAAGCGCTGTTTTCTCTCCAATTCCTTTTACACCCGGATATCCATCACTAGGATCACCCATAAAGGCTTTTACTTGTGACCATTGGTCTGGATGTAAAGTCATTTCCTCTAAGAACCTCGCTTTTGTCCATCTGTCATAGGAACCAATTCCCTTTTGAAGAAGATGTATTTCTACATCATCATGTAAAAGTTGAAGTAAATCCTTATCCCCCGTTACAACATGGACTTCACATTGGTCGCGATACATAGTTGCTAAAGCTCCAATACAATCGTCCGCTTCATAACCCTCAACCTTAATGTTATGGAAACCAAGTTGGTCAGCAACTTGCTGAGCTAAATCAAACTGCGGAACCATTTCTTCAGGCGGTGCAGAGCGATTTCCCTTGTATTCTGTATACAAGTCATGTCTAAATGTCTTACTAGGTGTATCCCAGCAAATCGATACATGACTAGGATTAAATTGGCTAATTGCTGCTTTAACGTGTTTAACAAAACCACTTACAGCATTTGTAGGGATTCCTCTTTCGTTAAAGAAATATTGATTAAAAACAGAAGTTGCAAAAAATGAACGAAATAATAATGCCATTCCATCTACAATTAAAAGTCGTTGCTTGCTCATCGTTACACACCTTTATTTTAGATTCTTATCCCCAGTAGCAATGATTGAGTCTTCATATGAGATCCAATCACTAAAACTACCAATATACAGTTTAACATGTTTATAGCCTGCATGGTACAGTGCTACAACATTTGGAGCAGCTGTAACACCACTACCACAATAAACCACAATCGGTTGATCCTGCTGAATTGCCTGATACTGTTGAATTAAGTCATCGCTCGATTTGTAACGATTACCAGTAAATACATCTAACCAAAAATAATGATGTGACGATGGTATTCTTCCTGCCTTTTTATCAATGGGTTCTTCCTTCCCTTGGTAGCGCACGAGCTCTCTAGAATCTACCAAGACTCCTGAATTTGTTTCGATTAGGCTTTTAACATCCTCATAGTTCGCAACCATTTCTTTTTGAATATGAGCAGTAAAATCTCCTCTTGAGACGGCAGTTGGTTGACCTGTTATTGGGTATTGTTCCTGGATCCAATCTGTATAGCCCCCTTGTAAGATGTATACATTTGGATGGCCGAGAAACTTTAATGTCCAATAACAACGAGCTGCGAAGGGTGCCTTACCTTGATCATACACAACTACAGGTTTGTCCTTTGATACACCCTTAATTTGAAACAGTTCCTCTAGCTCGCTAACGGAAGGGAGTGGGTGCCTGCCCCCATGCTTTTCTACTTTCCCTGATAGGTCTTGTTCAAGGTCCATATACTGTGCATGAAGAATATGGGATTCACGAAACCATGCTTTACCGGCTTCCGGGTCTTTTAAATCAAAACGACAATCTAAAACCGTAATAGACTCTTGATTTTCTATCATTTTAAACAAATCTCTTGCTTCCACAAATAGATTAGATGATTTTTGAATCATTAGCACTCCACTCCTTTTCCCCTCAGCTCAAGTTTCTTAATTGTTCCAATAGCTGTTCCTGTCTCACATCTCCATCGGAACTTAACGCTTCAATCTGTCCCGCTATATATTGCTTTGCTTCTTCTTCCATAGCTGAAGATATATGCGAAAGTCCATTTAAAAGTTGCTGACTATATTGACTGAAAAGCTCTGACTCTTTTTCAAGCGAATACTCTGTTAAAGGTTGTTGGATCATTTCAAGTAACCTTTCTAACATCTTTTCTTTTTCATTTTTTTCAAAAAACGATTTTGCATTTTTATATACTTGTAACGCTGACTGAAACGAAACAGAACTTAAATTATTCTGTAAGCTAGTAATATCAGGCGTATCAATTTTAACTTCCTCGGGTTCAGCGAACGGAATATCTATGACTTGCCTAATGCGTTGGCCGACTTCCCGATAGTAATCATCTTTTAATTGATTTACAAATACTTCTAGACGCAATGAGGTTGCTCGTAATTCTTGAATCAAATCAAAGCTCATCAACTCTAACCACTCTTGTAGCGCTTGTTGAAGTTTTTCCTTCACTTTCCCAGAATCATCTTGCAGGCGAGATGGATGGAAAGATTCTTTAAAGAAATCTCGAGCACGTAACCGAACACGTTCTTTTACATAATGAACCAGCTCGCGCGTTTCTTGTTCTAACCTAGATTCATATAATTTGAAGTCCGTAATCTTAAGCTTCTCAATAATATTCGCTTCTTGATCTTGAAGATTTCGTTTCGCTTCTTCTTTCTCAAGTTCACTCTTATTTTGCAGATCCACATATGACTGCAAAATGTTGATTCCTCGTTCAACTTCTTTCCATGCACTCTGTCTTGTTACTTGTTTCAGGTCATGCTCAACGAATGGGAGAAAGGAGTCTTCAAACTTATTGAATCCATCCCAAACTTTTGCAGAGTCCTCATTGGTTTGATTCATGAGTCGGTTTAAACTTGAAACCGGGAAAAGTCTAGGATGACGTAAGCCATAACCTAAAAGTTGATCTTTTACGTAGTCAACTACCTCTTCACGCTCTTCTTCACTGTCTGCTAGGTCCGCAGCATTTACCACGAAAAACATTTTATCAAGGCTAAAAGCATCCTTTACTCGCCCTAGCTGGATTAAAAATTCACGGTCTGCCTTTCCGAATGCGTGGTGGTAATAGGTTACATATATAATGGCATCTGAATTTTTAATGTGCTCAAAGGCAACACCGGTGTGTCGTGTATTTAATGAATCGGATCCCGGTGTATCTACTAAAGTCATGCCTAAATTGGTCAAAGGATGATCTAGGAATAACTCAATTCTTTTAATAAAACAGGACACAGATTCTTCTGCTGCAAGCATCGGCAATTGATCAAACGTTGAAGACTCAATATTCCCAAGCTTATCTTTCCTTTCCTCATAGCCTTTTACAAAAGCCTTTAGGAATGGATGCTGTTGCCCTGTTTGAGTTTTACTAGCGCTTTTCCAAATGGTTTCTGTCGTAACTTCTCCTTCTATTTGGATAAGATCACTTAATTCTTCTACCATTTCTGCGTCTGTTTTGTAATGTACACGTAATGATAGGTGTTCTTCTTTTGTTGGAGGTGCCTTTATCTCAGTAAGTGCAGCCGTCATCGGATTTGGAGAGGAAGGCAATATCTTCTCGCCTAATAATCCGTTAATAAAGGAAGATTTCCCTGCACTAAACGCTCCAAAAAGAGTGACTGTGAATGTATGTGAATCCAATCGATTCGCCTTATTCTGAATAGAATCAGCCACTTTTTGTAGTGACGGTAATTGCCTGAAAATTTCTGCAACCTCATGTAACGAAGAATCATTTTTTGTTGTTTCCACAGCTTTATCTGATCTGTTAGCTTCTGTTACTTGTTCTACAGTTTTATCTGTGATTTCCGTTTTCTTTTCATGAGTTGTAACTACTTTTTGTTGACTTTGATGCTGGACCAACCAAGTACGAACCAATTCTTTAGACTGGTCCCATGTTTGTTCATCCATCTCACTGGTCGTTTCCATTTCATTTTGCCATTGCCATACCAGTGCGGATTTTTTCTCTTGGATCTTTTCAATTTTTGAAAGCAAATTCAACTCTTCAGTTATTTGTTTTATTTCCTTCTGGATTTCACTGTTCTTTGTCTTATTCTTTTCTTCTTGATACTTGAGTAATTGTTCTATGAACCTTCTAGCTTCCTTTTGTACAATTTTCTTCACTTCATTTTCCAAGTCACGTGAGTACTGTAGAAGGTACTGCCCTGTTAAAGAAGCCCCTGCTTTATACGTTTCTATTAGAACTTCTTTAGGGAGTTCACAGTGTAACTGTTGAGATAGTGCTTTTAACTCCGTGGAGTCCGCAGCCGTATGTGTTACGGTTGATTGGGCTAATTGCTTCAAATGCCATTCAAATTGAGTTTGGGCTTGCTCTTTTAATTTGTTATAAAAAACTTCTTCTCTCTGATCTTTCTCTTCCTGCGTTTTTTTCTTTGAAAACAACATTCCCACTTTAAAACCATCTTGTAATGATTCCAAGTAAGAATTAGCAAGATCTCTTGTTTCAAAGTCCATCAAGTAACTGTTATGAAGCATTTTAGAAAGACTTGTTTCAAAATTATTTCTAATTTCATTGTTCTCTACTTTTAATTGCTCAGATTGTTGTTTTAATTTTTCTAATTGACTGTTCAGCTGCTCGACTGAGCTGCCACCTAGTTGTGCTTGTAAGGGTTCAATCTGCTCATTGAAGCTTGAATCAATGTATTGTTCCCATTCTTGGGTTAAATGCATAAGAATTGATTGAAAACTATTAAGAAGCCATTCTTCTTTTACTCTTTCAATGGATTCCAAATATGTTTGAAGCTGGTTCCACTCATTGTTAGGATGTTCCATATCTTTTATAGATGTAAAGAATAACCGCTCTAGCTTAGCTCCACCATTTTCGAAAGCCCTACTCGTAGATTGCTTAAACTCGTCAAAACGAATTTCATCTTCGGAATGCTTATCGATTTGGTTGACGATTAAACATACCTTCTTACCTTGTCTGTTTAGCTGTTTAATAAATTGTAAATTGATATCAGATTGTACATGGTGATAATCTACCATATAAAAAACAAGGTCTGCTAAATGGAGCATTCCTTCAGTTGCTAACTGGTGGGCATCATCCGTTGAATCAATACCCGGAGTATCAAAAAATACTAAATCATGAGGTACATGTTCTGGATAAGGGGTTTGAATCTCAACTTCTAGTACCTCATCACCGTTTTTACATAAACGTTTGACCTCATCAAAATCTAAAGGCTGTTGCTCAAAAGTTGATCCATTTTTATAACTAATTATGGCCTTCTCTTCTTGCCCATTACTCATTTTCACAGTATTTGCACTAGTTGGAATGGGGCTTGATGGAAGAATATTTTTATGAAACATTTGATTTAAAAGGCTAGACTTACCTGCTGAATAATGCCCACAAAAGGCAATATATAATTTTTGATCCTCTAAACGGTCCATCAGACCATTCAATTGAAAGACCATTTTTTCATTTTGCTGCTCCATTGCTAATTTTGATAAGCGATCCAATGGAGTGGAATATTGTGAAAACAAATTGGTTTGATACGCAGAAGTTCTCATCTCGAAGTCTCCCGATTTCTATAAGTTTTACTTATTTATTCTCACATAAATTAGAAGATGTGCCAAGATATTTAACATAGATCCCATTAAAAAGAAGCCCATTTTCGTAAAGGGTGTTGTTTCTTGCACATATCGTTCAACTACAGTTGATTGGAGCGGAAGGTGCTTGACTCCTGCGGGAGGAAGGGACATGGGAGACCCCGCAGGAGCGTTAGCGACGAGGAGGCTCCCGGACCGCCCGCGGAAAGCAAGCACCTGCAGCGGAAATCAACTTCCTTTGTTGATATAACCATCCAATTGTCTAACAGTAACAAAGTATACAAAATATCCTAATAGAAAAAGCAGCTAGTTTTCATAATAGCTGCTTTGTAGTCTTTTATTCTTTTTTACTCAATGAAGGAATAAATCGTGCATGTTCTTCAAATTCTGTTCCATATTCAGTCCATTGGGATAAAATCGCCTCTTCTTGTGGAATTCGAATGGAAAGAATAATTTGGTTCAAAACAAAAAAAAGACATAGGGTTAAATAAGCATTAAAAAGGAGAGGAATCAGCAGTAACTCCACAGTTACAACCAAATAGTTCGGGTGCTTCATCCAACGATAAGGTCCACTTTTGATTACTTTCGCATTTGGAATCACTAGTATCTTTGTGTTCCAATACCGTTGTAAACTCTTTATGATCCAAACTCGAAAAGCTTGGGTGATTATAAATAATCCCAGAATAACTGGCCAATATTGATTTGCTGTATCTTTGAATAAAATAACTTCTAACATCAGTGAGACAAAGAATGCAATGTGCATGGCAACCATCAATCCATAGTGTTCTTTTCCAAACTCAATGGCCCCCTGTTGCTTCATCCATATTTCATTTCTTTTGGCGATTCGTAATTCAACCAAGCGTTGAAAAATCAAAAAAACGAACACAGCCCAAAATAAACTCATACCTCCACCCACTTTAATAATAGTAATTCGGAGCTAAAACCTGGCCCTAATGCAGTCCCAATCCCCCATTGATTCCTCTGGGTATCCCTATTCATGATTCGATTCAAGACATAGAGTACAGTAGCGGAAGACATATTACCAAACTCTTTTAATACCTCTCGGGATACTGCCGTTTTACTTTGATCGAAAGAAAGTGCTTCTTCGTAAGCCTCCAAAACTTTACGGCCCCCTGGGTGTGCAACAAAATGCTCGATTTTATGTAGGTCTAAATCATATTTTTGTAGGAAGCTATCTATATTTGGTCGTAGCCACTTTTGCACAATGTTAGGTATGCTCTTTGAGAACACAACATAAAGACCCTCATTTTTCACTTCCCAGCCCATTACATCAAGTGAGTCCTCCATTAAAGTAGTTTGGACACCGACTATCTCTGGGAGAACCGCCATTTTACAAAATTCATCTAAGCAAACCTGCTCTCCGACAACTAGAGCACATGCGACTCCATCTGCGAATAGAGAAGTCCCTATTAAGTTACTTTTAGATAAATCATTTGGTTGAAATGTTAGACTGCAAAGCTCTATGGTTAAAACTAAAACCTTAGCTTCAGGGTATGCCATACAGTATTCATGGGCTCTTGCTAGTCCACTTGCACCACCGGCACAACCCAAACCCCAAATTGGCACTCTTTTTGTATGAGGTGAAAAAGGGAGTTGATTCATAATCCTTGCTTCAATACTAGGCGTCGCTAATCCTGTTGTACAAATGGTTATAATCATATCAATTTCATGGTAGGGAATATCTTTTTTTAGAAAATCTGGATTCGTTAGACAGTTTGTTATTGCTTGGCTCCCCAGTTCAACAGCTGCATGTATAAATTCATTATTCTTTTCAGAGAAGGTGCGTTTCTCCTTATACCATTCCAAGTCTTTTACAAAGTGTCTCTTTTCAATTTGACCATTTTGAAAAGCTTCCAATAATCGATCAATGTTTTTATAAGCATGCTGGAACATCCCTCTTGCAAAATGAATGGCTTGTTCTTGGTTAATGACATGAGGAGGATGCGCTTCTGCAACCGATAGTATTTTAGACATAGCATCTGATCCCTTCTAACTAAACACAGGTCCACCTGTGTACCAGTTACTATTTCCAAATATTAGATAATTATGCAGAGACTTCTTACATTGGAGAGTGTCAAAGAAAAAAGGCTAGAAGTTATCCCGACTTCTAACCTTTTTGTATATACCATTTAAAATCCTTGAATTGTCATTCCACCATCCACAAATAATGTCTGCCCGGATATGTAATTGGCTCCTTCTGAAGCTAGGAAAACGGCTGGTCCCACTAATTCTGGTAATTCACCAATTCGTTTTAGAGGAGTAACAGCAAGAATATCACTAACATATTGTTCATCCTTGAGTAATGGTTCTGTTAAAGGGGTTTTAAAGTACCACGGCCCGATTGCATTTACATTGATACCATATTGTCCCCATTCAAAAGCAAGTACCTTCGTCATTTGAATGAGTGCCGCTTTCGTGGCTGCATAGACTACACCTGTTCTAAGAGCAACATGTCCCGCAACCGAAGCAATCGTAATGATCTTTCCTGACTTTTGCTCCTTCATTATTTTACCCACTTCTTGAGAACACATAAAAGCCGACTTTAAGTTTGTCTGCATAATCGTTTCCCATTCTTCATCGGTGACCTCCAGAGCTTTGGAGCGGATATTCATTCCTGCGTTATTCACGAGAATATCGATAGAACCTAACTGATCATTAGCAGTCTGAATAGCCTTTTGAACGGCCTTTCTTTCCGTCACGTCTGTGGGGATAATAATTGCTTTCTGACCCAGCGCTTCAATCTGTCCAGCTACCTCTTTTAAATCTTCTTCCGTTCTAGAAAGTAGAGCTACATTAGCCCCTGCTTCTGCGTAGCCAATGGCAATGGCTCGTCCTATTCCACGACCTGCACCAGTAACTATTGCATTTTTCCCCTCTAGTTTTAAAGAAGGTAATAACATATCGACAACTCCTTTTCTTTATGTAAAAGGGTTTGGATGCACTCCAAACCCTTTAGAATATCATGCGTTTTCTTCTAAATCTAACTTCTTGTCTTTATCAGGCTGTTGATGAACTGAAAACTTGATCTCGATAAAATGTAGTCCCCCACATGATTTACAAATCGTTGGTTCATCTACAATCGTCCGACATAAATCACAGTAATATTTTATCATGCACTCTCATCCTCTTTTTTGTATAAACACATTATATGAATCGAGAGCATGTCTGTGACCGGCAATAGGGTTAGACTAGTTGATATACTTTCGAATATTTATCTTTCAAATACTCAACAAGATACTGGGCATTTAACTCTTCATTTGTTACATCTTTTAAAATTTCAAGAGGTTTCTTCATTCTTCCGTACTGGTGAATATTTTCTGTTAACCAATCTTTAATTGGTTGTAAGTTACCTTCTTCAAGTAATTCATCGTAGTTTGGAAGTTCCTTTAACATGCTATTTTTAATTTGTGCAGCATACATGTAACCCAGTGCATACGAAGGGAAATAACCAAAGCTTCCTCCAGACCAGTGTACATCTTGAAGTACTCCTTCAGCATCGTTATTTGGAACCACTCCGATGTATTCTTCGTATTTAGCATTCCAAACCTCAGGTAGGTCCTTCACTGCAATTTCCCCATTGATTAACCCTTTTTCAATTTCATATCGAACCATAATGTGTAGTGGATAAGTTAGTTCATCCGCCTCAATACGAATAAGAGAAGGCTTGGATTCATTGATTGCACGATAGAAGTCTTCTAAAGAAAGATCATCTAGACTACCATTCGCATATGATTTTAATAGTTCATAGTTCTTTTTCCAGAAACCGAAGCTACGCCCAACAAAGTTTTCAAAGAATAAAGATTGTGACTCGTGAATTCCCATAGAAGTTCCACCTGCAAGTGGAGTCCATGCAAGATCACTTGAAATATTTTGCTCGTAAAGTGCATGTCCGCACTCATGGATGGTACCAAAAATAGCCGTTCTAAAATCTTTTTCATTATAATTGGTAGTGATTCGTACATCCCCTTTATTTAATCCTGTAGCGAAGGGGTGAACTGTCTCATCAAGCCGGCCAGCTTCAAAGTCATAGCCAAGCCCCTTTAATACTTCTAAGCTAAATTCTTTTTGCTTTTCTTTTGAAAATGGGAAAAACAATTTCGATGTGTCTGGTTTAGAAGAAGATGATTGAACCTCTTGAGCAAGTGCCACTAGATCTTTTCTCAATTGACCAAATACACGATCTAAAACCTCAACTGTAACCCCTGGTTCATATAAGTCAAGGAGACGGTTGTAAGGATTGCCCTCATAACCCCAGTATTGTACGAATCTTCTAGTTGTTTCTACTAACTTTTCTAAATACGGTTGGAAAATGGAGAAGTCAGATTTGGACTTTGCTTCTTCCCAAACAGATTCAGATTTAGACTGTAAGACAACAAATTCTTCGTATTCTTCTTTAGGAATTTTTTTGTTCATTTCGTATTCTTTTTTACATTCTTCTAATGCCTTAACCGTAATGGCTGACAAATGTGCTTTAGCCTCTGGAGAAGATAGTTCTGCTATGTATGCTGCCATTTTTTCAGAAGTAGATAAGTCATAAACATTACTAGAAAGCATCCCAACAACTTCAGCACGTTGGTCAATTCCTTTTTTAGGTGCTCCGGTTCTCATATCCCAGTAAATAAGACCAATTGCTTCATTGTAAGCTGCAATCTGTTTTATGTATTGAAGAAATTCTTTTTCTAATGTTACCCATTTTTCAGACATGTGCCATGATTCCCCCTATTTAAAATTTACTCATGACTATTTTAACATGTCCATGAAAGAGAGAATAGCTACGGAAACCGAAATTTTTAGATAAAAAAAAGCGCAATCCTGATTATAACGGATAGCGCATCGATGGAGGGTTTTGAGACAAGCAATATGTAAATGCTTGCTTCAGTTCTTCCTCAGCTTCTATTAAACATTGAAGACCTTTGCATTCTTCATTTAATGATGATTGCATCATCGTCTGTGTTTGCGACAGAGCTTTTGATATTCGTTCGAAATCAGACGGTGTTAGAGACACTTAACCTCACCTCTTTATTGTTTTTTCTTAATTAAACATACTGGTACTGAATTAGTTTATGACAATTGATGACATTTTATACTAGGATAATGCTGGATGGAAAGTTGGAGTTGATGTCGTATTATATGTTATTCATTAGCACACTACGGTAGTATTCACTTCCATACGGTATTGTTCAGCTTAGTTAAGGTAATGTTCCCTCTCCATAGAAAAAAACTGCCCGCAAGCTCTATTAAGCCTACAGACAGTCCCTTTCTACTCTTTATTTCTAGGAGGTCTTTTTCCCCAATATTGATAATAATCGGTTCGTATAAAACCATTAAACAGCTTTCTTTTCTTCGTTGCCTTCTTCCCAAAATGTTGCTCGAAACCCTCATGGGATGTAATAAAGTACATAGACCACGTATCCAGGTCTTTCAGTGTTTGCCCAAGCTTACTATATAGCTGTTCGACTCCTGGGCGATCACTAATACGCTCACCATACGGAGGATTACTAACAATCACCCCATATGATTCATTTGTGGTAAAATCACTAGCTTGCATCTGTTTAAAATCGATAATACCTGCTAAACCAGCTTCTTGGGAATTAGCAATGGCCATTTCTACAGCAGGATGTTGAATATCACTTCCATGGATTTCTAACGGTTGGTCATAGTCCGCCAAATCCTCGGCCTCTTCTCGAGTGCGGTCCCATACATCAGATGACATCGAGTTCCATTCTTCAGATATGAATTCACGATTAAAACCAGGTGCAATATTCTGTCCAATTAGAGCGGCTTCGATTGGGATCGTTCCAGATCCACAGAACAAATCAACAAACGGACGGTCTGGTGTCCAGTTAGTTAATTGAATGAGGGCTGCAGCCAATGTTTCTTTTAGAGGCGCTGAACCTTGCTGAATTCGATAACCGCGCTTATGTAGGCCAGCACCAGTTGTATCGATGGTCAATGTAGCAATATCTTTTCGAATGGCCACTTCAATTGGAACAAGAGCCCCAGTTTCCTCGAACCATTGTACATCACGGTATTTACTTTTCAGCCTGTCCACAATGGCCTTTTTTACAATGGCCTGACAATCGGGAACACTATAGAGCGTTGATTTTATCGATTTACCTGAGACAGGAAATTCATTGTCTCTTGCAACAAATTGTTCCCATGGAAGAGCTTTTGTTTTCTCAAATAATTCATCAAATGTTTTAGCCTTAAACTCACCAACTTGGATTTTAATCCGATCTGCGGTCCGAAGCCACATATTACACCTAGCAATGGCCGTTTCGTCGCCTTTAAAGAGGATTTTTCCGTTATCTACAGTGCATTCATATCCTAGTTTCCTAACTTCATCCGCAACAATGGACTCTAGTCCCATTGCGGCGGTTGCGATTAAATTATAGGTTGTCATTCCTTCACCCCACGGGTTTACTTTATATGTATACTCATTTAGATACAGCCTTCAAGCGCTCATCTATTTTAACATTCCTTATAAAAAAAGAAAAACTCCCCTAATTGGAGAGTCGTTCGTTAACAACGTTCTATAAGCCATGTTCTGTACCATCGTACTACAAGCGGCGCATGCCTCGTACTCCGGTGGTAATCATCTATCTACAGCTAGTTAGCTGTCCTTCTCTCCGTTCATTTCCGGATGAGAAGATGCCCCTACCAAAATTTGGGTTTCTCGCTCGTGGGGTTTACCTCGTTCCACTCTTGCGATTTCTCGCAAGACTTCGTCACTGTGGCACTTTTATAGGTACTAACACCATATCCAAAGGACTTAGGTGTCCTCCCAGCCGTCAGCCGAGCCTTAGCTCAGACTGCCCTGACTTATGAATTGGTCAGGCACGAACACTACGCGCATCTCAGCCCGTGCGAGCATGGACTTTCCTCTGCATCAGCAACCTGACACAGCGATTACCCGAACGTTGTTAACGCCGGATATTCATTATATAAGTTTCTTCCACACATTTCAACATGCAATTTTTAACTGAATTACCAAAGATATCAATCGTATAATTTACTTCCAAAAACATGCTTTTCTAAGTTAGACAACCTCTTAAGAATATCAAAATTGGTTGTACCAGCTTGTTGAGATGTAGATTGCGGCCTTTTTGAAGAATCATCAAGTTGCTTCTTCAATTTCAAATTTTCTTGTTGTAACTCTTCTATTTCTTGATAGAACGTTTCATAGTCCTTGATAATCATGTCTAAAAATTTATCTACGTCTTCCTGCTTGTAGCCTCTAACTCCAGTTTTAAATTCTTTCTCTAGAATTTCTTTGGCCGACAGTCTAATTTTATCTGATAACATTTCCGTCACCTCTTCATTTCATTCAATATTCTTTCAAAAAACCATTATTTTGTCAATTTCTAATCCTATATTTGCTTTACGTAAAATAAATTACGTTTGAAATCGATCCGTTTTTAAAAAAGAGATATTGCCCTCCTAAAAGTGGTCGTGTTCGTTTTCTACCACTTGTTGTAGATCGTAAAACGTAATGGACCTTACTTCATATGGAGCTTTATTTCTATATGCATTAGCTGCTTCATAGAAGTATTTTGGTGACCCTTCTCTTTCGGGATCATATAAAATAATTACACCGTCAGTCTTATGTAGAATAAATTCTTGATGCTGTCTGAACATATATGGACCTTTATACGGTTGGTGATACAATGAATTTGTATAGTCTACGTTAAGAATGATTTCGTTGTACCATGCTTGATTTTCTTCATTCCATTTCTCACTCTGACCTTGAAAGGGTTCAATTGCTCCAATTTTTAATGAAGGAAATTCCTCTCTAAGTTCTATCCCCACTTCTAATGCCCATAAGTCCACTCCCAATTGAGCTGACGTTAGGAGCCATTCTAATCCTTCATCCATTAGAAGTCGGAATTCTTTCTCTAATGCTTTTTTTATATATCGGACTGCTTCATGGTCTCTTTTGAAAATTCCGAGTTCAAAACCCTTATATCCAGTGCAATAAAATACTTTTGTCATTTTCAAACATCCTTATAGCGTTAGCACTATTATAACTGTTTTGCTAAATTAATACAGGTCGAAATCTACATTTTTCAATAAATAAGCAAAAAGCAAGGAAAATCGCTCCCTTGCTTTCTAAAGAATTATCTTCCGAACCCAGTTGTACCTGGTCCCATTCCTGGTCCCATTCCCATTCCTGGACCCATTCCTGGTGCTCCTCCAACTCCTGGACCTGGGCCAGGGCCACAATTAAAGTGTTGGTGTTGAACATTACTTACTACTGATTGAGTTTGTGGGAAGTAGTGTTTGTGCTGATACATTTGATTATTCACTAGTGTATTATGCGTAGGATGGATATGTGGTACAACAGTAGTATTATAGGTGTTTTGAACACATTGTTTAGTAGGATGCACAACTGCAGGTAATACTTGTGGTGGTCTGCAATGCATGGACATTCTCCTTTCTTTTGTGTTTACAGTATCAGCCTATGAAAAAAAGGGGGAACATGTACTAATACAAACACCTATTTTTAGGATTATTACTCATATACCCTGTATCTATGTGATACTTGCCTATAAAGCTGAGTGAAAGGAATCCTTGAATGTAGTAAAAAGAAAGAATGTTAAGAATAAAACAACAAAAAATAAGAATAGAATAGCTCGTTTCATATGATGTCAGTCCTTGTTGTAAATTAGTTTCAGTTTATATTTTACAAACAAGTTACGGTTCTGACAATTTCTTGTTTTTTCCATTTATTTTATGACAGCTTTTTTAACAACCTAATCTTCCTTTTCATCAACTCTTGTAAAAGTCGATCCCTTTTCTTTATTTGAATAGCTTCCCACTTAGCTAACTCGTCTAAAGCCCGATTGGTAAAAATGAGTGCCTCCTCAAACTTTTTATCTTTATGCTCTAAATACTTGGCTAATTCAATACAGACATTAACCTTAATTTTCTTATCTCCACGTTCAGCAAGTACCATCCAAAGGGCAACAGCTTTTTCCCAGTCGTGGTCTTTTTTATACTGACAAGCAAGCTCATATTTAACTTGTGCACTCCACTGATCATCGACTTGGGCTAATTGTTCAAATTGAAGAATCGCTTGCTCTCTATTCCCTTCATAGGCCTCCCACCTACCAATTTCGAATCCAATACTAGCTGTTGCTTTTACGTTTTTATGAACTAGAAAAGAAAGGTGGGTGTACAGCGCTACTAAAGATAAAATATCTCTTTCATTATGCAAAGCGAGTGCAAACATGCCCTCAGGGTCTTTTCGCTGTAGAAAGTCCTGATAAATCATACCTGAAAGATACCCCGGCACATCCTCTCCTCTGGTGATGTCCAGTACGTCTTTCTCGATGATTGCTAGCTTCATAGAAGGAAGTTCATGTTTGAAAAGCCGCTTGCAAGCATGAAATAAGTCAAAGTGTCCGAACGAAGGCAGCTTAGGGACTTCATTTCGAATAAGTGCGTGCTTTGTTTCCACGAGCGGCCAATCAAATGCCTTTCCATTATAAGTAACAAGAGCCTGAACATTGCATTCCTTTAAAAAACTTTCATATAAAGGGACTTCAAACCCTGGTTCAGGTAGTATATGCTGTGTTAACACTAATTCATTGTTGATCATTCTTGCATGCCCTAAGATAAAAAGATGATTTCCTACACCGTGACCTAGACCTGTTGACTCTGTATCAAAAAAGAATAAATCACTGTCTTGATATCCTTTTGCAGAAAGTGGGTGTTTATGATGATAAGATTGCCATAATTGTACAGCATTTATAAAATCATGAACCGTGTACTTACCGAGTTTGTAATCTAGAGGGTATACTTGTTTTTTTATAAAACAATAGCCTTCGGATGATTCGTAAAGTTGATAGCCGTTTTCTTCCCAAGTCTGTTTATTCGTAACCGTAAAAGTGGGAGATGAAGATTTTTTTTGTTCGGTTTCAGCATTAGTAGATAAGTGGTTTTTCATTCTTTGTAGTTTTCCTTTAAGTGACATCTTCATCTCTCCTTCCATTTAACAAACCAAGTCAAGCAGTTCAAGGGTTTTCTTTTTGGCACGTTCGTTCTCTGTGTCCATACCAATACAAGTTGGACAACCACTGTTACATGGACATGATGAAATCATTTGCTTGGTTTCTGATATGATTTCTTCTATATTCTCATATACTTTTTCACTCAAACCAATACCGCCCGGATACCGGTCATAAAAGAATAAAGTTGGTTTCTCGTTATGGGATGCTTTGACCTGAGGTGTAACGACGATATCATTTCGATCACACATAACGAACAATGGTATAATATGCGATAACGCGTGGGCGGCTCCCATTAACCCTTGTTCCATTTCTTCCTTTTCTCCAAATTCTTCTAATAACGAAATCCACGCAGCGTTCGTATGCAGTTCTTCTTCGGGTAGATGAATAGGGCCAGATCCAATATTTTCATGTGTTTCGAATTTGATCTTCTTAAAAATTGTAGCCATAGCTTGGATGGTTACATCACCAAATCCCTTTTCTACCCACTCGTTATCACTTTTCTTATCGATTTCTAACACTTTTAATTGTACAGCCAAGTTTGCATCTGTAAAATAATCAACATTTACTTCTCGCACAAAAGCCTTTTTTTCTTCCCAATCTAAATATTCAACCTGAAACTGAGTTCCTTGGTGTAAATAAATAGCTTCATCATGTAATAGTGTCATAGCACTGAATCTGTCCATTTCTCCAATTACACGGTGATTCGGTGAGTTTGTTTGGTCAATAATGACTACATTTTCTTGTGATGCTGATCGTAAGCTTATATTATGGGCTGGGAACGAATCGCTCATCCAGTACCACTTTCCGCTATTTTCATGAAGAATTCTTTCTTCAGTTAGATACTCTAGAATTTCTTCGACTTCAAAGTTTCCGAATTGATCACCTTTTTGAAAAGGAAGTTCATACGCTGCACATTTAATATGATCGACGAGAATGACTAGGTTATTTGGGTTTATTAAAGCCTTTTCTGGATTTTTGTTAAAGAAGTAGTTTGGGTGCTGGACGATATATTGGTCTAATGGATTATTTTCTGCTACATAAATAACCAATGCTTTTCCCTGCCTTCTCCCAGCTCGTCCCGCTTGTTGCCAAGCACTAGCTACTGTACCAGGGTATCCAGTCATAATACAGGCCTGAAGCTGTCCTATATCCACACCTAATTCAAGTGCATTTGTACTTACTACCCCATAAATTGAACCGTCTCTTAAACCTTTTTCAATCTCTCTTCTCTCTTTTGGCAAATATCCACCGCGATATGCTCTGATAGACTTACTGCCTAGTTGGTTTTTTACTAATTCTTTTAAGTAAGTTAGTAAAATTTCGACTCGCACCCGACTGCGAGCAAATACGATGGTTTGAATTTTTTCTTTTAATAATTGACTAGCTAGCTTTCTTACCTCTAATGTTGCACTTCTTCTTACATTTAATGCTTTATGGACAATCGGGGGATTATAGAAGATAAAGTTCTTCTCCCCGCTTGGAGCACCATTACGGTGAACGAGTGTTATATCCTCTTCTGTAAGTGCTGTAGCAAGCTCCAATGGGTTCTCAATCGTTGCAGAAGTACAAATAAAAACTGGATTAGAACCGTAATAGTTACAGATCCTTTTTAGTCTCCGAATGACATTTGCTACATGACTACCAAATACGCCTCTATATGTATGAAGTTCATCAATGACTACATATTGAAGGTTCTCAAACAAGGACACCCACTTTGTATGGTGTGGTAATATTCCAGAATGCAGCATATCAGGGTTGGTCATAACAATATGACCAGCTTTTCTTATTTTTTGCCTTATGCTAGGAGACGTATCACCATCATAGGTATACGAATTAATGTGAAGTCCTTCTCCCTCTGTTAACTCATGCAATTCGTTTTTCTGATCCTGGGCAAGTGCTTTTGTTGGAAAAAGGTACAATGCTCTTGTTTCTTGGTTTTGAAGGATGGATTCAATTACAGGTAGGTTATAACACAATGTTTTTCCAGATGCTGTCGGAGTGATAGCTACAAAGCTTTTCTTCTGTCTTGCAAGCTGCAATGCTTCACCCTGATGTGAATATAATTTCTCAATTCCTCTTTTTTGTAACGCTATTCTTAACGGTTCCGAGAGATCCTCTGGCATTTCTACGTATGTTGCACTTTTGGCCTCAATCTTTTCCCAATGCACAATATTTTCCGATATTTGTTCATTATTTTTTATATATTTTATAGCATCATCTATCGAACGCTTACCAAACATATTCGTTCACTCCTCTTAGCTCTATTATAGCGAAAATACGTTCGGTTTAATAGACATACTTCGTAATTCCGTTGAACCAAAACAAGTATTAGCTACATATAATGAACCAAAAATGTAAAAATCGCTAGAAAGGAGAATTCAGGTGGCATCCAAGTATTCTAATGACAAAAATAAGAAGGATCCGTTTCAAGAGGTTATGAATACAATGAATGATTTCTTTCAGCATCGACCTGTTAAAGGGTTCTTACAAAGTATTGATGAATTCTTCAAAGCTCCTGGACCTTTTTCGTTATCAAGTTTTCCAGTACACGTAGAAGAGACGGATGAAGAACATATTATAACTGCCGAACTCCCTGGAGTTAAGAAGGAACAAATACACATAGATATGTATGACCGTTATTTGACTATCAGTGTCAATAATGCTGAGATTGTAACGGAGGAAAATACAAACCAACATATACTTCGAAAGAGAACTTCCATGCAAAAAACAAGTCGAACCGTTGCTTTACCACATATGATTGATGAAAAGAGGGTCAAAGCAAAATACCAAGATGGTCTACTAACCATTTCTGTACCTGCTCAAAAGGGGAAAAGACTAAGAATTGAAGATCATTAGGATTATGTAAGTATACTTACCCTTTAGAAGACTTTCTTATGATTAAAAACGAAAAGGTCAACCCGCTATGCCAAGTGGGTTGACCTTTTTTGTTATTACATTCTTACACCTTAAACATAGACCCTAGTCCCTTTACCATTGATGAAACTTGATTGACTGCATTCATCATCTGCCCAGCTGTATTCATCATTTTATTTATATCTATGGAGCCATCCTGCCCTTTGAATGAGTTTAATATGGAGCCTGCAGGCTTTTGTTTCTGAAACATTGCATGTTTCGGATAAGGGTTAACATATTGCTGCATCATATTAGATTGATTATGATACGGATTTGGACTTGATTGTTGAGCCTGTTGTAATGGATTTTGCAACAAATGTGATGGAGATAATGGCTGTTTCAGTGACGTATTTGCATAAGGAGCATACGCATCATTGTATGCATTAGGTTGCTGTCCATATGATTGAGGGTGCATTTGCGGTTGATAAGGTAATCCAGTAGCGTGTAGTGGCTGACTAGGGTGCATATATGAATGTAATTGTGGCACATGATTTGGATGATAGACGGATTGCGGGAACATTTGAGCTGAATATCCATTAACGCTTGACATCGTTGGATAAGGCGACATTACATTTCGTTGCATTCCAAATCGACCTCTCATTTTATTTCCTCCTCTTATACTTACCGGTATACATACTATATGTATAGGCAGGAGTGGAGGTGAATGAAATGATATTTGACAAGGTCTATGACTCGTTTAAGTCCTTAATGGCTTTTTGTAAGCTTTTTAATACATATTCCACTGATTCAGCGTAATGGCGAAACCGCTTCAAACTTGTCTCTGGAAAAAAACATTGAATGGAAATCATGTCCAGATTTTCTGTTGTATGTGCTATTTGTTGTGGGTGTACGTTCTTTACAGAATGTTCTTTTAGCCATTTGATAGCTAACGGTTCCCATTCATCCAGTAGTATCTTTACTTGGTCAGCAAATGGTTTAACTTCTTTATAGAAATCTCTTTTTTCATTAGCTTGTTTAACTTCTGCAAATGTCGCTTTAATTGTTTCAGTATTTTGTATTAATTCATCGGTTAACTTCAAAAGTTTTTGTTCCACTGTATCAACCCTTCTCTATGTAAAAAGTATTCTCCTAGACAGTAGAAAAAAGCAGTGAGATACAATCTCCTGCTCATCCTCTCTTCTTCAGCTTTTATTATACTTGAAATTGCGGATCTAATTCCAGTTTCCTGCGTGTACTCTTGCTTTTCCGACTATTGTTCCGTTCCATTTCAATATACCTATGATTGATTCGATTTATCTCAAGATCAATATGATGGAGCCTTTGATTTGTCTCTTGTATAAATTCCTTTTCTCTTTCCTCAAACGATACAGCAAATATCTCCTCTAACTTTTCTAGCTCTCTTTCAATATCACCCAATTGATTTAGAATTTCCTCTGAAGAAATGGTTCTCATATTCCCTTCCTCCTTTTCCTTTGCCACTATATTCTTTCCTTAATAATTAAATCCTGCACCCTTGACAAAACTAGAAGAAAACCAGCAAAGAAAGTGTTTATTTGACATTACTTTCGACACCTATTCCACTTCTTTAAAGCATGAAATCCACCAATTCGACAAACACTATTTTCAGGTAGGAGGTGCTTGTATGGGAAAAAATGATAGTATTCAGCAAAAGATGAAAAAGAAAGAAAATAAAGCTCGCAAAGCAACGCCAACTGGAAACCCTAAATTAAATGGTCCAGATCGTCCTTCTACTTAAGGATGAAAATGCCGTCCTCCATCCTAATTATTTGTGGAGTGGACGGCTTTTTATTTTTTCTGCCTTTTTCTATAATGATATACCTGCTCAATAGAAATGGCAGCTGTTACTTCATGTCGCTTCGATTCGTACCAATCTGTTAATCGGATATCATTACTGGGCTTTTCTACATCTCTCCAACCTTTTTTAACTTTGTAATACTTTTCCCAGTATACGATTGACTTTTGATGAACATGGTGAGGAATTATCGGGTATGTAGTACGTAAGATTGGTGTATGATTAAATCTTTTATTGGCTTGGAATTGTTCATACTCCCACCTAGAACCTGTTGGCTCAACTTCATTAGAAAATGCAATAAAATAAGGAAACAATCCTGGCTTAAACAATATAAAAGCCAATTTTTTACCAAGTTTAATTCTTTCTCTATGATCACGGAATCGGGTAACACTCGCCCCATATAGTTCTCCTGTTAATGTAGGAAATAAAACACAACTATAGTGAAAGAAATCTTGTAAAGAAAACATTTTTGTCTTAAAGACACGATGTTTTAAAATAGGGTCTTCAATGACAGGCTTTTGAATCAGGTGTTGTTCATTCACTATAAGTGCATACAATAATCGATTTTGGTCTTTATATACTTTGAAATGCTCCCATTCACGTCCCATAAATTGGGAGACATGGAATTTCGGTAAAAGGTGAAACAAATCGCGATTTAATAACGTCATATAGTGGTAAGTCAAAAGCTGTGGATAGGCATCCTGAAAAATGAGCCAATTCGCTCTTTCATAAGTTAAAAAAAGTTGATATCTAAATGAAGGAGATAATATTTTGGGATACCACTCCCCTTCTAGGTCACACATATTCCATCCTGCATTTCTTGAAACCATACTTGCTAAGAATGCCCATTTGATTTCAGGATATTCTTGAAAAAATGACCTATATGCTTTTGTTCGAGAAATATTATCTTGATTGGCCGTTCGTACCTGGTGTTGAATAAGCTCAAACACTTCCCCATCAGTTAGTCTATTGAACTGGTTGTTTAGTTTCTGAAGGATTGGGTAAATATTCATGAACTATATTCTCCATTCTCGTAATAATACTTGGGTAATAGGAAAATTATAATTGTCAAACTGATGAATTCTTATACACAGTAATTTAAAGAGTCTTTTCTACCAATCTCTGATATGATGGAATGTGATGAAGAGGTGACTTTTTTATGAACATTCGATATCCAAATGGTAGGAAGTATTCTAAACCCCAAAAAGAAACCACTGCCAAAAAAGGGATAGAATACGGTAAAAGGGGTATGACACTTGAGGAGGATTTAAATTCCACTAATGACTATTATTTGCGACAAGGGATAGCTGTTATTCATAAAAAACCAACCCCAGTGCAAATTGTTCAAGTTGATTATCCAAAAAGAAGTTCAGCAGTTATAAAAGAAGCTTATTTTAGACAGCCTTCCACAACTGACTATAATGGTGTTTATAAGGGGTACTATATTGATTTCGAAGCGAAAGAAACCAAAAATAAAACCTCTTTCCCTCTAGGGAATTTTCATGAACATCAAATTAACCATATAAGAGGTGTGCTAGCTCAAGCAGGTTTAGCCTTTATTATTATTCGATTTTCTCATACAGATGAAATATTTTTATTAGAAGGACGTTTTCTACTCGAATTTTGGAATCGTATGTTAGATGGCGGGAGAAAATCTATCTCAAAGGAAGAAATTGAAAAGGTAGGTTATTGTCTTCCCATCGGTTATCAACCTAGAATTGATTATTTAAAAATAATAGACAGGATTCTACAGTCCTGATAAACTGTTCTAGGTTTACAGAGAAAGGTAGGTAAGCACAATGAGTGAACAATATAAAAGTCGAGAACAACGAAGAAAACAGCTTGCCACGAAGAAAAACAAATCAAAAGAAAGCAAAAAAGGCTTAGCTAAAAAGATCTCCCTTTGGGTAATCGCCTTAGGGATTATAGGGATGATTTTAGGTGGATCAGTATTTGCCTACTGGGCAAGTCAAGCTCCAGACTTAGATCCGGCACTTCTAAAAGACCCGGTGTCTTCAAAAATTTATGATATGAATGGAAATTTAGTAAAAGAATTAGGTACTGAAAAAAGGGATTATATCCCCTTTAAAGATATTCCCGATATAGTAAAGGAAGCTTTTCTAGCCACTGAAGATGCCAGATTTTATAAGCATAGTGGTATCGATGTTATTCGTATTGGTGGAGCAGTTGTCGCTAATATTACAGACGGCTTCGGTGCAGAAGGTGGAAGTACCATCACACAACAGGTAATAAAGAACTCTTTTCTTTCACCTAAGAAAACAGTTGAAAGAAAAGTTCAAGAAATGTGGTTAGCATTCCAGTTAGAGCAGGAATACGAAAAAGACGAGATTTTTGAAATGTACCTTAATAAAATCTTTATGGGTGAAGATATACATGGAGTTGCAACAGCATCTCAATATTACTTCGGTAAACCGTTAAAAGATTTAGCTTCAGAAGGTACGCCTAAAGAAGTAGCATTAGCACAAGCTGCTATGTTGGCTGGATTACCTCAAAGTCCGAATGGATATGACCCATTTGATAATCCAGAAAGAGCAAAAAATAGAAGAGACACCGTATTGTATTTAATGAATAAGCATGGATATATATCCACAGAGGATATGGAAAAAGCACAGGCTGTAGAAATGGCTAGCATGGTTAGCGAAACAAATCCTAAGCTTGCGGAAGAGAAAGATCCTTACGAAGACTTCGTGGATTATGTCATTGACGAAGTACAAAAGAAATACCCTGACTATAATATTTTTACAGATGGACTAAAAATCTATACGACTTTAGATCCAAACGCTCAAGAAGTGGTGTATAACACATTAGAAACCAACCAAGTGGTAGAATTTCCAGATGATGAATTTCAAGCTGGTGTTACCCTACTTGAAACGAAAACAGGTGCAATCCGAGCTATTGGCGGTGGAAGAAATCAGGATGTTCAAAGAGGATATAACTTTGCTACAGACACCGAGAGACAACCTGGTTCCACTATTAAACCAATTCTCGATTATGCACCGGCAATTGAATATTTAAAATGGTCTACTTACCATCAAATTGTTGATGAGCCATACACCTATTCAAAAGGGCAACCCGTTAATAACTGGGACGAAGATTACTATGGCCAAATGTCCATTCGTAAAGCATTAGCAATGTCTAGAAACATCCCAGCTGTTAAAGCACTTCAAGAAGTTGGATTAGAGAATGCCCAAGACTTTGCAGTTTCATTGGGACTCCCTCTTCAAGATGAAATTTATGAATCTTATGCAATTGGTGGATTAAGAAAAGGAGTATCCCCTCTTCAGATGGCTGGTGCATATGCTGCATTTGGTAACGAAGGGATTTATACAGAGCCTTTTGCAATAACAAAGATTGAATTAAGAGATGGCTCTGTCATTGAAACAAAACCAAAATCAAAACTCGTTATGCAAGACTATACAGCATTTATGATTTCGGATGCATTAAAGAGTGTGTTCCAGTCCTCTTATAACGGGACTGCCACTATGGCTCATATCCCTGGTCTTCCTCAAGCTGGTAAGACAGGTACAACAAACTATACGAAAGAGGACAGAGAAAAACATGGTATTGGAAACGGCGATGTTCCAGATTCCTGGATGGTGGGTTACACAACACAGTATACAACTGCGATTTGGACGGGATATAGCAACTACTTCCAACCAGTAAAAGCAGGATATGACCAGAAAATCGCTCGTCACTTGTATAAAGCCATCATGGAAAATGTTCATGCAAATATTGATACACCTGACTTTAAAGTACCGGGCAGTGTGGTAAAATCACCTGTAGAAAAAGGTTCGAATCCTCCTAAGCTTCCTAGTGAGTATACACCTGAGGATCAAATTGTATATGAATGGTTTGTGAAGGGAACTCAACCTACGGAAGTATCTGAACAATTTGACCTTCCGGATCCGGTTGAAAAACTAGAAGCTGTGTTTGATGAAGAATCTGGAGAAATCGTACTCACTTGGGAATATGGAAAAGGTAAAGAGGATGAAGCTGAAAATGCCACAACATTTGACGTTGAAATTTCATTAGATGATGGTCCAATGCAGCTGGTAACCACCACTCCAGATTTAGGGCTACGTTTAAGGGATGCTTTACCTGGTGCCTTCTATCGATTTAGAGTAACTGCCATATCCGGAGAACTTCGAAGTGAACCAGTAGAGGTCACAGTCGAAATACCTGAAATGGAGTCAGGAAACCCATGGGATGACTTCTTCGGTGATGGAGATGACGATGGTGACCAAGATCGTGGAAGAGGAAATGGCAGAGGTAATGGTGGAGAAGGTGACGGTGAAGGAGAAGGAGAAGCCCCACCACCGACAGATGATGATGACGGTGGGGAAACAAACCCACCACCACCAGAAGATGGTCAGTAAAGAGGAATAGAATCAGACTGTAAAAATTTCAAATAAAAAGAAGTGGTGAAACGAATCGTTTACTCCACTTCTTTTTTGTTTAAATGGGTTGTATTTGTATGCATTTGGGTTGTTTTTTTATAGCTTAAGCACTACTAAGTAGATTAGAGCAAGTTTTCGGTGTTTGCATTCCCTTTATTAGCTCTCTTTCGCGAGTCATGGCTCGTTTCTGTCCTTTGCGTTCCCTCTATTAACATTCTCCCCACCCTCAGGTATCGTTTCTCTTAAGCTTATCTTTCCTATTTCCTAATTTGCAAGGAAAGGCCCCAAAATAGCATGCTCTCAACAAAAAAGGCGTTTTCCTGAAGATTCCCTTCAAGAAAACACCATAGATATCAAATTCAACATCACTATTTTTCTGATTGCATCTTATCTTTTTCTGGCTTTTTCAAGTGCCATCGACTTTATTATTTGTTTTTCTGCTTCCAGAAACAATTCCCCGAGCTGGATAAAGGCTGGATACAAGCTCGGTCGAGATATAACAAAAGAAAGGCGTTCCTGTATGTTTACAGGTTTTACAGGTAATTGAATCAGTTGCTCTTCCAATCCATCTAAACGTACTGGCTTATGATTCCCCCAAAATACCAAGACTAGAAATAATTCAATGGCTCTTAACATTCCAGGTTCGGCATCTTTACTTCGCCTAGCTTTAAAGATGGCGTGTAACTTGGTTCTTTCCTGGTTCCATTCCATTATTATGAGAGGAATTACCTCATCCCGATTCTCCCAAGGTCTTACACCAATAAGACCACTATAATAAGATAATTCATAAAAGAAAGAAGGAATAACACTGTTTCCTTTTAACCTTTGGTCGTCAAATTCCCATTCAAATTGTTTCATGAGAATGTCATGCTTCATTTCCTCTGGAACTGGATACAACCTAGTCATGATTAGTCTTTTCGCACCTTCATTCTCTTATTTCCCTCTCTACAAACGGACAATAACGGACACTCTGGACAGTTAGGATTTTGTGCTTTACAGTGGTATCTACCAAAAAAGATTAGTCGGTGATGAGTAACTCCCCATTCTTCCTCCGGGACTTTTCTCATTAACGTTTTCTCCACTTCAAGAACAGAATCTTTCCATCTACATATTCCTAATCTTTTTGAGACCCTCTCTACATGGGTATCCACTGCAATGGCAGGAATCCCAAATGCGACAGAAACCACTACATTAGCTGTCTTTCTTCCTACTCCTGGAAGCTTTGTCAGTTCGTCCCGGTCTTGTGGTACTTGTCCATCATATTCATACAAAAGAATCGAGCATAACTTTTGAATATTTTTCGCCTTGTTTCTATATAACCCGATGGATCGAATATCTTGTTGCAGTTCGTCAATCGAAACATCTAAGTAGTCTTGTGGGGTTTTATATTTTTGAAACAATTGTCTTGTTACTTTGTTAACAAGGACATCTGTACATTGAGCAGATAATAGTACGGCTATTACTAATTCAAATGGATTCTGGTGATTAAGTTCACAATGAGCATCAGGAAACATGTCTCCCATCTCATCTAAACAAAATCGAATATCTTTCTTAGTTAACACCGATCCATCCTCCTTCCCCTTTACTCTTCTTCTAACCAGTTATAAAACGGCAAGTCTCTAGATTGTTGTGTCGTATTTGCTTGTTCTTTCTTCTGTTTTTGATGAAGCCTGAACTTACGACCTTGTTCAGTCGCTTCCTTTGGTGTTTTAATCCCATTCCGTTTCCAATCAAATAAAATGCGATCAATATATCTAAAATTCAACTTTCCAGATAGAACAGCTTCTTTTAATGCCACTAAAATGAGTTCTATCGATTGTTGGTCATCATCTAACCACATGGAAAGTGTTTCTGCCTCGAAAGGTGATAATGGGCGACCAAATTCTTTTTCAAACGTTTGATACAACTGTGCTTCTTGATTCTGACGATCTACAGTGTCCACTCTGTTTTTGTCTTTTTGCAGAAATTGATATAACTTTTCCCAAAGGGCTACTAAGCTAAATTGTTCAAACAGAATATCATCATCTGTTTTTCCCTTTTCAATCTTTAAAAACCCCTTTTGAATAAGCTTCCTAAGAAGATAAGCACATTGCTCATTGGAGAGAGTGGTCCTACCTGCCAACTCTTGATAAGTCGGGAATGAGTTTCCTCTTTCTATAAAAGATTGAAGATGCAAAAGTAATGTAAATTCTTCCTCCGTTAACCCCAAATCTTTATAATGTTCTAATAAAGGGGCAGGCAGAAAAACAGAACCACCTTGCATTAACTCAATGAATTGATTTTGATTCATAATTGTACACCTCAGAACTATTATAGCAAATCCAACATGAAACGATATAAAGATAGAAATGACCATTTCCTAATGAAATGGTCATCACTTTTATTAAGGATATAAACGATTTAATAGTCTTGGGAATGGAATGGTTTCACGAATATGGTCTACACCACTAATCCAAGCAACCGTTCTCTCAAGTCCTAGACCAAATCCAGAGTGCGGAACACTTCCGTATTTTGTTAAGTCTAGATACCACTCATATGCAGAGAGTGGTAGATTATGCTCTTCCATTCTTTTCTTCATTAACTCAGAATCATGAATTCTCTCGGAACCACCGATAATCTCACCATAACCTTCAGGTGCAATTAAGTCCGCACATAGAACAACGTCATCACGATCAGGATGAGGTTGCATATAGAATGGTTTAATTCCAGTTGGATAATTCAAGATAAATACTGGTTTATCATAAGCATCTGCAATTGCTGTTTCATGAGGAGCTCCGAAGTCATCCCCCCATTCAATGTCATCAAACCCTTTTTCATGCAATAATTTGATGGCATCATCATAAGAAATTCGAGGGAATGGAGCTTGAATCTTCTCTAGCGTTGACGTATCACGATCTAATGTTTTCAACTCTATTTTACAGTTCTCAAGTACAGATTGTACAAGGAAACTTACGTATTCTTCTTGTACTTTCAAACTATCATCCTGTGTATAAAAGGCCATTTCAGGCTCAATCATCCAGAACTCAATTAGATGCTTTCTTGTTTTTGATTTTTCTGCACGGAAAGTTGGGCCAAATGAAAATACTTTTCCTAGTGCCATTGCAGCTGCTTCCATATATAATTGACCACTTTGTGAAAGATAAGCATCTTCTTCAAAATACTTTGTATGGAAAAGTTCTGTTGTCCCTTCAGGAGCACTTCCCGTTAAGATAGGCGGATCAATTTTAACAAAACCTTCTTTATTGAAGAATTCATAAGTAGCTCGAATGATTTCATTTCTGATTTTCATAACAGCATGCTGCTTACGGGAACGGAGCCATAAATGACGGTTATCCATTAAAAATTCTGTTCCGTGCTCTTTCGGTGTGATTGGATAATCTGTTGAATCACTGATTAGTTCTATATCTTTTACTAGCAATTCATAACCTAATGGAGATCTTTCGTCCTTTTGCACAACTGCTGTAACATACATCGAACTTTCTTGTGTGATAGTTTTAGCAAGTGTAAACACTTCCTCAGCAACGTCACTTTTCACTACTACACCCTGGATGAACCCAGTCCCATCCCTTAATTGTAAAAAGGCAATTTTTCCGCTTGAGCGTTTATTCGCTAACCAAGCTCCAATTTTCACTTCTTGATCTACAAATTTTGATACTTCTCTTATTGTCGTTTTCAACTGTATACCCTCCAACATCAATGGCTTCTAATATGATTACTTTTTGTGTTTATGAATAAATTGATTGATTCTATCAAGTGCTTCCAGTATGAGTTCTTTTGAAGTAGCATAAGATATTCTTAAATTATCAGGAGATCCGAATCCAGAGCCCGGCACTACAGCTACAAGCGCTTCATCTAATAATGCTTTAGCAAAGTCATCTACATTTGCAAAACCTGTCATCTCTGCCGCTTTTTTTGCATTTGGGAATAGATAGAAGGCTCCTTGTGGTTTTAAACAAGTGAAGCCTGGTATTTCTATAAGTTTCGCATACACTTCTTCTAACCGCTCTTCAAAAGCCTTACGCATCATTTCAACCGGCTCTTGGTTTTCACCGTAAGCTGCAATTGCTCCGTACTGAGAAATCGTAGTTGGGTTGGATGTACTATGACTCGATAAATTCGTCATGGCTTTTATAAGTTCCTTATTCCCTGCTGCGAACCCAATTCTCCATCCTGTCATAGAATGAGATTTTGACACCCCGTTAATGATGACGGTTATATCTTTCACCTGAGGAGAAATTTGTGCAATGGAAAAATGAGAGTTTTGATTATAGATTAATTTTTCATAGATTTCATCTGAAATAATAATCAGATTATTTTCTAGACAAAACTCAGCAATGGCGGTTAACTCCTCCTTCGAATACAGCATCCCTGTAGGGTTTGAGGGAGAATTAATGATTAACGCTTTCGTGTTTGGAGAAATTACTTCTTTAAGTTGACCTGGTGTAATTTTAAAGTCGTTTTCTTCTTTCCCCTCTACTATGATAGGGGTCCCATCAGCCAATTTTACTTGCTCTGGATAACTCACCCAGTATGGAGATGGAACAATAACTTCGTCACCTTCATCTAATAAGGCCTGAAATAATGTATATAAACTGTGTTTTGCACCAGAAGAGACAATTATCTCATTTGGTTCATAATCTAAACCTTGGTCTACTTTTAATTTATGGGCTATTGCCTTTTTAAGCTCTAATAAACCATCTGCAGCTGTATACTTTGTTTTTCCTTCTTCCATACTTTTAATAGCTGCATCAATAATATGCTGTGGCGTATTAAAATCAGGTTCACCTGCACCTAACCCAATGACGTCTTTCCCTTCTTCTTTTAATTGTTTTGCCTTTGCTGTAATGGCTAACGTTGAAGAAGGACTTAAAGCTGCCACCCGATTTGAAAGTTTCAAGAAGAACCGCCTCCTCTTCTGTATTGATAATATCTAATCCAATCTCCAGTTAAAAAGGAAACCTGAAGAAATGTATATTTATTCTGATCGTCGATGAATGTAATTTCCCATAAGGGACGTTCATTAGCATAGCCTAATTTAACATCCACTAACTCATTTATGTTCCATTCGTCTTTATAGGTTTCTAATACTTCCTTCTCAGACAATCCTTCCGATGCTTTATGTTCGGCAATAATATCTAGGCTATCTGCAGCAATCCAGACAAAGCTCTTTTCTCCGTCTGTGTCCTTTCCCCCTACCACATAGTAATCTTTATCATATCTAAACCAATGAAAATCTTCTGTTGTTTCTAAGTTTGATTTTTCAAGGGCTACTTGATATGCGATATTTTTCTTTTCTTGCTGTGGTTGAATTGAGAAATAGACTAATACTGAAACGAGTATGAGAACAACAACCAACAATCCAATCCCTATATGGATCCACTTTTTCATAATATGAAAATCAATCCTTTATTGAAACTTCTTATTTAAAGCTATTTTCTTATACTTTGTTGCTTTTGACAGTAGTTTGGCTCTATGAACAAGGGGCGTTGATTTCCGTTGCAGGTGCTTGCTTTCCGTGGGCGGTCCGGGAGCCTCCTCGTCGCTGTCGCTCCTGCGGGGTCTCCCATGTCCCTTCCTCCCACAGGAGTCAAGCACCTTCCACTCCAATCAACATCATTCAAATGAAATTTGCAATAGATCCAACTCTCTACAATATGCTGATTTTTACTATCATTTTCTTTAGTGTTAAAAATATATCCAACCTATAAGTTTCCCCACTCATTATGTACGATATATCGTAAAAATCGCTTTTGAATGATCTTCTTTATCTAGAGCTAACCCGAACATTAAATCGTTATGTTTGAGGGTTCGATTAAGAGAATCAACAATTTTATACAAATCACTAGAATATTCAATACGTATAGTAGATAATATCTCAATTTTACTATCCATTGTTATGTAACCTCCAACCGGGTAAAATCCTCTCTCATTATAACAATCAACGAATAAAACCAAAACTATTTACTTCAAATCTCCACTAAATAATTTTTAATTCGAAACGAATCTACCTATTGTTTTCCCTTTGGATCTATATGAATGATTTCATATGTTTCATCTGTACATTTAATGGTGATCGTGCCATGTTCCTTTGTTAAGTACACATCAATCCACATTTCTTCTAATAGTTCAAATATGTATTCACTTGGTGTAATTGTATCTAAATTAAATAAAATGGCCACCTGGGGGTCGAGATGTTTTGCTAATCTTTTGGTCATCGACTGAGGTCCACCGTAGTCAGCCATTTTAACAATATTGACATCTTTTAGATCTTTTTTTAATAAATTTTCTTCACTATTAGAACCAAATGAACTCATAAAAAGAAACTTATGACTTATAAAAGTGATAACAAAATCCATTCCTTCATTTGGCCCCATCCCATTATATAAAACTTCTAGGTCCACTTCAGGATTAAGCTCCAATTTCGTTCCTTCATCCCACCATTGAATTGCGACATCTTTAGGAAAAGACGGATTCCCTTTTAATTGCTCATATAAACGATTCGAAACGATAACTTGTCGAGCCTTGTATTGATTGATTACGTGCTGAAGGTTCCCAACAAACCCTGGATCATCCTTTGTAACTAGGATAGTCGAAATGTTTTTAACACCATATAGCTTTAACCAATGGTCTAATTCCTTTTCACTACTGTTGCTTCCCGTGTTAATCAAAATATTTTCACCATTAGGATGCTGTAGTAGCGTAGCTTCACCATTTGAAAGTGAAAAGAAAGTAAAAGCTATTTCTTGATCCCGCAGGTTAACATCGATACTTTCCACATTTGAAGTAATAACCGCACTGTTCAAGACCAGCGATGTTAGAAAAAAAAGTGATGCACATTTTTGAAAAAATAGCACTTGAGAGACCCCTCCCGAAAAGCTCTTTTTTCAACTAGTCTTTACATTTTTTTGAAAATTTATATCGATAAACTACTTGGAATCATTTTTAAAAGGGAGCCACTCTACTGAGTCAGCTGACTGTATAAACGTTTTCCCATATTCCGATTTCCATATTCTAGGATCTAATACATAAATCTTGTTATTCGGGAAGTTAATTCGAGCCAGTAATCTTTTGAAGCGAATCACGGCGTACGGCAAACTAAATGAATAAAATGAGTTTCTTCCTTCCTGCTCACATTTTTGTGAATGAAGTTTATGAAATAAATCTTGTGGAGAAAGAAACGGGAGCTTGGTAATAATAAAGGCTTCTGATTCTTCCAGTCCGCTAGTATAGTGAGTTGAAAATTGACTTCCTACATAAATAGCCTTATCGAACCGGTTCATTTGCTTTAATAGTCTGCCAATACTTGCCTGGCTTTGAGAAAGGAGTACATACCCTACTAGGTCTTCTGTATTTTGAATGGCTTCTGTTACCAGTTGAGATTCATCGAAAGAACTTGTCAAAATGAAGATTTTATCAAATTTTTCACGTAATTCCCTCGCAAGTTCAGCAACTTCTTTTGGTGAATACACATTTTCACCAACTAAGACTTGGTTCCTTTTACCCTCTACCTTTCTGAATCCCTGAACTTCTTTCATGGTCATTCCAAATGACCTTGCTGAAAAAATAAAGGAACGATTCACCGTTAGAGACGAGGAGAAGAATACGGAGTGAATATTCCTTTCCTTAAGAAAATCACCAAATTGATTCGATGCTAGTAATGGCCTTGATACAATTGCTGTATAGTGGCTCATTCCACGTGTATCTGTTTCTACCCACCGAGTGATATCTTTTTGATGATTTGATATAAAGGATTGCAGTGTCAGAATCATTTCTTCCGCATCCTGTTGGAACAGATCCCACTCTGACAAAACCTGTGCAGATGTCTCAGTCAATGTAGTACCCGTTGCTTTCTGGATGTTGTTTGTTAGAAAAGATACAACATCCTTCATAGAATGTAAAAATCTCTCGCCGGCATACATCAACGTATCAAAGGTATGTGAAGGCTGAAGAGGAGCCGTAACATATGGAGAAAAGCCTCCAACTGACTCTTCATGTAATAAAGCATAATCCGCAGCCAATTGAAAAAAATCTTCGCTTGATTCTTTTAATTTCTCTACATACTCTTTTAAGCTCAAATCAAAATTTCTTGCATTAGGATGATTTTGCATAATGTACGCAAGAAAATGTTTTTCTTTATTCGTTTCTAACTGACGAAGCCAAATTCGAAACGAAACAAAGGTTAACTTTTTCCCAAAAAACTTTGGTAATAAATCTATGAGTGCTTCAGGCTCATCCAATAAGCAATAGTTTGGTTTTAGAACATGATCACTTGAGTAAAGAGACTTAGATAAGAATAAGGCATAATTTGTAATGAGTATATCAGCGATAGAAGCTTCAGCTAAAGCCCTCCGATAATATGAGTAATTAGCATCTTCTATAGACGTTAGTTCACGAGAATCAGCTGCTATCTTAATCCAGAAGTCCTTCGAAGACGAGGATAAATTCAGTTCATCTACAAGGCCTGTGGTAGTTTCTAATAACCAAACAAGAATTTGCATTTTTGTTAGCACATGATCATAGTTTGTATCCTGCTCTCTTAAAGATAGTGCGAACTTCTTGAGGGATAAGTAATAATGCCTTCCTTTTAGGGTTCCGATCATAAGATTCTTCGTGTCTTGTTTACTATTCAGAAACTCGATCCACTTATTAGAGTCATTTGTAATAATCCACAGTGGCTCAGAATAGGTTGATTGGACTTTGTAGGCTAATGAATTAACAAAGAACGGAGCTGCTTCATGAGACTCATAAAAGTATTGTTTATTTTGATTCCAAGCATCAGTAATTGTCGTTACTTGTTCTGGCCATTTTTTATCTTTACAGTCAATATCTATAATGTTAGTGCGGTTCTGCAGCTCGAAAGGACGTATCCATACACCATTATATACGATAAAAGAGTCCGAACGTCCATTATCATTAAGTGCTTGCTGCTTTGTATGTTGTAGTAAGAGTTGAATATCACTTTTCAAATGAAAAGACAATGTAGTCAGATACTCTAACGTTTCAACCGGCAAGCTTTGTAATTTATGTAACATTTTTTGAAAAATTTTAGCTGTAACCTCAGCATCAGCATCAGCTCTGTGTGGCGAGGAATGTGTAATATCAAGATCACTTGCAAGGTTTTGAAGTGAATAGCTAGATACACTTGGAAATAAAAACCTAGCTAGTTCTACAGTATCTATAACATTTCCATAATAGATTGGAAGTCCGTTTCTTCTATATTCTTCCTGTAAGAAGGTTAAATCAAAAGAGCTATTGTGAGCAACAATACTTGCTCCTTTACACATTTCAATTAGCGGTTGTACGGCATCTTTAAAAAGAGGGGCATCTTTTACCACTTGTGAGGTAATGCCCGTTAATTCACTAATAAAAGAAGGAATTGATCGCTTTGGTTGGACGAAGGTAGAATAGGTATTTGTAATTTTACCATCCTCCAGTAAAACGGCTCCGATTTGAATAATTCTATCATCTTCTTTTGCTTTGTTTCCTGTTGTTTCTAAATCCACTACGACAAAGCGATTCATTTTTCCACCTCATTACTACTGGTACAAGGTAAGTATGTATAAGTATCCTCTATTCATTTTATCAATATGTTTGACTGTTTGAAAGGGTACATAAAAGCTCTCCCTGTTTAGGGAGAGCTTTTATAACATCTCGCTTAAAGTACCGTTCTAGCAGGTTCTTTTGCAATCAGTTCTTTAATTTCATTTTGTTCATTCATAATTGCAATTTTTGGAGAGTGTTCCTTTAACTTATCTTCAGGAACTAGTCCGTAGCTTATAATGATGACAACGTCTCCCCTTTGAACGAGTCTTGCTGCGGCACCATTGACACATATAACCCCACTGCCTCTTTCTCCCGGGATAATATAGGTTTCAAATCGTGCACCATTATTATTGTTAACTACTTGTACTTTCTCGTTTTGAAGCATACCTACTGCATCCAAAATATCTTCATCTATCGTAATACTACCAACGTAATTTAAATCAGCCTCTGTCACACGAGCACGGTGAATCTTCCCATTCATCATCACTCTAAACATACTGTTGCCTCCTAATCCCTATGCTACATCTATAATAATATTATCTATTAAACGTACATTTGAATATTTTACCGCGATGGCAATAATAATTTTACCATCTACTGAATCAATATTGCCTAACTCAGGGTATGATAAAATTTCAAGATAGTCAATAGAACCGCTAATGGTAGTTTCTAGGGATGCAAATAAACGATCAGTCAATTTGTTAGTATCTCTTTCGCCATCCGCAATCCATTCTTTTGCCACTTGAAGTGTTTTATAGATGTTTGGAGCTTCTTTCCTCTCTTCAGGTGTTAACCGTACATTTCGTGAACTCTTGGCTAGACCATCCTCTTCACGAACGGTTGGAACAGGAACCAATTCAATTGGAAAGTTAAAATCATTTATTAAACCATCCACAACAGCCACTTGTTGTGCATCCTTTAAACCAAAATAGGCTCTACTAGGTTGTATGATATGAAACAACTTTGTTAAAACAGTTGCAACTCCATCAAAATGGCCTGGTCTAGATCTTCCACATAACACATTCGTTCGGTCCGTAACGGTCATTTTAATGGATAATGGTTTAGGATACATTTGATCCACTGACGGGTAAAAAACAACATCCACTCCAAGTTGCTCTGCTATTTTTTCATCACGCTCAAAATCCCTTGGATAAGAATCAAAGTCTTCATTCGGACCAAATTGTAATGGATTAACAAAAATACTAATGACCACTATGTCATTATGCTTTTTAGCTTCTTCCATGAGTGACATATGTCCTTCGTGTAGAAACCCCATAGTTGGAACAAATCCAATGGATAGATTTTGTGCCTTTAACTCCTGAACTTGTTGTTGCATGTCTTCAATGGTTCGGACTATTTTCATTAAGAGCCTCCGTATAAAGCTGTTAACTCCTCTTCCTTCATCGTATAGGAATGTTTTAATTCAGGAAAATTCCCAGCCTTGACATCTTTTATATAGGATTCGATACTTCCTTGTATCGTATTGTTTACATTTTCATAGGTTTTTACAAACTTAGCCGTTCTGTCCACACCATACTGAACTAAATCATGGAAGACCAATACTTGGCCGTCTGCGTTTGGACCAGCACCAATTCCTATGGTTGGAATCGTTAATTGTTTTGAAACTTCTTCAGCCAACTGATGAGGTATACATTCAAGTACCAAGGCAAATGCCCCCGCTTCTTCACAAAGCTTGGCATCTTCTATTAGCTTTTGTGCAGCTTCCTTTGTCTTTCCTTGAACCTTATATCCGCCGAGCACACCAGCCGTTTGAGGTGTGAGTCCTAAATGTGCGACTACAGGAACGCCCGCTTCTGTCAAGGCTTTGATTTTAGGAATGACCTCACCTGCACCTTCTAGCTTTAATGCATGACAACCTGTTTCTTGAAATAACCGCGCCGCATTTTTTAATGTATCGTTCAAAGATGAGTGGAATGTCATAAAAGGCATATCCGTTACAATGAAGGTATTTGGCGCACCTCTTTTCACAGCCTTTGTGTGGTGAATCATATCCTCGATTGTGACTGGCACTGTTGACTCGTAGCCTAAAACAACCATTCCAAGGGAATCTCCCACTAGAATAATGTCTAGCCCCGCAGCCTCTGACAATTTGGCTGTGGGATAATCATAGGCCGTCATCATGGCAATTTTCTCACCGTTTTGTTTCATTTTCAAAAAGTCTGTTGTTGATTTCATTACTTTCTCCCCTTTCAATTTAAGGAAAAAGGGAACACATTATTTTAAAAGCCAAAAAAGCATCACTGCTCATGAGAGAAGGATGCTCGAGTGCACGAAAAAATAAGGTTCTTCCCTCTGTCCTTGTCCTCATTTGGATCTAGGCAGGTAATAATCAATAATATGGATACTTATAGGTTTCTTCAAAAGGTGCAGTTCTATTAGATACTGCCCGTTATTATTATAACAAATGCTCCATTTTACGAAAGAAAAAAATAACCAAAACTATGAAATATCAGCAGAATATATTCGATGCTGAACCCCTTCTTCATCTTCTAAAAGTAAAACTCCGTCGTGTGAGAGCCCAATAGCTTTCCCTACAATATTTCGATTCATGGTTCGAGCGTTGATGGTTTTACCTATGGTTGTAGAATAGCTCTCCCATAATAACTTGATAGGTTCAAACCCTAACTGAATGTACAGGTCATATAACTTCTCAAGTCTACGTAATATCTCCTGAACTAGCTTGGCACGGGGAATCTCTTGTTTTTTTACCATTTTCAAAGATGTTGCTATTTCTTGAAGTTCTTCTGGAAAGTCTGAAGCATCTTGGTTTACATTGATTCCGATACCGATAATCATATAGCGGACCTGATCAGCTTCTGCCTGGAGTTCAGTTAAAATCCCTGTACATTTCTTCCCTCTAATTAAAAGGTCATTCGGCCATTTAATGTCAGGTGTAATGCCGGTTACCTCTTCAATTGACTGGGCAACCGCCACTGCCGTCAATAATGTAAATTGCGGTGTCTGAGTGGGTAATAGCTTAGGTCTTAATATGAGGCTCATCCAAACGCCTGTCCCTTTAGGCGAATACCACTGGCGATCCATTCTCCCTCTTCCTGATTCTTGTTGATCCGCAATAACAAGCGTTCCCTCTTGTGCACCTTGCCCTGCCAACTCATGTGCTATTTTTTGCGTGGAAGTTACCGTATCATGATAGTAAACTTTTTTACCCAAGGTTTTCGTGTGAAGATCTCTTTGAATTTCATATTCTTTTACTAAATTCGGTTGGTCGACTAATCGATAACCCTTATTACGAACTGCCTCTATTTCGTACCCATCCTTCTTTAGACTATCTATGTATTTCCAAATAGCTGTTCTTGAACAGCCTAGATTATCTGCAATAGCTTGTCCAGAAAGGAAGGTTCCTTGTTTTTCCTGAAATAGAGAGAGAAGCGTTTGTTTATTGGAGTACATGTTCGAGCCACTCCTTTATTTTTTGTTTTTCATTTTTAAGTTTTTCTTCTACTACCATCATTTCAATTTTTTCTAGCAGTTCACGTATTTTGGGACTACCTGGAAGTTCAGTCCAATTCATAATATCGTGACCATTTACACATAGTTCTTCTCTACGCTTGATGGGCAACCTAGTATATTGTTCTTTTATGTAATCGTGAGAGGTATCAAGTTCATTTCCTTCCAAACAATTAAATATTTTTTCTACTTTTAAAGCATTATTTAGTCCAGCTTGATATAAAGATTGCAAGGTCCATTCCTTAGTTTTTCGAATTCGAAGCCAGGACCATAAAGTGAGAATTTCCTTTTGCTTATGATTAGACATTTTCCATCTCTTAAGACAGGAGTTCGGTGCGTTAAGTGAACTATAATATAAAAGTATGGCCCATATCTCGCTGTCATCCAGTGGGTTAATGTTTAGTTCTTGAACGACTTGTAAGCCGTTTGTTATGTCATGATTAGCCGGAATATAGTGATGCATTTCGGTATGTAAAAGGGTATCAATTCCTATTTTTACAAAGGAACCATTAAGCAGCTTGGTCCACTCAATGAGAACTCGCTCTACAGCTATATTTTTTAATAGTGGGCCTGATACTCTTAAACTATCCAAGGTTTTCTTTTCTATTTCAAATCCAAGCTGACTTTGGAATCGAATTGCACGCATCATTCTCAAAGCATCTTCCTTAAATCTTTCAGATGGATTTCCAACACATCTAATCACTTTTCTTGCTAAGTCCTTTTGTCCATCAAAGGGATCATAAATGGAACCGGTTTTATCCATGGCGATTGCATTGATGGTAAAGTCTCGTCTCTTTAGATCTTCATCTAACGAGTGGATGAATTCAACTTCTTCCGGACGGCGAAAATCTTTATATTCGGATTCCTTACGAAAGGTTGTGACTTCATATCCTTCGTCCCCCAGGAGAACTAAAACAGTTCCATGCTCGATACCGATATCGACCGTTTTGGGAAAGAGGGATTTTACTTGCTCTGGTTTGGCTGAAGTGGCAATATCAATATCCCCAATGGATCGCTTTAACAGATAGTCACGAACTGCCCCACCTACAAAGAAGGCTTTATAACCAGCACTATTTAGTTTTTCTAGAATTGGTAAGCCCGCCTTAAATGGAGGTAACATGAATCATCTTCCTTTTTCGCTAAGTAGCGATTTATATATATCCTCATATTGTTGAACAATAATATCTGATCGGAAATGTCTATGGACCCTTTCCATAGATGCTTTCGAAAATTGTTGGTGCATTTGAACATTGTTTAAGAGATGAATAGCCTTATGACTAATGTCCTGTATATCACCTAACTCTGCTAGATATCCTGTTTGACCGTGTTCAATGACTTCAGGAATTCCCCCAACATTCGTTCCGATACATGGAACTCCACAAGCCATTGCTTCAAGTGCAACTAAACCAAAGCTTTCTTTTTCAGATAATAATAGCATTAAATCACTGATTGAATAGAGTTCCTCTAAATTCTCTTGTTTCCCTAAAGTCAAAACTTTGGATTTCAAACCAAGATGATGGACTTGACTGATAATGTTATTCATTTCTGGTCCATCACCAATTAACAATAGTTTGGCCTTCATTTCCTTTTGAATATGATAGAAAGAATCAACTACATCTTGTACCCGTTTAACTTTACGAAAATTAGAGACATGAATAATGACCTTTTCAT
Source organism: Bacillus carboniphilus (assembly GCF_039522365.1). GTDB lineage: Bacteria > Bacillota > Bacilli > Bacillales > JC228 > Bacillus_BF > Bacillus_BF carboniphilus. Next base: position 253,529 of record NZ_BAAADJ010000064.1, on the reverse strand, counting down.
CATCCTCGATATTTAGTTCCTTTTTTAGATTAGGTAACTCCTTTTTCTCAAATACTCGTTCATCAATAAAATTATAAACGGTATGAATCTCTTTATCAGGATGGATTAGGTCATTCGTTTGCTGTATAAGTGCTGATGAAACAGCGGTTACACAATCAGAATCCTCAATACCAAATCGGATCGCTCCAGATAATGAAGAATCATACCCTAGTACAGTTATATCTGTTCCATGTAACGTTGTCACAATCTTTACATCAGACTTACTCATCTGCTTAGACAATATAGCACAAACAGCATGTGGTATGGCATAGTGAACATGTAATATATCCAGATTTTCTCGTTTTGTTACCTCCGCCATTTTGTTTGCAAGGGCAATATCATAGGGTGGATATTGAAAAACTGGATAATGATTTACTTCGACTTGATGATAATATATATTTGAATACACTTTCCTTAATCGAAAAGGAATACTTGACGTAATAAAATGGATTTCATGGCCTTTTTCAGCCAGTAATTTTCCTAGCTCAGTTGCAATGACACCTGAACCACCAACAGTTGGGTAACACGTGATGCCTATTTTCAATTTCATAACTACAGTCCCATTCCATTCGTTCCTAAAAGCAAGGGAGTTTTAGAAATAAACCCTTCTGCAAAGGTAACCCCTACTTCTTTTCCCATCATTCTTTCTCGTGCTTCTACCGATTCAATATAGCCATTTGTCAATGGGGTTTGAACACTGTCTACTCCCTGCCTTGAAAACTGACTTTCATAGGCGAGTAGGCTTTTTATTTTTTTATCCATCGTATCCGTAATGTCCACACAAAAGCTTGGCTTATGAAAACCATTGATAAAATAATAATAAATGGCATGTACTTTGTGTGGTGGCAAGCCATTCGGATCCTGATATCTTCTTATTCCACTGGAGAATGCAGCTTCTTCCACTAATTTTGTACACCATCCATGGTCTGGATGACGATCGACTTCATATGGAATAAAGAGAAGCTTGGGGCGAAAACGTCTTATGACACTAACCACTTTTCCGATTTGTTCTTCTTCTAACCGAATTCCTCTGTCATGTATACCCAAATTAATTCTCTCTGAAATGTCTAAAATATTGGCAGCAGCATCTGCCTCTATTTTTCTATTTTCAACTGTACCGTTTGAAGATAAATTAGCTAGCGTTAAATCACAGATTGCAGCTTTATATCCGGTACTTGTAAATTTCGCTAACGTCCCAGCCATACCTATTTCTACATCATCTGCATGGGCACCAATTGCTAGTATATCCAAGGGGTCTTGATTCACAGCCATCATTCTCCTTTATTACCTCTTACAAAATTACGCCATTCTATATCTCCCTGTTCTAACGACCTCACAAGGATTTCGGCTGTTCCCATATTCGTTGCTAAAGGAACCGCATATACATCACATAAACGAATAAGAGCCGAAACATCCGGCTCATGCGGTTGAGCTGTTAATGGATCTCTGAAAAAGATAATCATATCCATATTATTTTGAGCAACCATAGCCCCAATCTCTTGGTCACCACCAAGAGGACCAGATTGAAACCGGGTAATGGGCAATGAGGTTGCCTCGTGAATCCTTTTTCCGGTTGTTCCAGTGGCAAACAGCGTATGTTTTTCAAGGATTGGTTGATAAGCTATGACAAATTGAATAAGATCGTTCTTTTTATTATCATGTGCTATTAAGGCAATATTCACATTACTCCCCCCTATTCCAAGATATTTTCTAAGCCGTACACTAAATGATCAAGCTGCATGACAGTTTCAACAGACACTTTTACACCCGACATAAAAGATGCACGATTAGTAGAGTCATGGCGAATGGTTAGAATTTGGCCACTTGCCCCAAACATCACTTGTTGATGCGCAATTAGACCAGGCAGACGTACACTATGTATCCTCATCCCTTGGAGGTTTGCCCCTCTTGCACCCGGAATGGTTTCTTTTTCATTTGGATGCCCTTGAACTTTTTCTGTTCTTACCTCCTGAATCATCTCAGCTGTCTTTACAGCGGTCCCAGAAGGAGCATCTAGTTTTTGATCATGATGCATCTCCATAATCTCAACATCTTGGAAGTACTTTGACGCCATTTGTGAGAACTTCATCATTAAGACTGCCCCAATGGCGAAGTTAGGGGCTATAATACATCCAATTCCTTTTGTTTCTGCTAATTCAGTCAGTTCATTGAGTTGGTCATTGGAAAAACCAGTTGTCCCTACTACAGGACGAATACCGTACTCTAATGCCCATTTTGTATGATGGTACCCCGCTTCAGGAGTTGTAAGGTCTACTAACACATCAGGTTTTGTCTGCTCGAAAGCACTCCTTGCATCACCATAAACAGGGACTTCCTTTTGAACAAAATTTAAAATATCATGTAATTGCTTCCCACCATGTCGATGGTCAATAACTGATACTAGTTCAAACTTTTCTGTTTCCAATACCATCTTAACTGCTTCTATTCCCATTTTCCCTCTTGGTCCAGCTATTGTAATCTTAGTTGTTTCCATGGTCATTAACCTCATCTTTCTTAGTCCATCTGTCACGATCTCTTGTACGAAACTTTTCCATTACCGTATTATGGGCCTCTTCTAAATCAATGTTTAATGAATTCGCTAAACAAATAGCTACAAAGAGTACATCCCCTAACTCTTCCTCTATAGTCTTTTCTTTCTCTGTATTCTTTTTAGGCTTTTCGCCATAATAATGATTAATTTCTCTTGCTAATTCTCCCAGTTCCTCTGTTAGTCTTGCCATCATGGCAAGAGGACTAAAGTAACCTTCTTTAAATTGACCGATATAATCATCAACTTCTTTTTGTATCTGTTGCATTGTTTTTGTCATGCGTCTTACTCCTTTAAACCTATATATGTAGTTACATGTTATCGAAACAGTAGGACAATGACAAATCTTTTTTCTTAGGCTTGCCGGATAAAAATTCTTTCTATATAATATAGTCGCTATGGGGGTCTTCCAAATCTGACCAATAACCACCGAAAGCGGAAGCGCGCTTAAACATATAAAGGAGGCATTCTACTATGCCCTTCGGCTTACGAATAAGAAACATTTTTTTTATTTTACTAGGTTCTGCTATATTTTCTTTTGGAATCGTTCATTTTAATATCCAAAATAATTTAGCTGAAGGTGGATTTACCGGTATTACACTCCTACTTTTAGCCCTATTTAAGTGGGATCCAGCCTATACAAACCTGATATTAAACATTCCTTTGTTTCTAATCGGTTGGAAGCTATTAGGTCGAAATGTTTTTATATACACTTTAATTGGGACGGTTGCGGTGTCCATTTTTTTATGGGTTTTCCAAAGATATCATTATAGCATCCCTCTAAAAGACGACCTAGCTCTTGCCGCTCTGTTTGCAGGGGTTTTTATTGGAGTAGGGTTGGGCATTATCTTTAGATACGGTGGGACCACGGGTGGAGTGGATATCATCGCTCGGTTAGCAAACAAGTACATAGGTTGGAGCATGGGAAAAACCATGTTTTTGTTCGACGCCGTTGTTATTGCTCTTTCCCTTCTTACATACTTGAACTACCGTGAAGCCATGTACACGCTTGTGGCTGTTTTTGTAGGGGCAAAAGTCATCGACTTTATCCAAGAAGGTGCTTATGCTGCTAGAGGTGCGATGATTATATCAGAGAAGCATGAAGAAATTGCAGAGAAGATTATGGAACATATGGACCGAGGAGTCACGGTACTAAGTGGGCATGGATCCTTTACAAAGCAAAAAAGAGATGTTCTCTATTGTGTAGTAGCGAAAAATGAAATCATACGTTTAAAAAGTATTATCCAGTCTATTGATCCACATGCATTTGTTTCAGTTACTTTTGTTCACGATGTCTTAGGCGAAGGCTTTACACTTGATGAAAACAAGTTACCATTGGAAAGATAAAAAGGTCATGGTGGGTAATCCCCATCATGACCTTTTGGCTTTTTTAATCGTCGTTATTCATTCCAATGAACATTAGAACAAATCTTAATAGTTCTAGAACTGCCACAGCAGCTGCTGCAACATAGGTTAATGCTGCTGCATTTAGTACTTTTTTTGTTTCTCTTTCTTCATCATTACGGATAATTCCTAGTTGTACAACTTGGTTCATCGCACGGTTAGATGCGTTAAACTCAACTGGAAGTGTGACAACTTGAAATACAACCGCAGCTGCCATAAATATAATACCTAGTAAGAGCAAATTAGCTGCTCCCATTAACATACCAGCTAAAATTAGAATCCAAGAGAAGTTAGATCCTAAGCTGGCAACAGGAACAAGAGCATGGCGGAAACGCAAAAAAGCATATTCTTGCTGGTCCTGAATTGCATGACCTACCTCATGAGCTGCAATAGCTGCTGCAGCCACTGAACGGCCGTGGAAATTGGCTGATGAAAGGCGTACTGTCTTCGATCTAGGATCATAATGGTCAGTTAGATGACCTCTAGTTTCTTGAACCTGAACATCGTATAAACCGTTATCATCTAATATTCTTCTCGCTACTTCTTGGCCTGTTAAATAAGAGGAAGAAGCAACTTTAGAATACTTGTTGTAAGCACCCTTTACACGGAGTTGAGCCCATAAAGGAACAATAATGAGTATAGCGAAGTAAATTAAGTAATACCCCATAGGAACCCTCCTAAACAAACTAATCTATTTAGTTTAATAATATGAACAACTCATAATAAAGTCAATCTTTTAGCTTCTTTGGGTACTTTTTTCTTCTTGGCTTTTCAGCTTTGTATTTTCGATAACCAACATAGGACAAAGTTACGATAATAATACTTCCTGTAGTAAAAATAACCCACCAAAGGGAAGGATCTGCTTCATCCTCTTCACTTTGATTAAATAAAGATTTCAAATCCTGTGCCAATGCTTCTAATTCCATCATCCCATTAGGATCCGTTAGCACTTCTGGTCTATATTCATCAATATATTGTACTCTTGCATCAACTTTTAATACTGTCTCAGTAGGAGCATCTAACTTAATACTAGGGTAAATAAGGTCATACTGAGTTAAAAATGAATTATAAAGCAAATGGAACTGTTGCCAATTTTGTTCCTGAGCAGCAGCCACCGCTTGGTTATATAGATTCATAATAGAATCTTCCATCTGAGTCCATAATGGTTGATGCGTTGAGACCAAAGCATCCATGACCAATCTAAATTTTACCATTCGAGATACTTTATCATCAAAAGTCAAATTCTCATTGCGTAATGCCTTTACAGCGTCCTGGTGAGCAATTGAAATTACCTGAACTTGATCCATCGAAAATACAAACTGACTTGATAAATCAGAAAACTGATTGGAAAACTGATTCATCAACAATTCAGCACGATCAAAATGCCCTGCTTTTGTCAGTTGTAAGGCTTTCTCTGAAAGGTTACTTAAACTTTCCAAAGGGGTTTTACTAGCAGCATGTCCAATACCATTCCCGAAAAATAATAACGTTAATACTATACAAATTAGTCGAATCTTCATACTTGTCCCCCCCATAATTCCTACTTTCATATGTATGTAGGAGTGGACAAGAGTAGACCCGTTATATTCTATTAATTTTTAATGGACCACTGAAGCCTTCTTTTGGCAAAACACAAATAATATGTTAAAAACAAAGCAGAAATCGAGAGCCAGAAGGTAAAGTAACCGATTTCTTTTACATACATGGAAATGGAATGGTACACAGGATACATCATATAGACATAATCAATCACATCATTATGTAAAGTCCAAACACCTGCGACCACAAAATGCCACCATTTTATTCTGTAAAAAGGTGCATAAAGAATACCTTGAATCGCCATCGCTAAATGGGATGCCATAAGCATGTACCCTTCCCATGGCAGGTACCCTGTTACTAGGAGCGTTAGTATATTCATCACCACTGCCCATATTCCATATTTATATAGAGTAATCAGTGCTAATGATTCGAAAAGCCCCCAATTCTTCCCTAAAAGAAAGGCCACCAAAACAAAACAGAAAAACAGGCTAGCTGTCGGACTATCTGGTACAAAAATTAAAAAGTGATTGGGAGTTCGTGATAATTGTCCCTCATACCATATGTACCCATAAATGGTTCCCCCAACATTTATGATGAGTAAAAGCCATAAGAACCATCTCTGTTTTAAAACCCATGATATTGAAAACACCAATATTAGACCTCCTGCAGTTTTCAGACATTTTAATAATCAAACTGCACCATACTTTAATTACTATTATTTTACAATAAATAAATGTGTTAAAAAAGCTGGCGAAAGTTTACGCCAGCTTTTCTTATCGTGCATTATTCAGGTCTTAAGCTATCAATAAATTCAGCTAACAATTGTTGGTCCTCATCGGATCCTTCAAAAGCATTAGCTGGCATGGCACCTTTACCGGTATCCATGATTTCATAAATTTCATCAACAGTAAGCTCTACATCAATTAGAGCTGGAGCACCAGGTCCTCCCTGCATATCTGTTCCATGACAGGTTATACAAGATTGACCTTCATACAATTTATAGCCTTCAGATTCAGTATCAATCTCAACATCAGCCACAAGTTCACCTTGCTTCGCAGCTGCTTCCCAGTCATGAGTAACAACTGATTCCCAAGTTAGATAAATCGTAGCTGCTACGGCTAATAACATGAAGCCTGTTGCTAAAGGACGTTTAGCAGGTCTTCTCTCAGGTCCTCTGTCGATAAATGGAGCTAATAATAGTCCTCCAAAAGCGAGTCCTGGGATAACTAATGCACCAATAATATTATATGGTCCTGATGCATAAGTATATTTGAGTAATTGATATAAGAATAGGAAATACCAGTCTGGTAACGGAATATATGCCGTATCAGTTGGGTCTGCTACCTTTTCCAAAGGAGACGGGTGAGCAGCCGTTAAAATTAAAAATCCTACTAGGAAAACAGCTCCAACCATCCACTCTCTTAAAAGGAAGTTTGGCCAGAAAGCTTCCGTTTTACCTGGATATTCGGAATAATCTTTTGGTATGTTTGGCTTTCTATTATTTGCTGTTACACGTGAATCGCCAACAAATTTCATCCCTTTTCCGCGATGCATTGAGCAATTCCCCTCCTTCTACTTAGCGTTTTTTAGTAAGAACAATCGGTTTATAGTGGACCTGAAATACCTTGTCTTCTAATCATTAGGAAGTGGGCACCCATTAAACCGAGCAACGCTGCTGGTAAGAAGAAGACATGAATCGCAAAGAAACGCGTTAAAGTTTGAGCTCCAAGAATTTGAGCATCCCCCGCTAATAGAATCTTAACTTGCGTCCCGATAAGCGGTACGGATTCTGCAATTTGAAGACCAACCTTTGTTGCGAATAACGCCTTCATATCCCACGGTAATAAATATCCTGTAAAACCAAGTCCAAGCATTACAAAGAAAATTAAAACTCCAACCACCCAGTTTAACTCACGTGGTTTCTTATAAGCACCTTGGAAGAATACACGTAACGTATGTAAGAACATCATAACAATTACTAAACTAGCTCCCCAGTGATGCATTCCTCGAACAATTTGTCCGAACGCTACTTCGTATTGCAGATAATACACTGATTCCCAAGCATTGATAACATCTGGAACGTAGTACATGGTTAAGAACATTCCAGAAAGAATTTGAATAACAACAATAAAGAATGTTAGTCCACCAAAGCAATATACAAATGCTGAAAAGTGGTGAGCTGGATTCACATGCTCTGGTACTTCGTGGTCTGCAATGTCGCGCCAAAGAGGCGTAATATCTAAGCGCTCGTCAACCCAATCATAAATCTTATTTAGCATTTATTACGCCCCCTTTCCAACTGGATTAGGCTTTGTTGCGCCTAAGTAAAGATAGCCGTCTTTTTCCGTATGTTCGTATACATCTAATGGACCAAGTGGTGGTGTACCTGGAACGTTTTTTCCATCCTTCGTGTAACGACCGTAGTGGCAGGCACAGAAGAATTGGTTTGGATTCGATTTATCTGTGTTCCAGTCAACCGTACATCCAAGATGTTTACATACTGGTGAAAGGGCTACAATCTCTCCGTTTTCATTTTTATACACCCATGCTGTATTGGTAACAGTTGATGTATACCATGCGTCTTGTTGCTCAAATGAAAAGTCTACACGTGTTGGTTCTGAAGTAATGTCAGCGATTTTCTTATCTGTAGCGATATAATCACCGGCACCTTTTGCTTGCAATACTGGATCTAAAGCAAAGCGAACCATTGGCATAATCATGGCAGCACCCATGAAACCGCCTACACCTGTGAGTGTATAATTGAGGAACTGACGTCTTGAAACACGTTGCTTGCTCATGTCTTTCCCCCCTCTAACTTAAGGTAAGTCCGATGGACATATATTAGCACTTATAAAACTAGGACATAACAATGATATATCAATCTCAAATGAAGGTCAATATAATACTTTGATTGAATAAATAGCAAATTTATTGCTGCCATTTCTGCACAAAGAGATTGATAAACTGCTTTACTTGATCTTGGATCATAGAATGTTTAAACTTTTCTTCCATTGACTCTAATGGAACGGTTGGTAAAACTAAAACTTCATTACCCTGTCCCGCCTCATAATGCTTCCAGTCCAAATCAGAAGTGAAGTAGAATATATGGGTAAACCCTTCGTTTTGAATAGTTTGCTCCCATTCTTGTAATCGTATGCTTTTTTTACTAAATTCTTCATGCTTCCAATATGTAAATGGAGGAAAAAGAAGGGTCCTTCCCGTAAACTGCACTTGCAAGGCCATAGATAACATCTGAGTAAATTCAACCATGGAACCAGTTTGCACCATATCCCCTTTAAGGGAAATCGGAAGTAGAGGAACAATAGCTGTATCTATGTATTCTTTCACTTCTTTTAAAGAAGATAAATCTTTCGCATTCCACTGCAATCTTTTCACCTCCTACTACTTCTATAGTAATCTTATCACGAAACTTATTTTAAATTTTGAACTTTTCGTGACAGTTTGTGGGTTCGATTCAATTGAATCAGCCTTCCACGAAATATGTGCTCTTTTTCATATTAAGGAATGTTTTAAGTATTTATTTTCTTACTGTTAACCTTCCTTCTTTAAACTTGTGCTACGATTAACCGGCTTTTTTTACAATTAATGCTTTTGGGTTTTTAGTCGATAGTATCGTTGCCGGACACTGGTTCCGTTATTCTTATATAAAGGCAGGTTTTTGGGAGGCAATCGGACTCACATTCCGCTATTTGGTAGTTTGGAGGGCTTTTTCATTTGAATTACACCGAACAGCGGATCCTGTGTCCGCTCAACCATTTAAAACATGCCTTTTGGACGAAATAACGGATCCTCTGTCCGCTTATGAGTGAGTTTACAACTCTGCCGGACTCTGGTTCCATTATTTTTATTCAAAGGACAATATTCATAGCGCAAACGGACTCTCGTTCCGCTATTTGGTAGTTTGGAGGGCTATTTCACCCAAATATCACCGAATAGCGGAACCTCTGTCCGGATAACCTTTGAAATACAGCTTTTTTAGTCAAATAACGAATCCTCTGTCCGCTTACCATTATTCGGGCATTTTCTACTTTGCGTGCGTTCTCTCCATTAACTCTCGCACCATTCTCAAGGCACATTTCACAAAAGCTTGTTAACAAACACAAAAAAAATACATCGCTATTCATAACGATGTACTTTTTCGAAGATATTTATCCATGATTTATTCTTTTTAGCTCTTCTGTTAATTGATAAAACCTCTCCATATCTTGCCGATCAAGGGCATCATCAATCGCTTTAAGTAGTTTTTCTTTGTGAAAGGTTTTAAGACTGGTTTCAAGAAACTTTTCAGCTATTATTCGATCCTTCTCGTTTTCTTGTAAATGCTTCGGTACGAAAGGATTCTCTTCAAGTACAGCTACATACTGATAAGAATTTCTGGAAGCCCGGAAATTTAACTGAATAAAAATTTCCTCATCTCGATTCAGCCGAATATCGTGAAATGATTTTTCAGCATCGGTAGTCATAACATTTCCTTTATAAAACTTGAATGGGGGTTCTTCCACACAATGTGTTGACATAATCAAACCTCGAGGACAATACTGAGCTTGATCTACAAAATGGACCTTTTCCATTAGCTGATCATGACTCATAAGGTAATTTAAGATCCAAACACACTCTCTCCTCTTTAGTTGATAATGATTTAAAAACCACCGAATAAAGTCTTTTTTCTCATGGACAGAAACAGGGGTTGACATTACCTTTACCTCCTCTCACTATACCATTTCACAATTGTCTCACTATGTCTCTCTAAGCCTCACTTAACCTCTCAATGATATCTCTTATTTCATCATTAGTTGGGTCAATTTCTAAGATATTTGTGAAAATGTTTATGGCTTCATTTCTAAGACCGTATTCCATTAAGAAGTATCCGTAGTCTTCAAGGAATTCCTTCTTATTCTTAAAGTAAGTATATGCACTCTGGTATTGACTTAATGCATCCTCAAACCGTTCGAGTTGCTGCAAGCAATAAGCATAATCCCACGTCAATTGTGGGTGTTCCTCGCCTTCAGCTTCAAAATATTCAATTAAATCCACAGCTTCTTCATATTTTTCGTGGTGTATAAATAGTTTAATTAACGTCTGTATGGCATCCAAATAGGAAGGGTCTATTGCCAATGCTTCTCTTAAATAATTTTCCGCTTCCTGTTCATTTCCCATTTTTAATGAAAGCTTCCCTGCATAGTAAAATAATTCCTTATGATACGGATCATTTTTTATCCCGTCTTTGACAGCAGCTAAACCTTCAGGGAGCATTTCCTCTTTTTCATACACCTTAGCTAGAAGCAAATGAACAGAGTGGTAATCTGGATCTAGCTCCTTTAATTCTGTCCACCTATCAATAGCCGTTTGATTGTACCCTGCTTTTTCTGCCGCAAAACCATATCCAAACAAAACATCCGAATCTAATTTTTCCTCTAATGCTTTTTCGTAATATGAAAGGGCTTCTTCAAATTTCCCTGCTGAAGTTAAAGCAATGGCCATAGATTTATCAATTTGTAGTTCCTCCTGTGACCCCTGCTTTTCGACTTCTTTATAACAATCAATTGCTTCTAACCATTTTCCCTCAATGGCATAAAGTTCACCCAATGCATAATCCAATACAGGTTCATTAGGTAATACTTTTTTAGCTGTTAGCAATTTCTTCTCACTGACTTCATACAATCCTTGAGCCTGATAAATATCCGCCTCCATCAGTAAGGCTTGTGGGTACGCGGAATCATCCTTTGAGATGTTTGAAGTATATGAAATGGCTTCATCTTCTCTACCTAGTTCTTGGAGCGTTTCAGCGATGGCTAGTAAAATCTCTCCTTCGTCTGGGTACTGTAGATGAATGGCTTCATATAAAGCTAAAGCCTCCTCCATAAAACCTAACTGACTAAGACCATCCGCAAGGGAAAGCTGATCCTCTGGCAGTCCCTTCGTTAAAATCTCATTATATAATTTATTCGCATTTTCAAATTCGCCGCTTTCGAAGCTTCTAAGACAATTTTCAATCATTGACACGCTTGTATTATCCTTTCTATTCAAGAAGTAACTTTAAAGAATCGAGGAACACGAATCGGTATCTCGTTACCAGCACCTGATCGATACCACACTTGTTCTCCCGCTCTTATCACGTTGCCTTTGTCTACTGTTATACACAGTCTATTACTATCATAAAGAATGCTATTCTTATTTTCATCTTTTGGCAAGTGATAGAGATTATAACTTACTTCTCCACCCACATGTAAAAATCCTTTTTGTGGGTAAATTCCAAGCTGTGTTATGACTTCCTTTGATAATGGAGCGAAGGAAGAAATCGGTGTATCGAGATGAGGAATTCCTTCTTCATCAAGGATGTGTGTCCATTCATCTAAGATTTCTCTTCTTTTTCTTTTTTCCTCCATTAGCGGTAATGGAACAAGGGTCACTGGATAAGGAAATAAAGCGTCACGAATCCATCCCCATTGTTTATAATAAAGGTTCGTTTCTTCCGTTAACTCAACGAAGACTGTACTAATTTTTTCTCTTCTACACTTCCTTATCAAAGAAGGGGTTAATAACCTAAATGGAATTCGTACAGCCAGACAATAGTCAATGGGGCTTCCTACTAATTGGTTTCTGATTTTATTCAACTGTTCTTCCCACTTATATTCAAATTCCAATCTGAATGGAACTAGTAGGGTCGTACAACCTTTCAATAAGAATTCAGAAATAATGTAGTGTTTATATTCATGAAACTTTAAATTAGGAAAAGATAGATCAGCCATTACATGAGTAGGTCCCATTGCATAATCACTTAAGTCAGAATACATACAATTTGCAAAGCGAAAGTTTTCTCTTACTGAAGCGATTTTATTGTTTTGGATAAAAAAACTATACTTTCCGACATTACCACCTGCTGCGTAGTTTACTCCTTTTAATAGATAAGCCATTTCTCTCACCTCATATCTTCTCTTAAGACAAGCTATGAGAAAAATGGCTAGTATATGAATATATCTATTAGAAAACAAATGGATTGCTGTTTAGAGTAAAAAAAGAAACCCAAAAAATTTTGAGTTTCTTTTCAAATTAGTTCTGAACTAATGATTGTAGTTGTTCAAAAAAGTTAGGATAGGAGACACTGATCGCATCTGTACCTTGAATATGGATAGACTCCTCAGATAGTAATGAAGCAATTGCCAACATCATTCCAATCCGATGGTCACCATGACTATCTACAATCCCACCTCTTATTTTTGTATTCCCTTCAATAATTAACCCATCCTCTGTAGGGACAATGTTACAGCCAAGTTTGTTTAGTTCCCTGGCCACCGTGTCAATTCTATTTGTTTCCTTCACCTTTAGCTCTTCTGCGTCTTTTATGACAGTAGTACCTTCCGCTTGTGATGCAACTAAAGCCAATATTGGAATCTCATCTATAAGCCTTGGTATAACATCACCAGCAATCTCAACAGCATTCAGGTTGGAGCTTTTAACGATTAAGTCACCGTATGGCTCAAAACTATCAATAGAATGTGGAATAACCTCTATATAAGCTCCCATGTCCTTTAAAACATCAAGCATACCCGTCCTAGTTTGATTCAGTCCCACATTTTTAATCAATAGTTCGCTGTTCGGGGCGATCAGTGCAGCTGCAATGAAAAAGGCTGCAGACGAAATATCCCCTGGAACTACTATATCTCGTCCATTAAGAGTTGAGGGACCATTTAAACGCAGTGTAAGCCCATCTTTTTCTAATTCACCGCCAAAATATTGAAACATTCGCTCCGTATGGTCACGTGTCTCACTTTTCTCAATGATTTCAGTGACTCCTTCTGCTTGCATAGCAGCAAACAAAAGAGAAGACTTCACTTGAGCACTTGCAACAGGAAGTTGGTAGTGTATAGGGGATAGTTGTCCTCCCCGTATACTAATGGGTGTATACTCTCCGTCATTTCTACCATCAATATTAGCACCCATTATACGAAGTGGCCCTGTTACTCTCGACATTGGACGCTTAGCTATTGAGTCGTCTCCTATTAGGACACTATGAAATGGAGTACCTGCTAAAATTCCAAGAATTAGTCTAGAAGTCGTCCCTGAATTACCAACATTTAAAATTTCAGTCGGTTCTATCAGACCATTAAACCCCTTCCCTTCAATTTGCAAGTATTGGTCGTGTTCTATAATTGTAACTCCTAACTTTTGAAAGCAGTCTAACGTACTTAAACAATCTTCTCCCTTTAAGAAATTCCATACACGAGTCGTTCCATTTGCAATCGCCCCGAACATAATGGACCTATGAGAAATAGACTTATCTCCTGGGACTTCCATTACCCCTTTTAGTGCTTGTTTATGAAAATGCAATGTTCTTGTCGCCATTATATTGCCAACACCTTTTATTAAAGATAAAAAAATATCACACTATTACAGATTTCTAATTTGAAATAACTGTTTCATAGTCTGTATAGTTACCAATACATTCTTGAGCTCGTTCACGGTCTTCTATTGTTTGGAATGAAAGCACTAGAACTCCATACAGATCTTCTCTGGTTTCAAGAATTCTAATATTGGTAATACTAATTTTTTCTTGTGCTAGATATCCAGTCACCTCAGAAATAATACCTGGATAATCCGGGATATCCACATATAAGTCATAAAACGAAGGAATAGCTCCCTTGGATTTAGCAGGTAGGTCGTCTCGGAAATTCTTTGCTTGCTGAAAGTAATCGAATATCCCTTCCGCATCTTCAGCTTGCATCAAGTCCGTTATAACCCTCATCTCGTCTTGCCACTGGCTCATCAAATCTAATAACACATCTTTATTATGAAGAAGGATATCTCTCCACATGTGAGGGTTACTAGAGGCAATTCTCGTAATATCTCTAAATCCACCTGCAGCTAACCGCTTAAGTAAATCATGGTTGACCTGTGATTCTCCAAAAGCTTGGTGAACAATTGAAGCAGCAATTATATGTGGAAAATGAGATACGATTCCTGTTAGTTCATCATGTTCCCTTGGAGAAACAACAATAAAATGTGCATGAGTACCTTTTAACCATTTCTTTAATTGATCTACTTTAAGTTGAGACACATTTCTATCTGGAGTTAGTAAATAAAAAGCATTTTCAAAAAGGTGAACCTTTGAGGCTTGCACTCCACTTTTATGTGACCCCGCCATAGGGTGTCCCCCTATAAAAGTGACCCCTTGTTTTATCAACTGATTAGCGGTATTCATGATTTTTCCTTTGGTACTTCCTACATCTGTCACAATCGCTTCGTTTTTTAGTTTCCATGAAGCTAGTTTTTCAATCCATTGTTCAGACTGTTGAACAGGTGTTGCTAGAATAATTAGATCCGCTTCTTCAGCGAATGCTTGGACATTTGTTATTTCTTCATCAATTACCTGAAGTAAAAGTGCCATTTTAGTGGTTTCGGAGTTAAGATCATATCCACCAATCTTACTGTTTGGGTGCTCTTTTTTGATTGCTAAAGCAACGGAACCTCCGATCAACCCCAACCCTATTATTAGGACGTTCCCTTCCATTACGATCTTACCCCCATGTCGTCACTAGTTGTTAACGAGCTGATTTAGTAATTTGAATACTTTTGTATTTTCATCGTGTTGGCCGATTGTAATCCGAATCCAGCCTAGATAACCAAGAGCTGCTCCAGAGCGAACAATGACTCCATTCCTTAATAAGAATTCACATACTTCTTGGCTATCTTTTTCCATGTTAATTAAGATAAAGTTTCCTTCTGTAGGAAAGTATTGAAGATTGTGTTCCTCACAAAATTGATAATAACGGTCTCTTTGCTCGCTATTTTTAATTTTACATTCCTCAATAAACTGAATATCCTCGAGTGCTGTTTTCGCAACCATTTGGCCTAAAGTATTCACGTTAAAAGGTTCTCTTACAGGATCTAGTTTAGAAACAATTTCTTTAGATGCAATTCCATACCCGACACGGAATCCAGCAAGTCCATAAATTTTGGAGAAGGTTCTTAGAAGGATGACGTTATCAAATTCATGGTAAATAGAAAGTGAATCAGGATAATCATCTGCCGTTACATACTCATGATAAGCTTGGTCAATCACGACAAGAACATGCGAAGGAACCTTTGAAATAAAATCAAAAAGTTCTGTCTTTGGAATATAGGTACCCGTTGGGTTATTAGGGCTACACAGCCAAACGATACTGGTATTTTCATCAATTGCCTGAAGCATGGATTGTAGATCATGCTCACCGTTAACAAGAGGAATCTCTTTACTTTCTCCACCTTGCAAATAACAATTATGTCTATATTGTGGGAAACTTGGTGTAGGCATAACGGTATTGACACCAGGCTCGACTAAAGCGCGAGTTATCATTTGAATGATCTCGTCTGAACCGTTACCAAAGATAAAATTTCCTGGTTCAAGATCATAATAATTAGCCATTGCTTCGCGGAGCGAGACTGCAGCCCCATCTGGGTATATCATATGTTGGAATGAGCCTGATTTTAGCAATTCATCTACTTTCGGGGAGTATCGATAAGGGTTTTCATTTGAAGCCAATTTTATTATTTCTTCTAACCCGAATTCTTTTTTTACTTCGTCAATCGTTTTCCCTGGCTGATAGGCTTTCAAATCATTCAGCTGTTTGATCCATTTCATTCCTTTTTCTCTCCTCTTCCAAATCTGGTCTAAGTCCTTTGGCTTTATGTAGATACATGTGGGCAATCTCATGTTGTGGGATATCTGTATTGGTATGAATCATCACACGGATACATTTCTCAAGGGCATGGGGGACAGGTATTTCTGTCATGCACATAACAGGTACATAGGTCCATCCTTTTAATTTCCGCATAGCTTTTGCTGGAAATTCTGCATTTAAATCCGTGGTGACGGTTATGATTACGGATGAGACATCTGTCGGTTGAATTCCATTTTTGTCTATCAACAATGTTAATAGTTCATAAGTCTTCTCTATTATATCATCAGGCTCATTAGAATTAACGGTTGTTGCTCCTCTCACCCCTCGAAGCATTAAACCATCCTCTCCTCCCTATATTAGCATGATAATTTATTTAAGAAGTCAATCAATTCTTCATCGTTCATTTCCGTTATATAAGGCTGTTCTATGTCTTTTAGTAAAATAAACTTGATAGCTC
This sequence comes from Bacillus carboniphilus, assembly GCF_039522365.1. Taxonomy (GTDB): domain Bacteria; phylum Bacillota; class Bacilli; order Bacillales; family JC228; genus Bacillus_BF; species Bacillus_BF carboniphilus. The sequence goes on along the minus strand of NZ_BAAADJ010000064.1, from coordinate 236,863 downwards.
CACCAACCACTTTTTTATCTCTCTTCATTTGGCTTAGAAGCTGAGCATTACTCATATGAGAAGGAATGTCTGGGTCGTAACCTAATTGTATGAACCATTCTTTAAAATCCTGAATAGAAAAGGCAAGGGAATGTTTTGTATCACTAATGTTAAGCGCAAACATCATTCCCTTTAGAACGGCTTCACCATGTGAAATCTGGTACTCTGACAAATTTTCAATGGCATGCCCTAATGTATGACCAAAATTTAAAAAGGCTCTTACACTTTTCTCTTTTGTATCCTGCTCTACAATTCTTGCTTTTACCTTAATACCTTTTTCAATGGCTTCTTCCCAAAAGGAAATGGTTTGAAAATCAATATATTTCACATACGCAGTTAACCTATCTAATAAAGCACGATCACCTATTAAGCCGTGCTTTATTAGTTCTGCAAACCCCGAAAGCTTCTCGCGCACTGGTAATGTTTGAAGATATTGGAGGTCATAATAGACTGCTTCAGGCTGATGAAATGCCCCAACCATATTTTTCCCAAGTGGGTGATTGATGGCAGTCTTCCCACCCACAGCACTATCGTGAGCGAGTAGAGTAGTTGGAATTTGGACAAACCTGATTCCTCTCATAAAAGTGGCTGCAACAAAGCCTGCTAAGTCTCCAACCGCTCCCCCTCCAAATGCAACAACTAACGAATGACGATCTAATCCTTCTTGTATTGCTTTTTTCATGCATTCTTCGTAAGTAGTAAAGGATTTAGCATATTCCCCATTAGGAACAATTTGTACAATAACTTTAGTCCATTGATTTATTTTTGATATGAAAGATTCTAGATATAAGTTTGATATGTTTTTGTCACAGATCACCATTACTTTTGTTATCTTATCTAATCGAGACAAGTCCTCTACTATAAAATCTGTGATTTGGTTACCGATGAAAATATTATACTTGGAAGTATCTGTTGTAATACTTAGCTTTCTCATTAAAACTCCCTCGTATATTGACGATATTCCTGTATGCTTCTTTGTAGTACTTTCATTTGATCACTTGAAAAGTGTTCGATTAAGCTTGAAGCTAGCTCCCAAGCAACTACGTGTTCCATGACAACAGCAGCAGCAGGTACAGCACAACTATCAGACCTTTCAATACTAGCGCTAAAGGGCTCCTTTGTGTCAATATCCACACTCTGTAATGGCTTATAGAGAGTTGGAATAGGTTTCATAACACCTTTTACCACGATAGGCATTCCAGTGGTCATTCCACCTTCAAATCCACCCAGTCTATTTGTCCTTCTTGTATATCCTTCTGATTCACTCCAAAGAATTTCATCATGAACTTGGCTCCCAGGAATTCTAGCCATTTCAAAGCCTAAGCCGAACTCTACTCCCTTAAAGGCGTTAATACTCATTACTGCTCCTGCTATTTTGGCATCTAACTTTCGGTCATATTGTACGTAGCTTCCAATTCCTACAGGCATCCCTTCAGCTACAACCTCTACAATTCCACCAATAGAATCGCCATTCTTTTTGGCATCATCGATTGCTTGCATCATTTTTACTGCAGCTTCATCATCGAAACATCTTACTGGAGAAGCCTCTGTTTTTTCTCTTAATTCAGATAGTTTCACAGGTGGAACTCCCCCTGCTTTTATGCCACCGATTTCTTTTACATGGCCCACAATTTCAATACCTAGTTCACTTAATAGTTTTTTTGCAACTGCCCCTACTGCGACCCGAACGGTTGTTTCTCTTGCTGACGATCTTTCTAGAACATTTCGTAAATCACGGTGACCATATTTCATACCACCATTTAAATCAGCATGACCCGGTCTTGGTCGTGTAATTTTTCGTTTCACTTCTTTTTCTTCTTCATCTGAGATTGGTTCAATTCCCATTACTTTTGTCCAATGTGTCCAATCGTTATTCTCAACTGTTAATGTAACAGGCGAACCTAATGTAAGGCCGTGCCTCACACCGGATGAAATTTCTACTTGGTCTTTTTCAATTTGCATACGACGGCCGCGGCCATGCCCTTTTTGTCTTCTGGATAACTCTTGATTTATATCTTCCGACACTAGTGATAAACCAGCGGGTAAACCTTCTATAATCGCTGTTAATTTAGGACCGTGCGACTCTCCTGCTGTTAGATATCTCATAAACTCTTTCTCCCTTCAACTCATTAAAGGATTATGTACCACTATAACATAGGTACAAGGGGATTACATAGATAATTTTAAAGAAAACTCGCCGATCGGAGAGCCTTTAGGTGATGTCAGACGGCGTAGTTGCCCTTATAATATACCTAAAAATTTCTCCTACGCGAATTACTTCTTTGCTAAAATTCTATGCTTTCCAATAGTGTAACAAAAAAGACCGAATCTATATCTCGGTCTCTTCATGCTAGTATTTCTACATTTTCTGGTAGAAAAACGGTGATACCACTTTTAATCCAAATTTATCCGGATGAAAAATTTGTTCTGTACTTCCAACAAATAGAATGCCACCTTTTGACAACGATTTTGCAAACTTATCATATAGATCAAATTTTGCTTCTTCGGTAAAGTAAATTAAAACGTTTCTACAAACAATTAAATCTTGATCTGAAGGAAAGGAGTCTTTTAATAGATTTAATCGTTTATACTCTACAGCTTTTTTAAGTTCATCTTTTACACTATAAAAATCACCAGACTTCTTAAGCCACTTATCTCTAAGAGTTATTGGTAGTTCTTGAATAGCTCGTTCATGATACTTTCCTTCCTTTGCTCTAGAAAGAGCTTTTAGGTCTATATCAGTTGCTTGAATTCTAAATTTTGAAAAGGGAAGGTTCTCACTTAAGATCATAGCCAATGTATAAGGCTCCTCACCTGTTGAACTAGCTGCACTCCAGACTTTTAGATTACTTCGAGTTTGTAGAAGACTAGGGAGAATTTTTTCTCTAAAAATATCCCATCTGGCGGCATTCCGATAAAATTCTGACACATTTATGGTCATCTTATCTAACAATTCATCAAGTAGAGCTGAATCTTTTGCTACTGCTTGAAAGAAATCAGAAAAATCCTTATATCCCTTTTTTTCATAAAGAGAAGTCAACCTTCTCTTCATTTGTGCCTCCTTGTACTGTGCAAGGTCTATTCCTGTTAGTTTATAAAAGGATTGTGTAAATTCTTCGTAGTCATAGCTCATCTCATCCGGTCCTTTCTGCCAATGGATCTCTTTATTAGTATATCGGAAGAATTTTGATTTGGATGAGTATTTTGATTTTATATGTTCTTTTTGGAACCTTTGCAACTTATGGCAGGTATAAATAGAAAAAGGGCTGTTTAAAGTTAATTACTTAAACTTTAAACAGCCCTTACTTTCATTTATTCTTAGTAGATCCACTCGTTACTTACGTTTGAATAGTCTACTAACTCTTCGGATTTGAAGAAGATAGAGATTTCTCTTTCAGCACTTTCTGGGGAGTCAGAACCGTGGATGATGTTTTTACCAACAGTTACGGCATAGTCTCCACGAACTGTTCCTGGTTGTGCATCTTTAGGGTTTGTAGAACCCATCATTTGACGAGCAGTAGCAATTACATTCTCTCCTTGCCAAACCATAGCAAAAACAGGACCAGAAGTAATAAAGTCAACTAGCTCTCCGAAGAAAGGACGCTCTTTATGTTCACCATAGTGAGTTTCAGCTAACTCACGTGGAATGCTCATTAGTTTCGCTCCAACTAATTGGAAGCCCTTTTTCTCAAAACGAGCAACGATTTCACCGATAAGATTTCTTTGTACACCATCTGGTTTAACCATTAAGAAAGTTTTTTCCATGTTTGTCCACTCCTACTTCATTATGTATCGAATGCATTAACATCCAGAACAAATACTATCATTGTTTAGACTTAATGGCAACGTTTTCTCTATACCAAATCGGCTCAGTAATCCCTTTTTCCGATGTATAAAGCGATATTTTTTAACGTTCTATTGGCTCTATTATTCGGCAGTGTACTTAATACCTTTAACGCCTTTTGTAGGTATTGATTACTGACTTCCCATGATTTTTGGATTGCCCCAGAAGTCTGAAGATCATCTATGATCTCTTTTAAATCATTGCGATCCATATTTTCATGAACCTTTTCTAGTTTCGCTCTGAATTCTGGATTTTGCCTCGCGAACAACACTGGTAATGTAATATTACCTTGTAAAAGATCGCCCCCAGCAGGTTTTCCTAGTTGTTTTTCAGTACCTGTGAAATCTAGAATATCATCCGTAATCTGGTATGCCATACCGACGTAATAACCATACAAATACAGCTTCTCGTGAATATCTTCATCAACTTCTGCTGCAATTGCTCCAATTTGACAACTCGCTGCAATCAATAGAGCTGTCTTTCTCTTAATTCTTCTTAGATAATCTTTTAGATGCTGATCAAACCTATATTTATCTTCTATTTGTTTGATTTCCCCAATACAAACTTGGACAATCGTATCAGCCAATATTTGATGCGCTTTTGGTTTCTCAATTAAGGTAAAGACCTCTAAAGACCGACCCATCATGAAATCACCAGCATACATGGCTACACGGTTATTCCACTTTGCTTTTATGGTTGGTCTTCCACGTCTTAAATCAGCCTCATCAATTACATCGTCGTGTACCAAAGAAGCCATATGAATCATTTCTAGAGCTACAGCTACTTTTTTCATAGTCTCTATATTGTAATTCCCAAATTGGCCTGCTAGTAACACAAAAACAGGGCGAATTCGTTTTCCCCCTGCTTGTAATAAATGTAGTGAAGCTTCCTCAATTAGCGAAGAACGCGACTGAATGGCTTGTTCTAGTTCTTTTTCAATTTTTGAAATATCCCCTTGAAGAAAAGAGTAGAGAGGCTTTAGTTTCATGTCGTTTTCACCTATCTTAATCCTTGTTCCTGGATTTATGTCCTATATGAACCGCTGCAACTCCACCACTATATGGCTTATAGATAACGTTTTCAAAGCCAGCTGATTCAAACATGTTTTTTAATTCTTTCATACCCGGAAAATCACGAGCAGATTCTTGCAGCCAAGAGTATTCTTGATAACTTTTGGCAAAAAGCTTACCAAACAATGGCATAATAAACCGAAAGTATAAATAATATAATTGCTTGAAACCGACCATTGTAGGCTGAGATGTTTCGAGACATGCTACTTTCCCGCCCGGTTTTAATACACGATTCATTTCCTTTAGAACTTTCATGTAGTCAGGTACATTTCTAAGTCCAAATCCTATTGTGACAAAATCAAAATGATTATCAGGAAATGGAAGTTCCATAGCATTACCGTGTATAAGCTTAACATTAGGGTAAGGCTTTGTTTTCTCTTGACCAACCTTTAGCATGTTTTGACTAAAATCAAGTCCTATTACTTCACCAGTTTCTCCAACAGCATTAGCCATTGCGATCGTCCAGTCCCCTGTCCCGCAACATACATCTAATGCGGATGCTCCATTAAAAACATCCAATCGTTTCATGGTGTCTTTCCGCCATCTAATATGTTGTTGGAAACTGATTACTGAATTCATTTTATCATATTGGTTTGATATTTTTTCAAACACCTTATGAACGCGTTCTTCTTTTGATGTAGTCATAAACTTACCCTTCTTCCACTACTGAAATGGCTACACCTTTGTGCTGCCGAATAACTGAATACATTTTTTGTAGAACTTCTTCTTCCATATTGGATACCTGGTTTATACTATCTTCCAACTTTTGTTGGACCTCTGAGATCATTTGATTGAATTGATTCAATACGAATCTTTCCTGGTCTTTTGTAATACCATTTGTTTGATTCCGCGGAAACAGTAATTCACGGAAATTTGATACCACTTGAGACTTTTTAGATTCTTTCCAGCATTTCTTTTCACTTATGAGACGTAACAATAAAAAGAAATAACTAACTAATGAAACCCATTGAGGTGCATTTACAAAATGACAAACACTTTTAGCAATCGAGGCTTCAATGTTTTCTAAAATCTTAAGAAAACCATCTTCATTACTATAGTCCTTTTGGGTAAACCGAATTTTATTTTCATTTACCTCTTGTGTGCCTTTTGCCAATAGTTGAATAAAGGAAATATCATTTTCATCAGCTAGTACCTTATAATACAGCCCCGAATAGTAATCTCCTGCAAGGACAGCCATTTGTTTTGCAATGAGTGGTTGGTGAACTTCATCATTCTCAACTAAATCATGCACATCAAGTGCAGATTGAATCAGCATGGTTGCTAGTAATTTATTTTTAATCTCGTACTCATTGAGTCCTTTAGCATGCATGCATGCTGTTAATATGTATACCTTTTCTTCTTGAAGAGTTGGGTGATAGATAACGGATTGAACATATGGATGGTTTGTCTTGTCTTTGTATTGCTCTATTATTTTTGTTGTTAATTGATGTATTACGCTCATGCCATCACCCTTCATCTCAACCACATTTCCCTTCCCTTTAAACAGTCTACATTATAACATAAATAACCTGGAAAGGTAGACTGTTAACTCCTATCTATTTGCCGGCTTCAATCTCGCCATAAGAAGAAATAATTTTAGCTTTTCCACGAACTTTTATTGCTGATGTATGTTCTGTAAATTGAGCAATCATAACTTCACCTGTATCAAGCTTTTCAGAATGGTGAAATCTAGTGTCACTTCCCCGAGTTAAGCCGATAACCTGAACACCGTCTTGCTCTGCTTTTATAATAATATGGTCTGAATTTATATTCCTTTGCATCTGAACTCATCTCCAGTTAGTTCTTTATAAAAGATAATACTTCTGCTCGTTTTGTATGGTCTTCTTCAAAGACTCCTCTAACAGCCATGGTAACCGTTTTAGCACCTGGTTTTTTGACCCCTCTCATGGTCATACACATGTGCTCTCCTTCTACCACAACCATTACACCGTGTGGTTCTAATGATTCTACAATAGAATCCGCTACCGTAGCGGTAAGACGCTCTTGAAGTTGTGGTCGCTTGGCTACAGCCTCAACTGCTCTAGCTAACTTACTTAGGCCAGTAACTTTTCCTCCCTTTGGAAGATAAGCGACATGTGCATGCCCAAAGAAAGGAACTAGATGATGCTCACACATTGAATAAAAGGGGATATCCTTTACTAAGACAAGTTCTTCGTGATCTTCAGAAAAAATGGTTTCAAAGTAGGTTTTGGGATCATCCTCTAGTCCACTAAAAACCTCACTATACATTTTTGCCACTCGTTTCGGAGTGTCCAGTAATCCCTCACGGTTGGGATCTTCACCAATCGCTTCTAAAATCAGTCTCACTGCTTCTTCAATTTGACGAACGTTCGTTTCTTTCATTTGTTCTCCTCCCCGAAGCCAATTAAAAGGGTCTATTTATTCCGTTTATGATAAGAACCATACTAGCATAATGAAGTAAAAAGGAGCAAAAAAAATACATTTCATACTTTCATTTTACCCCAATGCCTATATCCTATTTCATTATCGGAATTTGAAAAATTTTATTGAGTTATGATGGGGGGCTTATTAAAGCAAGGTATGTATATTGGGATATACAAAATGAAGGGATGTGCACCTTTTCAGTAGATGTTCAATTGTTTTTGGTGATAAAAAATAAATAGGGACTGATTAAATCAGTCCCTATTTAGCCTGTATATGAGTATGTAATTACTTCACAGCATCCTTAAGAGCTTTTCCAGGTTAGCATGGCTAAATTTAGGACTATTTGTTTAACCCTTTATTTATTTGCATTTACTCATTTTTTACTACAGTAACTCCAAGGATTTTTACTGTAGATAAACAATAGATGCTAGTATACAATTTTTAGTATATAGAAAGGATTTAAAGTAAACAATATTCAGTAGCTTTTTTTAGGGGACATAGCCTCGGAGCGAGGATAGCGATCCGCAGGAAGGTACGTCCGAGGACCTTAGCTTTTTTATTTAATATTCTGTAATTAAAGGAAGAATTAAATGACATATGTTACATTTAAATCAATAAATAGGATTGTGGATAATAAAGTTAAATTACATAGTTTAACTGACTACCTTTAAAATAAGAAATTAATGCGTTTTCTTTTATCCATTTGTTTATTTACAAACCAAATAATATAGGCCACCTATGCCAATTGCTTATTTAAATTAACTTTTATCTAACATACTATGTAAAAAGAGTCCCTGCCTTTCGCAACAGGGACTCTTTCTACACGTAACAGCAGTCATAGCATATTCGCATTTTCATTATATTACAATTTCTACTCTTAATCAAAGTATACTATTGAACTTTAGATTATATTCTTTTTAAACAAACGCACCCGTTAATTGAAAACTTAATATTCTGACCAATCGGTCGAAAGTAAAAAGAATTACCAATTCAGATATGTAAACACCTCTAAAAAAATCCTTCTCCTTTCTAATGGAACATACATCAATAAATAGTTTCGATGTTTGGAAAAGGTGCATAGTTCCCGAGTTTTTAATTAGTGGGAACGAACCTTCCATCTATCACACTTCAGAACAGTTTCTTTCCCAAAGAGGAATAAATGGTGATAAGTGTTCACTATAGGAATAAAAACACACTATTTCCAAATAATAAATTTAATGATGTTTAGAAAGGGCTTGGTCAAATGAGTAATGGTATTATTCAACTTACATCTTCAGAAATTGCTTCAATTTGGACATCCTATATGAACAATAGCATGTCAATTCAACTTATGAACTATCTAGTAAAAAAAGTTGATGACCCTGAAGTAAAATCGATTATTGAAAAAGGTCTTAGTATTTCGACGGAACACATTGCACATTTAACTGAAATATTTATCCAGGAAAACATCCCCATTCCTAATGGTTTTTCTGATAGTGATGTAAACTTAAACGCTCCTCGTTTATTTACCGATTCATTTATGATCACTTATCTAAATCACATGTCTAAAGCTGGAATGTTAGGTTACAGCGGATTTTTGTCAATGTGTGCTAGGAATGATGTTCGGAAGGTTTTCAAGAATATTCTTTATTTGACTTCAGATTTATATGATGAAAGCTCTGAAATACTACTAAAAAAGGGACTGTTTGTTCGTTCGCCTTATATTGATTATCCTAAGCAAAAAGATTATGTTGACAGCAAAAGTTACCTAAGGAGTTTGAATCCATTTTCAGATAAGCGTCCATTAAATTCAATTGAATTGTCACATTTGAATATGAACATTCAAAATAACTTAATTGGTGCTAAGTTATCATTAAGCTTTGCCCAAACCTCTCCTAGAAAAGAAGTACAAAACTTAATGTTGCGTGGTAAGGATATATCCGAAAAACATGTGCGATTATTCTCTTCTATTTTGCTTGATAACGACACCCAGCCACCTGTTTCTTCTGATGTTTCCATCACAAATTTAACAGAACAGGTTTTTTCCGATAAGTTAATAATGTTTCATCAGGCATTTCTAACTGCTGCAGGAACTGGTAATTATGCTACGGCTGCAGCTGCAAGCCAAAGAAGTGATTTAGTAATAAATTATGAACGTCTTTCACTCGAGATTGGGCAATACGCCAAAGACATTGCTTATTTAATGATCGATAATGAATGGTTAGAGCAACCTCCTGGAACGATGGACAAAGTTAAATTAGCCAAACAAAAAAAGAAAAATGATACTTAGGGTTACCTTCCATGATACTATCCGACAGTAGAATAAATAATGAACACGGTTCAAATAATTATTACTGAGGTGATTAACATTAACATTGGTAGCACAAGACAAAAGATAAATATCATGTTTTACACTGGTTTTACTGCGCTTTTTCTGACGACAATCTACACTGCAATTTTAACTGTTATCGCAATAAAAACTAGCAAGCGCGTAAAAAGAATATCAGAGGGTAGAGGTAAATAGACTCTATCCTCTTTCTAATAAATCATGTAGACATTTTACAAATTATTTCTTATCAGCTTTCTTAATTGTGTCTGAGATTAAGTAAATAACGCCTCTTCGCTTAATCTCTTTATAAAGTATCTCAATGAAATCTTTGTCCAACCTTTTAAGCTGCGCCTTTAAATATATATCAACCAATCGTTGGTCTGACAACTCCTTAATAGTCAATTAAATCACCTTCTTTAGTGTAACTATTTTTAAAGTTGGAATATATTTAAGTAATTTCACAAAGATAAACAATTATATTATACCTTACTCTGAGAGCTTCTTTTCAAGATTATCATATAATTTAAATACCATTACTCTCTCACCTGTTCGTGAACTTATGTCTGTATGGAAACTTTTTACTTCCTCTCCAGTTATAGTGAAGATTATATTCTTCAGGTCTTCTATACCTGACTCAACTAATTCGGAACGAGTTTTCTTAATTGTCAATAGCCCCTCTTTCGATTCGCAAACAGTATATTCTGCTGGGGTTAAAATTCCCTGAAGATTCACAATAATCATATCCCGTAATATATCCGTTTTAACAGATACTGATCCTCGCCCAAGAAAATCCTTTTCCCAATGCGTAATTGCTTTACTAATATCTGATTCATATGTGCCCTTTGATATTTTCATAAATGATTCACTTCCTATTGAATTGCACAATTGGTCTTGACTACTTGATGGTTGTTTATGTTTGAAGGTTTTCAAGAATTTAGTTTTGCCTCTTCTTTCTCAAGAGGAACTTCCACGACCAAAAGATCCCCATCTACAAAATCAACTATTAACCCACGTACTTTAACCTGTGCCGGGACTAGTGGATGGTTTTGAATCATATCCACGCATTTGTTGATATTTTCACTACCACTTCCTTTTAGATATAGCCAATCTTGGACAGTACCACCTTGAAATTCAGGATTGCTATTTTGAAAAAGATAATCCAACGTTTGAATATGGTCTTGAATGGAATCAAGTTGAGAAAATGAATTCCCAGAAGGAGACTCTTTTTCCTTTGGTACTACAACAAAAATCTCCTCAACATTCTCCTGGTAAATAGCATAGATTACAGACTTCATAATATCCCCATATGGACTTGAAATCACTGGTCCATAACACTGTATAGACAGAATATTCTCTGGAGATATGTTGGGTAACTCTTGTAGTATAGGGTCCAAATTAGTATCCACATCCATTACAAATAATGCCTTTTGGTTTTTATCTAAGTTCATATTGTACACTCCTTTTATGTTTATTGCTCAGGCTAACAGGTAGACATTTGCATAAACACAGAATTTACCAAGTTTCCCAGCGTCCTTCCGAATCAATACTCGCAAGTCGAACCCACCCATTTTGAACTTTTTCTCGAAATATTGAATCATTTTTCAACAACTGTTCTACATAATCTTTAGGTGCTTGTATGACAATCAGCAAGCGAAGTGGAGAATGAAAAGCCTCGTAATCAGATAGCATAACGGATTGCCAAGGAAGTCCAGCTAATAAATCACTTGCATTCCCTTGCATAACGCCTAGACCGGCTGTGACAGTTTGGGTTACTTTATTCCCACTACCATAATAATGTGGTGCAACAGTTGAAGCATAGTATTGAAGGTTTATCCATTGGGTCACTGTTCCTGGTCCAGCAATGATGCTGGCTAGGAGGTCGCCACTTTCATCCTGTTTCCAATCATAATTATGGAGGAATACTCTTCCTTCCAAGTCACAATTCTGAGTTAGTTCACGTTGGCCGATGATAAAAGCTGCATTGCGAGCTAACCCCCATTCCGGACGCACTTCACTCCAATCTTCCGCAAATTCGTGTGCTACCGCGTTCGGATTTTTAAGCTTCTTTTGAAGATGTGCCAATTGGGCTAACCGCTTTTTGTTGGCATTTTGGCTCACTCTTGGCAAGATGGCTTCGATACGATTAAACGCTTTCTGTGCATCATCCGATAAATCAGGAACATATATCCAATGTAACTCATCCACCGTTGTATTATGTTCAGCCGCAACAAATACGGTATTTTCAGGTATTGTTATACCTTCAGAAGAGAGAGCTTGTCTCACTTCTGGAAGGTTACATAGAGTAGCTAAAACCCGAGCATTGAACCCACCTGAAGCTCCACCACATGCCCCACAGTCGAGAGAAGAAGCATAAGGATTATTCGTACTTTGGCTACCATGTCCACAAAATACAACTAATGGTGAGAAATCCTTTAGTAATCCCATCATTCTCAGAGAATTTCTAGCATAATTTACTTTTTCTTCTTCTGAAAAACCAATTGGTAACGACTCCTCTTGATTATGAACATGATGGAGTGAGAGTGTTGTATTCGGTTTGCGTAACCAACTCTCACGAAGGTTCCGTATTAGATGTCCTGTTCTCCTTGGCATAAAACTACGTAATACCATTTGTAAACTTAGCCAAGGTCCACTCAACTCAGGTAAGAGTAAGCTCGAGAGTACATTTTGTTTCATTGTTTTAAATGTATTGCTAATCGAATGAACTGCCTGTTTCCGTTCTAGATATGATTGGAGTTCTTTCTGACCCGTTTCCTCTTTAACAGTGTTCTGAGGCTTTAGGATAACGGGTAAAGAAGGGTGACTAAGATCACTCCCTAGTCTACTAGTTGCGATTGGTAATCCAAAGAAACCGGCAATTCCAATCGTCTCGAAAGAACCTTCCTTTTCAAGTTGACGACGAAAAGGTTCTGATCGAACATCAATGCAGAACGCAAATTGAGCTAATGACGTTTTTTTATCCTTTGTCTTACATTTGTTAGAAGATATTTGCCGTCTTAATCGATCTAACTGTGTTTGCTCCCAAGCTTCTAACCAGATTTTCTTGCAAAGCTTTTCATCAAAGCTACGAGCGAACATTACATATTCGTTTTGCTTAACAGATGACAACTGTGACCATTCCTCAGTGGTAAGTCCAACCCAATGGAGCCAAGAAGCAATAAGGGATGCAGTCGCGATCTTATTCTCAGATTGTTGATTGGTCAATGGTAAGTAAGGCTGCACAAGTGCCCACTCCATGGATATCCGAACTGCTAAATATTCTGTTAGAAGGGCCTGCTCGTGACTTGATTGTTTAGATCGCCATAACATCATCCCTGCCCATCCAGGTAAAGAGAGTAAATGCCCTTCAAGATAAGTCTGTACTTCTGAAATAGGAACTTTTAGTGCAAATAAGACTTCTTGTAATGCCTTATTTGCCTCATTGGGCAAACCTTTAAGTCTATCACGTTGCTTTTTACTAAGTGCCGGGTCATATTGTACGAGACGACGCCATGCAGAATAGAATCCTTCTTTACGATTGGGCATGGACCAACCAGCTTGAGATTCATCAAGATATAATTTACACCACTTTATGACATGGTAATCTAGAATGTTAACCAGCCTTTCACCATGTTGATTCCTAATACGGAAACTTACTGGTTGAGTAGGGCGGTGCTCACTACTAGACGCATTCCGTTCACAATATTCATCTACCAATTCCTCTAGTTGTTGGGATGATAAAAGACTATTAGGTAATGGTTCTAATTTTAGTGCCCTGTGACAAAATCTTTCCAAAACGCAACGTGAAATAGTAAAGGAATGGGAATCAAGCCATTGCTGTAGCCCCAATTTCACAAAAGCTTCATCAATCTCCCCTTTTTCTTTGGCAGAAAGAATCATAGATACACTAGGGTATATATCAACATCATGGGTTTCTTTTAGCCAAGCTGCGACCTGGTCAAAGGATTGCCTTTCTAATCCCATCCAGGGATGACGTGCTGCAAATGTAGAAATTGGCCAGAGTGGGGCAATCACTCGACTAGCAATTTCAATCAAAACGTTAATATCGTTTTCTTGAAACTCAATACCAGTATTCTTCTTTCGTACATTTTCTTTCATTAATACGGAAGTTGCTCCCATGTATCGAGGACCTCCCTAGGGTAAATATTGTTTAAGGTAGTTTGGATGACTCTCTACTGATCTTGGTTTGGCTTCACCTAATCGTAATAACCATAGGTAGAGTACTGCGAAGGAACCAGATGAACGATTACGAACAGCCCAAGTACCTAAAGAACTACCAAATAATAAGAGACTTAAGACAATGATGACAACTGGCATTGGAGGTTGAACACTTGTATAAACGCTCGTATGCAACCATTCATAAAAGAGATTGTGAATGAAAAAATAAAAAACGGTAGCTCCTCCTAAAATTGATATGCCAGCAATTCGAACAATTCTTCCCTTCCCTAATGCTACGAGCTGTGTCCAAGAAATGGACAAAGACCATCCTAATATTATCGCACTAATCAATTGATACCCATCTCCGGGTTCCATAAACCAAAAAGCAGTCCCTAATACCAGACCTAAAACCCGACCTACCATTATCCACACATTGGACGGTTTTTCACGAACGAGAGAAGGTTGTGAAAAACTGGACACAACAGAACCAGCTTGTAAGAATAACGTGGCTTTAAATAACCCATGTAAAATAAGATGTATAATAGCTGCAATATACGCACCTAGTGCACACTGAATGAGCATGAAACCCATTTGTCCAATCGTAGATCCTACTAACTGGCGTTTATAGTCAACCTGTACCAAACTAATACCAGACCCAATCAATACAGAAATGGTCGCAAACATGAGTAAAATAATCGAGGCTATATCACCATTGAAAAGAGGTGAAAATCGAGCTAACATAATCCCACCTGCGTTCACTAAACCTGCATGCATAATTGCTGAAACCGGTGTCGGAGCAACTACAGACTCTATCAACCATCTTTGGAATGGCCACTGTGCCGCAGGAATAATCACAGCCAATACAATCAATAAGTTAATGCCTGTCCTTTCCCATAATCCGATTTGATACAAGCCTTCATCAGTTAATGATAATGAGAACTGCCAATGACCTGTGACTTGATAAAGCCAAGTTGTTGCTAGTAACAAAGAAACCCAACTCAGCATAAATAACCGGCCGGAACCCTTGGCTGCTTCATTAGCTATTTTCCAAACCTTATTTAGCCTGATCAGCAAAATTAATCCAATGAGAGTCAATCCCCAAAATAAAAGCATTAAGCGAAAGTCACCACTTAACCAAGTAACTGAAGCTGCACCAGTAGTGAAAGTAAAGAGCGCAAAGTATTTTCGATAGGAACGGTCGCCCATTAAGTAACGGACCGAAAAACGCTGAATAATTAAGCCAATTGTAAGAACAAAGAAAGCCATTAACCAAGCTAATGAATCCAGGTAAAACAGACCAGTTATTCCATTGTGTTCTATAATCGCAAAAACCACTAAGGAAATCAAAGGTGGTATTGCCACGATCTTAATATGAACTCGAACAAAACCTAGTGGTATCCTTGGATGTAAATACAAAATGCCACTTAACCCAGAAGCAATAAGCGTAACCAAAAATAACGGTAATACTGATGATGACAAACCCGATGAGGGTATCATTTCAAATTCACCCTTAAAAAAGTTTTCAATAAAAAAACCGACAACCACAAGGTTCAACGCTTAGAAGCATTGAGTCTTGAAAATTGTCGGCTTCACTTCAACTAACCTCAGTACAATGAAGTTTTTTGAAGAGCTACCTTTTTATATCTCACATGATTTTTTGTATTTTCTTCTGTTGTTCGTTACGCCCTACTTTTATAATTGGATTCTTTTTCACCCAGTCAATTTACAAATTAAAAGAATGCTAAAGACCAAAAAAATGGTGAGAGAGATAACAAACAGTCGTTTATTAGCATAATTTTAGGATAGTCCAAACAATACTAATTGTCAACAGATTCAAAATGAAGTAAAAAGATTGGTTTTCTTTAACAGATCCTTTCTGAAAAAAAACAAAAATCACCTAGGTTTTACTGTAGTTTAAAACGTCTCCATTCCATGTGTATGTAATAACCAAGACTTTACTTCACTGCGTCCTTCAATTTCAATGGGCTAAATTTAGAACTATTTGTTTAATCCTTTGTTTATATGCATTTACTCATTTTTCACTACAGTAACTCGAAGGATATTTACTGTAGATAAATAATAGTTGCTAGTATACAATCTTTAGAATATAGAAAAGATTTAAAGCAGGTAATATTTAGTAATGTTTTTAGGAGACATAGCCATGAAGCGAGGATAACCATCCGCAGAACTAAATGTCCGCGAGGACCTTTACTCTTTTATTTAATATTCTGTAATTAGAGGAAGGGATTATATGACCTATGGTACCTTTAAATCGATAAATAGGATTATGGATAATAAGGTTAGAATAAATCATTTAACTGACTACCTATATAATAAGAAAATCAATGGACTACACTACTTAGACTTTTTACCTGATGAGAATTTATTTTGTTTAGTACAACCTAATCAGAGAACTGAACATTTTTCTACATCCTATTTAATTGAGTTAAATAATAGTTCTGCTTCTCCTAACACAATTAGAGCTATAGGGAATGATATTCAAAGATTTCTAGATTACCTTATGATATTTGAAATCCCTTTGGAATCAGTTGAGGATTTATCAGAACTATTAATTGGATTCATTGATTATTTATCAGTAATAGCTGTTAAAAGGATAAAGGTCAGAAGGAGTATCGAATGGTCATTACTTGACTTTATACCATTGAATACAACAAATGAGGAGATCAGTAAGATTGAACCTAATGAGTTTGGTAAGAAAGAGGTATCATCTTACGGAAGAATAAGTGATAGCTTAATGTACCGAACTGTATCCAATGTATTAGGGTACCTTTCATTCTTGAAACAGAGAACAGTTAAATTTAGTGAATTGAAAATGATTACACTTCCAATAAAAGCAACTACCCAAAAAAGCACCAATTCTTCAACAGTAAAGGGCAAGAAAAAGATAATTCACTATGATATAAAATATTTGTTTGATAAAGCTGGGATTAAATTAAAAATATCAAATAAAAGGAAAGTTACACCTTTTAAAGGAACGATTCCTACAGTCGAAGAAATACAGCGTATTTTAGAATATACGAATGAAGTATCAGTAATAAATAAACTATTAGTACATACATTGGTTGGGTTTGGCATAAGAGGCGGAGAATTATCAAATATTAGAATAATAGATTCCAATATTGCACCTAATTTTTTGTCCATGAATTATCATGATGCGATGTCGAAGATTAAAGAGATACGACTTGGTGATTTGTATTTTAATCATTCAATTGAAAAATGGGTATGCGAAATTGAGGATGATGATACTAGTGAAACTCACTTTAAATCTAGGCATAAAACTGGGAGTAGAGAAATACCATATGCATTCGCACAAGAGGAGTTTACTGCAATCCTATACGCAGCTATCAGGGAACGGATACTTTTAATGAGGGCTAATCAAACAAAAGAACATGGATACCTATTTATTTCAAAAAAGAATAAATGTAAACCAATGAATAACGGTACTGTTTATCAAATAATAAAAAATTTAACCCGACAACTTTTCAAAAAAACAAACTTAAATTTAACTTGGATGTACCCACATTCATTTAGGCACTATTTTGCCACCTATCTTCTCAGAATAAAAAAAACAAGCTTAGACGATGTATCCAGGATGTTAGGCCATTCAGATACAGAAACTACTCGAATCACCTATATACATTACTTAGAAGACAACAAACCTGAATCCACATCGGAACACATGAAAGATACTTTTAACAATAAGAGTCAGGGGGAACAATTTGACTAAAGTACAATGGTTTTCTGTTATTGAATACGAAAAAATTGCTCGTATGGCCCGTTATCTATTTTCTGCGCCAGGTTTTTATTCTGGATCAGTTCATGTTGCAAAGCAATTGATTGAAAAATTTCCAGAACCGATTGCATGGCTTGATAAACCTATTAGGTTTAATAGGCACGGTATGTCCGAAGCCCATTATATTTTTAATTGGGCAGTTTATTATAGGCTTTTTCAAGATGATTTAATTAGACCGAAATTGGTAAAATACTTTTCTTCAATTCAACTCAACACGCTAATAATAAATTGGGCAGTTTTTCACAACATTCTAAGTGAATATGAAATTGCTAAAATCAGTCAGTACTCTAAGGTGACTAGAATTCCATTACAAAAATATTTACCTATACATTTACTTTGGAGAAACAAGAAATTGGAAGAGTTAGTTCACTCTAATATTGAGAATGACTGTGCCCATTTCAATTCAATTCATAATACGTCCAGATATAGTCCTAATAAAGTAAGACAATTACTTTTTGATTTAGATTATTCAACTAAAAAAAGCGTTGCTAGACAACAAACTAATCGAAAGAATACAGAAATTTTGAAACAACACCCTGTTTATGGACAAGCAATGGATGATTATGAATCTTTTTTAAAATCGAACGCTACAAAACCGGAAACTATTAAAAATACATTTTCTGCATTAAAAAGATTCATAGATTATGTAGATAAACAGAATATTAAAGACTGTTCTAATTTTAACTCTATTGATTTAGAACGTTACATTGAATATTTAGAAATGAAGGGTATGAAGGCTAGTAGCATAAATACAAATGTCCCTAAGTTACTGTCATTCTTCGAATGGGCTTCAGGTGCTTATGAAGTGTTCCCTAGCCAAATTGAGTTCCCAAAACAAACATTAAAACGAATTAGAAAACATGCAGAAAAAATTCGAGAAGAAGAAGATGGTTTAGCTTTTGAAAATGAAGAGACACCAAAAGCAATCGTTGAATTTCTATTGAAGTTCAAGCCTAAAAATGAAAAGGATTTTCTTTGTAAATATTTTTGGATAATAACTTCTAGTTGTCCCGTAAGACAAAAATTCATTTTATCATTAGAAGCTAATAACTGCATATATCCAATGCTAAATCAAAAGACTTTGTATGGTTTATTCTCCCAAGATGCAGATAAAGCAGGAAATAAAAATGGTCAATTCCCTATTGTAGATGAGAATGGTATTACTGCTGTTCGTATTCTTGAAAATCGTATTAATGGAGGCAGTTTCAAGCCTGTTTATAACGAAAACTTTAATCGTTCTTATATTCATTTATTCCAATTTGAAAATTCAAGTAAAGTCTTGACACCGACTAATATAGTGGAATTTTTGTACGAAGTAATCAAACCAGCAATCAGTGTTTCTTTGGGCACCCCAGTCGAAGAAATTAAAGCTGGAACACACAGCTTTCGACATTATTTACTAACACATATTATAAGAAAAACTGGAAGCGAAGAAGCTGCCCAAGTAGCCGCAGGACATCACGATGGAAAAATGATAAGAAAGGCATATATAAAAAGCAAACACGCTAAAAATGCTCTTTTATTTCGCGCTTTAGATAAGTATGAAAAAGGCGAAATTACTGGAAAGTTTTACTTAAAGATGATTGAACTTTTAACCTCAAACAATCCTGATACAGACATGACAAGAGACTTAGCAACTAATATGGAGCTTCATGAATTTATATCCAGACATGGAAGAAGCACTGAAATGGGTTATTGCTTTGATGAAGACCACACTTGTAATCACTATCTTAAATGTTGGAACTGCCCTTCATTCATGCTATGTAAAGAAGATATTTCAGGCGCAATTACATTACTTAGACGATTGATTCTTCAATTTCAAGATATGGTTGAAAATAGCACCAACTTCTCTTTGGACAATACAATTGCGAAAAATAAATTGAAGGCTATATCAATGATTAAAGAACGACTAAGTGATTTGAAATACACGGACGAGCAAATTGAAACAATGATTTTCAATGATAATTAACTGGAGGTAATAATGGCGTTATTGACACTACATGATTCTATAAATGAACATAAACATATTGAAGTGAATGGCGGGAGGATACGTTTTAATATCTACGAACACTTTAATAGCAACGAAATTGATACGTTGGGAATAAAAAAGAGTATCCCAAAATCCATTGTAAATAAGTCATTAGCCGACTTTAAGCAGATCAATCACCTGAATAGAGGAGAGAAATTATATGCTTATAGATTGGCTTTTTATGGTCGGATTATGTTAGATGAATCAATTTATTCAGTACCTCTCAACTTAAATTCTTATCCTTTACATTCTGTAAATAATTTTATTTTTCTAAGTGAGCTTTTTGATGAACAAATTGATAAGTTCAATCCTGAACAAACCATCAATCATGAAGGCTTCAAAAAGGATGTTACAAAAGAAATTTTAAACTTGTGGATGCAAGGCTATGGTCTTTTGATTAATTTCAATAAAAAGACGATTGGCAATGTAGAAATACAAATGATTTTTAATCGAAAAGGTAAGATGAGAATTGCGGAGTTTCTTGCTTTTTCATTAATCAACAATCCAGATTCCTATATTAGCGAAATACCTGAAAGACAAAAATTACTTAAATCAGAAGAATCCGAGCAACTCAAATGGGACAGGCTCATAGAAAATAATAATAACGAACTAACTCAAGAATTAAAGGAATTTGTCTTTGGATTTTTAATGGACAGAATAGGCAGCAAAGCTTTGATTGAGATGGAAAATTCAAATGGTGAAAATATCAAACAAACTTATAATTCAATTACTTGGGGAACATGGAATGTTAAATCTAGCTCTTTGAGAACAGCAGCTACTATTTTCTCGGGCTTAGATATAACCTTTGTGAAAGAACTTCTATATAAGTCTGGAATAATAAAACTACTCGGTTCAGATACATTTAAAGCGCTTGGTACCACCCTTCAGGATAATATAAGAGAATGTTTACGAGAATTCATAAACACTTATATTATTAAAAACAATTTAACAATTTTAAACATAAATCGTATCGCACCTACCAAAAACTCTAATAAACGCACTACTTACGGGGAACACATTGAATTTGGCGATACATTCACCCTTATTTCTACCTTACTTGATAATGATAGTGTTTTATTTGATGATAGAATCATTCTCGATGCTCGCATTCGCAGAGCGATATTACTGGAACTTACAACAGGAGCTAGGATACATGAAGTCTTATTATTAAAAAGAGATTGTCTTTCAACCAATCATGAAGGTGATACCTTTATTCATTTTCATAAAACAAAGAATGGTACTGAATATTTTGTTAGAGCAACAACTGATATGGTCCAATGGGTTAATGAACTTCAAAGTCTTTCAGGGAATAACAAGATATTGGTCTCTAGTGCGAACGTGTCCACAACTTTTGGTGATGACCTCGAAGAATATAGACTTTTTCCAAACTCAATGAATACAAATATAATCCTTGTAGGTTCAATAAATAGATACTTAATGAAAATAAGAACTCAATTAAAGCTAAAATCACATTTCTCTTCTCATGACCTAAGGAAAATGCATGCCATGTACTTGAAAATGATTGGTAATGATAAGGTTGAGATTCAATTTGCCCTTAATCAAAGAGATATCGATTCCCAACTCCCCTATTTAGCAACTCATTCCAAAGGTACCATTGATAAAATCAAACTGGTAGCCACAGAGGGTGTATGGGATGATGTCCTGGTTTACGAAGATTCTGAGGATACTGTTCCCTTGGAACAGGTGATGAAAAGAACAAGGACCTTATCTTCAAAAACCGAATCTAAAAATGATGCAATTACCTTCTTTGAAAAAATTATTACAAAAGTTAAAAATGAAAACAAAGAGCTCCCCACTCTAAACCTTAAAGATCCAAAGGGTATGCCTATGTACACCCACAGTTGTACAGCGTCAGTAGCAGTAAACTGCGGCCATACTGAATTAGATTGTTTTGGATGTCACTTGTATAAACCCGACAAGAACAAATTGTCTGAGCACAAGGCTGAGGTATTACGTTACTTGGTGCAAATAATGTATTCCGAAGATTTGGCTAAGAAAAATAAGTTAGAAAGACCTTTAATCGAAGTAAATGTCGATGATTTAAAGAAGAAGATATCAAAGACTTTCAGCACCCTTTTTAAGAAATTTGATTTACCTGAAAAGGCAAAAAAACAAATCGAAAAAGAACTAAGTCTCATCGCGAAGAAGTATTATAAGAAAAACAAGGCCACCACACCCGTTTTAAGCTACTCAGAAGCAATTAATCTGGTTAAGGAGGGGTATTAATGGCTAGAACTAATAGAGAGCAGTTATATAACGTTACAAAGGGAATAAAACGACAACACATGAACTTAGCAAAAAAAGGCGATATCGAAGCCCTGAAAAAGAAAACGGAATTATACAAAATTGTTGCTAGTAAGCTTGGGTTAACAAGCGATAGAACTCTTTGGTCAGGGGCACATTCTGAATACCTAGAAAGTTGGTTTTTAAGTTTTAAAGCTGATGTTGAGGAAGCATTGAATAATTCATCATTAACTCCCTCCAAATCGAATTTAACTGAAGACGTGGCATCAAACTATAAGGAAGTAATAAAAGCCCTAGAAAAGCGCGTAAAAGAGCTCACAATCGAAAATAATGAGCTACGTAGTTCGACAATGAATAGATTCGAAAGGATTTAGTATAAGGATGAGAACAAAAATTACTAAAATGGATGAAAGAGGTAATGTGCAATCTTGAATTATTGAATGTTGATCAGATTGTTGGGATCACTGGAATAAAAAATGATGTATTTGTAGGAAAAGTAGTGGAACTTGATTTAGAAGCCTAGGTTTTTAGTTAAAATTGGAAACATATATTGAAGGGTTGGAAGAGTGTAATTTTCGCAATACAACCTTCTTTTATGAGGCAGATATTTCAAACATGAAGCTAACCAGTTGGGAAGATGTATTATAAAGATCATCAATTTAATAATAACCCGTGGTAATAATAATCCGTTAGTTGCTTAGATAAATGACAATCTTCCTTTCTCTTTAACGAGCCTCTCCAAAAAACACAAAAAACCCCTCTAAATCAGAGGGGTTTTTTGAACATTTGGGTTTTACTGTAGTTTAAAACAGCTCAATCCCTTGTGTATGTAGGGGTCAACGCATCATTTGACCGCATCTTTAAGTGCTTTTCCAGGCTTGAATGCAGGAACTTTGCTCGCTGCGATTTCGATTTCGTCACCAGTTTGTGGATTACGTCCTTTACGTGCAGCACGTTCACGAACTTCAAAGTTACCAAATCCGATTAATTGTACTTTATCACCGTTTTGAAGAGCTCCTAAAATAGAGTCAAAAACAGCGTCTACTGCTTTAGTAGCGTCCTTTTTAGAAAGTTCACTAGCTTCAGCAACAGCACTAATCAATTCTGTTTTGTTCATGCCATTCACCTCCTCCCAAATAATGGAGACTTGTCTTCGGATAAAAAGATACTTCTATATACATTACTGACAAAAATACCAGAATATATACATGTACTTCCGAAGAAACCGCGGTTTTAAAAGGTTTACGCGGTTAATTCTGTTAAAAGATTATCACAATAAGAATTTATTAGCAAGATTATTTCTAGAAATAATGGGAATCTTTTCTTTTTTGTAACATAAAGATAATAGTTTTGGGAAAAATAAACTATTTAGATTGACTTTTTCCGTTTTTTGGTTACCTTGAAAATACAAAAAAAAGACCCCTAATAACAGGAGTCTTACCTTTATAAGATGATAGCAATTAGACCGCCAGATCCTTCGTTAATAATTCTCTCTAGCGTTTCTTTAAGTTTATAGCGAGCATTTTCTGGCATTAACGAAAGCTTCGCTGAAATTCCTTCTCTAACAATAGAGCTCAAGCTTCTACCAAAAATATCTGAGTTCCATATGGATAATGGATCATCCTCAAAGTCTTGCATTAAGTATCTTACTAATTCTTCACTTTGCTTTTCAGTGCCGATGATTGGAGCAAACTCTGATTCCACATCCACTTTAATCATATGGATGGATGGTGCAACGGCCTTTAGACGGACTCCAAAGCGAGAACCTTGTCTAATGATTTCTGGCTCATCTAAACTCATATCTTCAAGAGTTGGAGCTGCAATACCATAGCCTGTTTGTCTAACCATTTTTAGAGCATCCGCCACGTGATCATATTCTTGTTTAGCATGGGCGAAATCTTGCATAAGTTGCAGGAGATGGTCTCTACCCCTAATCTCTACACCAACAATTTCCTTTAAAATTTCATCATAGAGTTCATCTGGAGCATGTAGGTCGATTTCTGCAACACCTTGACCCATTTCAATGCCAGCTAAACCAGCACTTTCAATGTATTCATACTCCGAGAATTGATGAACGACTCGGTCAACATCACGGAGACGCTTGATATCTTTTACAGTCTCTTTAACCGCTTCTTGGTAGCTTTCTCTTAACCAATGTTCATCTTTAAGGACCATGACCCAGCTTGGAAGATTCACATTCACTTCAAGCACTGGGAACTCATATAATGCCTCTCTTAGTACATTCAGTACATCGCCCTCACGCATACTCTCAACACTCATCGCTACAACAGGAATATCGTATTTTTCGCATAGCTTATTACGAAGTTCCTCTGTTTCAGGGTGATGAGGTCTGACTGAGTTAATTACCATAATAAATGGTTTTCCTACTTCTTTTAATTCTTCAATGACTCTTTCTTCAGCCTCAATATAATCTGAACGCGGAATTTCTCCAATAGAGCCATCAGTTGTAATGACAACACCGATTGTTGAATGCTCCTGGATGACCTTTCTCGTTCCAATTTCTGCAGCTTCATGGAACGGGATGGGTTCTTCATACCATGGTGTGTTAATCATACGCGGCCCATTTTCATCCTCATAGCCTTTGGCTCCTGGTACTGTGTAGCCTACACAGTCCACTAAACGAACGTTAACTTCTAATCCTTCATCCACATGTACTGAAACGGCTTGATTTGGTACAAACTTGGGTTCTGTTGTCATAATCGTTCTACCTGCAGCACTTTGTGGAAGCTCGTCTTGTGCTCTAGCACGCTCTGATTCACTTCCGATACTTGGTAAAACCACTAGTTCCATAAATTTTTTAATAAATGTAGATTTCCCTGTTCTTACTGCTCCGACTACTCCTAAGTAAATATCACCGCCCGTACGTTCAGCAATATCTTTAAAAATATCTACCTTTTCCAAGTGATCCCCTCCCGACCATTTTTTGCTGGGAATAGTTTGCGTATGATTCTTTTGGACAATATATGTTTATGATGTTGTCCGAAATGATTATGACTATTTTTAATGAAAAATTCCTCCTTTTATAAACATTTATAGAAACGGCACAGTAACAACCCAAGAACCGGTCTAATACATGCTGCCTGAAAGACCTCTTCTACAATATATTTATAAAAAACTAGCTTATGACTGAAAGTGGTTAAATCTTCCCTAAATATAAGAAAAAACCTATTTCTATGACTACTTTTCAGTCATAAAAATAGGTTCGTCTGAATTTGATTCAACTGTATATGGTAGAGAATATGCCGGAACAAAGACAGAGTCTTCTACTAAAATCCAACGAATATCCTCCCCTGGTTCAATATCATAATCATTTTCTCTCAATAGCTGGTACAAATCAGCTCTATAGTCTACAAATAACTCACCTTGTCCATTAACGACAAAAGGTAGTTCTAGCCCCGTAAATGGACTAACGACAGTCGGAGGGGTATCGTACCCAATCTTACTGAAATCTAGTGAATAAACGTTCCTAGCAAGTATCTCGTCATATGGTGGATAGCCATTCGCTTTTATTCTCAAGTTAATTTCTCTAATTCTTTCAGCTATTCTTAAATCAAACACTCGTACAGTCGGATTCTCTTCAACATCTACTAAGACATACTGATAAATACCGCCATTCTCAAATGAATTTCCAGGCGGTTCAGCTAAATACCTTGGTGCTATTCTACTGAAGTCTACTAAGTACTTTTGATAAATAGGGGTTTCGGCATCCTTTGTTTTGATTGGTAAAATGCCACCTTCATCTTCTTGGAACTGATTAACAGCCGTTTGTACTGATTGAAGTTGGTCTAAATATGGAATCTGGTTCTTACTTAATTCACTATCTGGATATAGACAACCTGAGAGGATTGTAGTGGATATAAGTAAGATTATGAAAACATTAAACTTTTTAGTCATGGTCGTCTCCTCAAGATGGTGTTGGTCCGCTGAACACAACAAATACCATGATCAGACCTGAAATAATCATCAATGAATAAGCGATGAAGGCAGTAATAAATTTAAATATCCCCTTCAGTTTATATCGGCTAAAGTAGATGGAAAGAATCGCAAGGAACATAAGTCCCATAGCTCCTAGTGAAAACCACATTTTTATCAATGCTGGTGTCATTTTTTAGTCACTCCTAATCTTAGTCCAACAGAAATTATATCACAGCCAAAACAAAATGGGTAAACGTGGCTTGAAAAGACAAAGATTATTAATATTTTTTCAAAAAAATAAAAAACCAGAAAGGCGGGGCTTGCCAATCTGGTTTCCATATAAACCCACATCGCGGCATTTTTTCCGAGAATCTACAATCAGTTTATGCGCTTTGTGTAAGAACGTCATAGGTTTCAAAAGATTATTGTTCCTGCATTTTAGCATCCAATATATTGACTAAGTCTTCCATTTCCTGGGTTTTCATTCTAGCCATGAGGGAGTCTACCGCATCTTTAGGATTTACTTTATCAAAAAGAATACTATGTAAAGCCGTTGTGATTGGCATATTCACCTTGTATTTTTCCGCTAGTTGAAAGGCAGCTTTGGTTGTTCGAACTCCTTCTACAACCATCCCCATATTTTCTAGAACTTCATCAAGGTTTTGGCCTTTTCCGAGCATATTCCCTGCTCTCCAGTTTCGAGAGTGAACACTTGTGCAGGTAACGATTAAATCTCCAATACCTGTTAGTCCTGAGAATGTAAGTGGATTTGCACCCATTTGGGTACCTAATCTAGCTATTTCAGCAAGCCCTCTTGTAATTAGTGCAGCTTTTGCATTATCACCGTAACCAAGACCGTCAGATAATCCAGCAGCTAACGCAATAATATTCTTTAATGCGCCACCAATCTCGACTCCAATTACATCAGGGTTGGTATACACTCTAAAATGTTGATTCATGAATAGATCCTGGACTACTTCTGCAGCAGACATATCCTTAGAAGACACCGTTACAGTTGTAGGGTGGCGTAAACTAACTTCTTCTGCATGACTTGGACCTGAGAGAACCACCACATGGTCCAATAGTCGAGCTTCCATTTCTTCTTCAATCATTTCAGAAATGCGTTTAAGCGTATTTGGTTCAATCCCTTTACTTACATGAACAATCGTGACTGGCTCTTGTAAAAAAGCTTGAATTTCTTTTGTTACCTCTCTAATTGCTTTTGTGGGTACAGCCATTACGATCATGTTTACATTTTCTAATGCCTTTTCTAAGGATGAATAACCGATAACTGTATCTGGAAGAGATACGTTGGGTAAATATTTTTCGTTCATTCTTGTTTGATTGATTTGGTCAATGTGTTCACGCCTATGTCCCCATAACCGAACGTCATGTCCATTATCACCTAAGACTAAAGCCAATGCGGTTCCCCAGCTTCCAGCTCCTAGTACAGTAACACGTTGTTTATTCATTTTTACACCTCATTCTTAACTCCGTTGTCGTGCAAATATTTTAATCGGAGTTCCTATGAAACCGAATGCCTCTCGAATTCGATTTTCTAAGAATCGTTCATACGAAAAATGTAATAACTCAGGGTCATTAACAAAAACGACAAAAGTTGGTGGCTTAATTGCAACCTGAGTGGTATAGAAGATTTTTAATCTCTTACCTTGATGTGTTGGCGTTGGATTCATCGCTACAGAGTCCATTACCACATCATTTAGTACACTTGTCTCTACACGCATAGAATGGTTTTCACTAGCTAGTTGAATCATAGGGAATAAGGTATGTACCCTCTTTTTCGTTTTGGCAGATAAAAAGATAATGGGAGCATAGTCTAGGAATAAGAAATGGTCCCTTATTTTTTGTTCGAAATTCTTCATGGTTTTCTCATCTTTTTCAACAGCGTCCCATTTGTTTACAACAATGACAACAGCTTTTCCTGCTTCGTGAGCATAACCGGCAATCCTTTTATCCTGTTCAATGATTCCTTCTTCACCATCCAACACAACTAAAACCACATCAGAGCGTTCGATTGCGCGTAAAGCTCTTAATACACTATATTTTTCAACACTCTCGTATACTTTTCCTCTTTTTCTCATTCCTGCCGTATCAATGATGACATAATCCTGTCCATCTACTGTACATAGTGAGTCAATTGCGTCACGAGTCGTTCCAGCAACATCACTTACGATGACTCTATCTTCACCCAATATCGCATTAACAAGAGAAGACTTCCCTACGTTCGGACGACCAATCAGTGAAAACTTGATAACTTCTTCATCATATTCCCCTAAGTCATGCTGAGGAAAATTCTTTGCCACTTCGTCGAGTAAATCTCCTAATCCCAGTCCATGTGTCCCAGAGATAGGGAACGGTTCGCCAAACCCTAAGGAATAGAAATCATAAATTTGCGATCTCATTTCAGGGTTATCGATTTTATTAACAGCTAAAACTACTGGTTTTTTAGTTTTGTACAATAGTTTCGCAACTTCTTCGTCGGCAGCTGTTACTCCCTCTCTACCATTTGTCAGGAATATAATGACATCTGCTTCATCAATGGCAATCTCAGCCTGTCCTCTAATTTGCTCTAGGAATGGTTCATCGCCTATTTCGATTCCACCTGTGTCAATAATATTAAATTCATGATTCAACCAGTCTCCACTACTATATATACGATCCCTAGTCACACCCGGGATATCTTCAACAATCGAGATACGTTCTCCTACGATTCGATTGAAAATGGTTGATTTGCCAACATTCGGACGTCCCACAATCGCCACAACCGGCTTTACCATTTCCATCACCCTCTCTACAATTTATACAAAGAGGCTGACCTAAACTGTTTAGTGTCAGCCTAACTACAGTATTTTATCGAAAACAAGTAAAAATAACAAATATTTCTTAAACTAATGCCGGACAACCACATATAATTCTTCCGTTAATTCATGTGCGATTCCATCTAATATCGCCTCTAAATTTCGTGCGACTGTCATGAGCTCTTTTTTATTCTCACAATGGAATACACAAACTCCACTAGGAGCTTTATTAGGATTTGTTGTGATAGCTGCTAAAATAAACTTTTCAATCGTCATGAGTTCGTACGCCTTTCTTCTTCTTCAACATGTCGGTTGGTCGGCATTCTAACTGCATTTTCTAAGGTAGGGACAATTTCAATAATTTTTTGGGCTAACTCCACATTTTTTACTTGTGGTAACAAAAACACACCCAGCCTTCCATCATCTAGATCACGTTTAGCCAAAGGTGTAAGGGAAGGTTCACCTGTATCCGTGTATATTCCCAGAGCGGTAGAAACATCATGTAAGATAGCTTGCCTTTGGCCAATGTTGGCAATCGTGGTCAGAGCATTAAAGTTTTTTGGAGTTAGTATAAACCCCATGCCCTGCTTTTTTATCAATTCTTGTTTTTCTGGTATCCCAATATTCATGATATAAATATTGCCTACATAAAGACCCGGACCTTCAAAGTGCGGTTCCGCATATTCAATTTCTACTATTTGCCCTAGTCGTCCGCCATCCATCAAAATTCTACATCCTATGAATATGATTACAGCTATTCCTAGTGCAGCATAAAGCCCAAACAAAACATAAACTAGAGTTGCCAGCATAGATGCCACGATGACTAGGTAGTTACGACTTTCAAAGGCAACGGCAATCCCCTCTATATACGTCTTTCCTCTCGGAACCAGCTCATATGAATCAAGCTCTGTTAACGTGTTCCGTTCCATATTTCGAACATCGCGGAATTGGGAGGCTGCAAGAGTAAGGAAGGTGATGGCCGTATATTCCTCTTCTAGGAGTGCAGGTATTGCAATGGTTCCTAATCCTGCAGCGATAACACCCAATGCAATATGTATAATCTTTCCGTGTAAATAAGTTGGATACTGTCGATAATCAGTACGTAGCATATACAGTCTTGATAATATTCCTGTTGCTAATCCAAATAATACAGGGTATAAGTATTCATTCATCCTAGCCTCTGTTTCTCCTTTTCTAAATGAGTTTGGGGATCGTACAATTTATTTAAATGGTGTATGACTTTTTCAAGACCATTCCATAGTAGAATTGTCACTCCAATAAGTGCCCCAATATCTAAAAAGGTTGGGTTTGTTATGGTAATGAGGATATCTGTTGTATAGAGTACGTAAGCATATAGAATTTCCCCCATACCAATCCCTAAAAATGCAGTTATTACACGCCATTTCCCATTAGAATTTAATAAAATGGCTATGACAGAAATCATGATAGTGAGAAGCCATTTACGATCTACGAACACCCATATCGGGTCATACAACTCAAATAATAAAAATATGCAATAGAACAGCATAACTAATAAGGACGTGCAAATTTGGTAAAGGAGAATAGATATTGTTAAAGAAGAAAGGGCAACCATGCAGCATAAGATCCAAAACATGACCGTTAAATTAAAGTCCCAATAGACGATTTTGATTGAATGATTTGATAGGATTATACTTACCAGTACAAAGCAGCTATAGGCAACTCTATTTGGATTTTCTTTAGGAATCAGGAAAGTTAAGACCACCCAAGAAGACCAAAACAGATAATAAAAGAACCAACCCTCCACAATGAGTCCCTCCTATTTCCATTATGGACATTCTCTACTAGATTATCCGTGAATAACGAAGAAATATTGGGTGATATTAAAATTGATAATGTAATTGAAGGTGGGAATGTATATGGGAAAAGATCGACAAGAGAAGAAGTTAAGAAAACAACGTGTTGTGGAATCAGATCGTGATCAGGCACTACATCATAATGGGGCTACGAAGTTGGATGATCCGGAAAGAGCGAGAGAGCGAAATCAACATTGATGATTGAATTGAAATTGAATTTGGCTGTATCCTTGGGTTGGGTACAGCTGTTTTTTTTTAGAAAATGCATGGGGCCGGCGACGTCGTATCTGGGCTGTAGTGTGGGCTTTTTCGCACTTAAATTGATTTTTTCGCACTCAAGTTAAGGAAATCGCACATAAACAGCCTATTTCCGCACTCAAACCCATTTTTGCACTCAAACTCTTGTTTTCGCACCCAAATCGTAATAATCGCACTCAAATGCAATTTTCCGCACTCAAAATCAAAAATTCGCACTATCGTCACCACATTGAATCACTATATAATCACTTTTATGCCTCACACCCCCAGGAACTCCCAGTAAACCCATAAAATTCAGGCTTTCAAGGACACTAAACAAACATTTTACTAAATGCCTATTATAAAAACCTCATTTACATTAAAAAGTAACTCCAAACAGTTATTTTACAAAAAAAAAATAGGCAACCTTAATCACTAAGGTTACCGATATCAACCTACACCCTACCTCTTTGACTATAAGAAGAGGTGTTAACCCCTCTTTCCTTTAACCAATGATGGGTCTGGCCTGTGAATAGAACTGGTTTCGTTCGCAGTTCAGAAACTTTTTCACACCCAAGTGCAGTCATCATAAAAGAAATTTCCTTATGTACTTGTTCAATTGACTCAATGAGTTTTTCGATTCCATCTTCCTTTAAAACCCTCAAAAAGGTTCCTGCCATTCCCACAGCTTGAGCACCTAGTACAAGACATTTAACAACATCTAGACTATTCGTAATCCCACCGGAAGCTAGCACCTCTAATCCATCTGCTGCTTCACAAGCTTCGACTAAAGAGACACTGGTGGGAATACCCCATTCATTAAAGAACGTGAATTCCTCACTTCTTCTGCTGTTTTCAATCTTTGCAAAGTTTGTTCCTCCAAAGCCTCCAATATCAACAGCAAGGATACCCGAATAGTTTAACTTTTGAACCGTTTCAAACCCCATCCCAAATCCAACTTCCTTGATAATAACTGGAACAGGTAAAGACTCTGCTATTGCTTGAATCCTTTCTAGAGCCCCTTTAAAAGATCGGTCACCCTCAGGCATTGTTAACTCCTGCACTACGTTAATGTGAATTTGGATAGCATTTGCCTCTAACATTTCAACGGCTTGTTGGGCTTGCTCTAGAGTGGCCTCACTACCTAAATTCGCAAAAATAACGCCATTTGGGTGCAGTTTCCGTACGATTTCATATGTCTTTCGCTCTTCTGGATTTTTAATCGCTGACATTTGAGAGCCAACTGCAAGGGCTAAGCCGGTTTCTCTGGCAGCAATCGCTAACTCTTCATTAATTTTCTGAGTCTCTCTTCCACCGCCACCTGTCATGGCGTTTATAAAAATAGGCGAACTTAAGAGAAGTTCGCCTAGAAAGGTTTGAAGAGATACATCAGATAATGATGAGTCAGGCAAGGATTGATGAATAATTTGTATATCATCTAAACCTGTTAAGCGCAATTGCCCTGTTGATAATGCTAGTTGAATGTGCTCTAGCTTGCGCTGTGTTCGACTCATGTCATCACCATTTCATTATGATTTTAGATCTTTTAGTTTGTCTCCAATCATTTCACCAAGTTGGAATCCTTTATTTTCTTCAGGAAGCTCGTAGTCTTTAACTTCTTCTTCCTTTTCTTCCAACTCTTTTATGCTTAAGGATAGACGCTGTTCTTGCTCATTCACGTCAATAACCTTTACTTGTACAGTTTGACCTTCTTTAAGTACTTCTCCTGGAGTTCCAATATGCTTGTGAGAGATTTGTGATATATGGACAAGCCCCTCTACTCCCGGGAAGACCTCTACGAAAGCACCATAAGAAACAAGTCTTTTCACTGTTCCAGTTAAAGTTGTTCCTCTAGGAGCTTTTTCATTGATATTAGACCAAGGTCCAGGTTGAGTTTCTTTAATGGATAGTGAGATTCTTTCGTTATCACGATCAACAGAAAGTACTTTAACCTTTACTGTTTGACCAACTTCCACCACATCAGATGGTTTATCAACATGTTGGTGAGCAAGTTGTGAAACGTGGACAAGACCATCCACACCACCAATATCAACGAATGCACCGAAATCGGTAATTCGTTGGACGGTTCCTTCCATAACTTGTCCACTTTCAATTTTTTCTAAACTTTGTTTTCTTAATTTGCCCTTCTCTTCTTCAAGGACATGACGATGAGAAAGAATTAAACGATTCTTTTCTACGTCTAATTCAACAATTTTAAAAGTTAAGGTCTTTCCTTTATAGTCAGAAAAGTCTTCTACAAAACGATCTTCTACTAAAGAAGCAGGTACGAATCCACGAACTCCTAAATCTACCACAAGTCCGCCTTTCACTACTTCTTTAATTTCTGCTTCAATCGTGTTTCCCGCTTCAAAAGCAACTTGTAAGTCTTTCCATGCTTGGACAGCTTCTGCTTTGCGTTTAGAAAGGATTAGAGCATCCTCTTCGACCTTGATTACTTCAAGTGTAAGCTCTTGCCCTTCCGATACTACATCACTAGCTTTTTCTACATGAAGACTAGATAGTTCACTAATTGGAATAATTCCATCTAGCTTACTATTTTCAAGGTCAACAATGACTTGCTTTTCTTCTACCTTAGTTACTTGACCTTTCACAATTTCTCCAACTTCGAATACTTTTACATCCACTTGATTCATGTCTTCTACCATATGTACTCCTCCTTAACCTGACTGCTCCACATTATCAAATATATCATATGTTTAATCATGAAACATACTAAAACGACTAGAGCTTTAATAGACTAAAAGAGACTTCATCAGTAAAAATCAGTACTTTCAGATTTTTTCCTTTACAATAACTTCTAACAATTTTTATTATTTGTCAAGTGATGTTTCCATTATTATGGGAATCAATTAATTCTTTAATCCCTTGCATAATATAGTCAGTCGCTTCTTCGGCCGATGCTTTTTTCTCACGCATTTCTTCAAAATTTAATGGTTTGCCGTAAATCACTGTTATTCTTCTAAGAAATTTGTAGTCTCCAATTATGGCACAAGGTACTATTTTGGCATCGGTTCTCATCGCAAAAAAGCCGGCACCTGCTAAGCCTTTACCTAATTCACCTGTTTTGCTTCGTGTTCCTTCAGGAAATAAACCTAAGACATGTCCATCTTTTAAAATTTTTAGGCCATTTCTTAGTGCCTCTCGATCACTCATTCCACGCTTTACAGGAAAGGCGCGGACTTTCCGAACGATATTACCGAGAATGGGAACATCAAATAATTCTGCTTTGGCCATAAAGGAAACCGGACGGGGACAAGTAATTCCGACTACAGGAGGGTCGAGGTTGTTAATATGATTGGTACAGAGTAATACTCCCCCATCCTTTGGAAAGTTCTCCTTCCCTATTATTTTTATTCTAAACGAGGGTTTTAACAGGGTTGCTACCACAGTTTTAGCAAATTGATAGAAGCTCAAAGAAAATCGACCCTTTCTCTAACTAGCTTTAGTATTTCAGATACAACCTCATCTATAGTTAAATGAGTCGTGTCTAATTCGATGGCATCATCTGCCTTCTTTAGAGGGGCTACCTCCCGCTCTGAATCTAACTTATCCCTATGGGCGATTTCGACCTTAAGTGATTCCAAATCAGAAGATATGTTTTTCTTTATATTTTCCTCATGTCTTCTTTTTGCTCGTTCTTCTACACTAGCTAATAAGAAAACCTTTACCTCTGCATTTGGTAACACATGGGTGCCGATATCACGCCCATCCATGACAACTCCACCCTTGTTGCCCAATTCTTGTTGTCTACGAACCATTTCTTCACGAACACCTTTGTGTTTTGAAACAGCTGATACATTACGGGTTACCTGGTTCCCTCGTATTTCATCGGACACATCTTGTCCATCCATTATGACCTTTTGGCCGTCTACTGCTGGTACCAATTCAATATCCGTTTCATTTAAGAGACGGACAAGTTCAGCTTCGTCTTCTATATTTATATCGGCTTGGAGCGCTTTATATGTTAAAGTTCGGTACATTGCACCGGTATCTATGTATAAGAAGGAAAGTTTTTCAGCTATTTTTTTAGCTACAGTACTTTTTCCGGCCGCAGCTGGACCATCGATTGCAATTGAAATTTTTCGGCTTGTCATACGTACACCTCATAAAATCTTTTTTTATATCTTACCATAAAAGAAAGCAGGTATTTACCTGCTTAAGGAATTTTAAATGTTTCGATTATTTTTGTATAGTTTTGACTGTTTACCCCTTCATACATAGTAAGTCTCTTAAGCTCAGGAAATATGTCTGCATAATGAAAAACTATTTGAAAAAAAAGAAGTGCAATCGCTTGTATGATGACAAGCTTGATAATAATCCTTTCTCCACGTTTCATAATCATTCCTCCGTTACCAATAGTATAGGAAGAATGGAAAAGAATTTATACTTATTCAAAACTATATGGATGGAACGTTTATTTTTTATTTTTTAATACTAGTTGGCGCTCAAAGCAATATCGCAATAATAGCTGTTTATGGTTTTCTCTTTGCTGTTGAAAGCTGACCGCAATAAGGTTGGATTTCTTTTCATTATCATTGATTGAAACAACCTCACTCTGAAGCTTTAAATACTGATTGTAACCGGATTGCATTGGTAACACAAACCAACATTCTATGTTCATCCCCTTATAAAACATGTCATCTTTCGGGGCATAGAAAGCTGCTCCACCAGCACTTATATCTTTTGTTATGGTGGTAAATGGAGGAAATTCCCTTTGAATTGGATGAATTGCCACATCTAACTGGGTATTTACTCTTAAAAACTTCCTTTGTTCAAATTTCTCAAAGTCTTTTTCCCCTGTATGACTTAATACGATTACAGGGATTTGATCTACCTTCCTACCTGTAATGGTTACGTCAAATAAATATAATTGACCTGCATCGTTGATATATCTTGCTTTACAGATTGACTGAACAGCATAACTAAACCGTTTCGAACCGTTCATATGTATAGGATAATCTACTATAACCTGGTTTTCTTGAAAATCCATTATCGTACATTTAAATTCTTCTATATTTTGTCCATTAAGCTGTTCAATACTAAGTTGATTACCAATCCTAAACAATGCTCCTACACCTGCTTTTAGCCTAATTTATATATTTATTATGACATGTAATCATAAAATTTTCTATATTATAAAATCTTTAAGGGTAATACTTTTTACTAAAAAAAAACTGACAGTAAAAACTGTCAGTTTAGTTTATACAACATCTTCATATATCGGTTCAGCATTTTTAAGCTTTTCAACTTTTTCTTCAAAACCATTCTCTGCATTGATGTAAATCCGGTACGTATCATTGTTTATAGTACCTAGAAACTCGTAACATAAAACTTCTTCTTTCACTTCGTTGATGATGAGAGCAACGTTTTGCTCCATCACCTTTAAGTTTGGATTAAGCTTTGATTTTGCCTCCTCAGTAGATAATGTTGGCTCTGGGATGTCCCTTTTTTGATGAAAGCTTAAGTAGTCTTCAGCAGAAAATGCAAGAACCTCGCCATCATCTAACCCAACCTTTATGCGCACTGAATCTGGATAGATTCTTACTCCATCTTGTTCAGAAACGAACAGATAGACACCCGTATTATCATATTGGGCACTTTCAAACAATGTCATATTTTCAAATCCGTGCTTTTTCAAAAATTGAGCAGCCTTATTGAATCCATCATTTAGGCTGATTTTTGCATTCTTCACGTCCCGATGCTGAATAAGATAAAGTGGGTGTCCACCCTTTTTAGTTAAATCAAGGTTTGCTTGATTATTACCATTACGTACAGTAACGGAGTAAAAACCATAAGAGGAACCTTCTCCATTTTCCGTAACTTTTACTTCATTTTTATTTGTAATGTTAATAAATTTCTTTGCAATTTGTAGAGCTTCTTCTTCTGTAATCTCTTTCCCTTTTAAGTGGGAGTAATCGTTAACCGCAGATTCTGAATCGGTAGTCTCTGCGAATCCAGTTTCCGAATATCCTTCTACCTTTTTCTCAACTGTTTTAAACCCGTCAATGATTGTGTTATCTGCAGGCTCTTTTCCACCAGCTAAAACCAATTCTACATCCATCCAGCGTAAGTTGTTCTCTAGTACCATGTGTTGAACTTTTCTTAATTCATTTTGAATTTCCTCAGCTTGCCCATATAAGCTTTGTAAGTTCTTATACTCCTCTTCTGACAGAGGTTCCTTTTCTAAATCCCTTACAGCTGTCTTATAGCTGAAATCACCAATTTTAGATAGGAATTCTTCCGTTTTGTTAAATGGTAGCAGTGTTAGTGGCAATTGCCCCACTTCGTTTTGAGCTTCAGATGTCACTCTCCACACATCAGCCAGTGCTGGGGAAATGGATTCTCTACTATTCATAGCCAGTGTGGTCCCGATTTTATCATGCAACAAATCTATATTATAGGTAAGTTCATGAAAGGCTCTTTGATAGTTATTTTCTGCATTCACTAAAATCGCATTTTTTTCTTGATGCTCTTGGTAGCCCCAATAGGCTGTTCCAACGACTGCGACTGATAAGACCCCTATTAGTATTCCACGAATCATCCAATCACCTCATTTACAGAATATATGCTTGCCTATTCGTTTAATTTGCGGTCTTCCCCAAATCCAAGAACTTGTTGCTGTATCCGGATTGAAGTAATAAATAGCATTTCCAGTCGGATCCCATCCGTTAATAGCATCAAGAACAGCTTCTTTTGCACGTTCGTTAGGAGTGAGCCAAATCTGACCATCCGCGACCGCAGTAAAAGCAAGAGGCTCGAAAATAACACCAGATACTGTATTTGGAAATGTTGGACTCTCAACACGATTCAAGATGACAGCAGCAACTGCCACTTGCCCTTCATATGGTTCTCCTCTAGCCTCACCATAGACTGCGTTAGCCATCAATTGGATATCATTTTGAGAAAATCCAGCTGGTGTATTAGCAGCAGTCGGTTTATCAGGGGTTGTTTGAGCAGGCGGATTGTTTCCTCCTCCACCTTGATTAGTACCGGTCGCTTTTCCACCACCTTGATTGGTGCCAGGTGCTGGTGCTTTACCGCCACCTTTATTTCCTGATGGTTTTTGTTGCTGTTCTAAAGGCGTTTTTCCATAATGTGTGAATTTATTGCCTTGGTTTATGTTTCTTTTTACATATTCCTCATTGTATTGGGATGCTTTTGCTAGTTTAGCCTTCGTTTCTTGCCCGGCAAGACCATCCACTTTCATACCAAACTCGTATTGGAAATTACGAAGTGCCCAATAGGTGCCCCATCCAAAAACTCCATCAATTTTTCCGTTATAAAATCCTAAGTATTGCAATCTAGCTTGCAATTCAATTACATCTTCACCGACCGCCCCATGTTGGATTACCTGGTTGGAAAAAGCTCTTACATTGTTTTCTCCTGTGTAAGAATAAAAAGAGCTTATACAAATCAGGAAAATCGCTATAATTTTTACAACTATTAAAGATCGCTTCATGCATTTTCCCTCCGTTGTAATGGTTTAGCAATAATCCTATTTTTTGTAGAACCTCACTTTTTATGCAATTGATTTCAACTTCCTAAAAAGATGACTCGTTAGGAGAAACAAAAAAACCCTTTTTGCCTCGATAGACAAAAAAGGTTTATGAAATACTACGCTCATATACATGGACTTCCGTTAGCTTCTTTGCATTTTTTACTTTCCTTAGTCCTAGCCACCATAAGAAAATCATGAATGGAACCATCCAAATTATCCACTGGTCAGAGGTAAGAAGGATAAGGTCATAAGACCCATGTAGCAATAGGGGAATACAAAGTGCGTAAAAAATGTATAATGGACGCTTTCCTTCAGTAGAAAATTTACCTTTTCCTAAGTAGTAACCCATTAACACCCCAAATAATGCATGACTGGAAACAGGAAGTAAAGCTCTTCCAATGGCATACTCCACACCATGACCAATAAGGTATAGAATATTTTCAGCAGTTGCAAATCCTAAAGACACACTTGTTCCATACACAATACCGTCGTAAGGTTCATCGAAATCACTGTATAGATAAATGGTATAATATAATATAAACCACTTAAAGAACTCTTCAAGCATTGCAGTGGATATAAAGGCTTTTGACCAGGGTGCTACAAAAATACCTTCAACAGATAGTACGTACTGGACAAACATAATTGGAAAAACTAATAAAGCACCAAAAAGAAACGTTCGGAAAACTAGATGTATTGGTTCTGAATCGTATTCATCTTTTAAATAAAAGTAGCTTAGTAATGCCAATCCAGGTGCAATCCCAGCTGACATAATGACCAACATAGGTTGACCCCTTTTCACTTGTTTTATTTAATCGTATCATGGAAATAGTGGCATGAAAACAATTGATTTTTTCCAGACCTTAGAAATTACAACCTAGGAGTGGAGCTTTTATATGAAAAAAAATATCCTATTAATTCATACCGGTGGCACAATCTCTATGAAGGAGGATGTTCAAAGCGGAACGGTTATTCAAGGTGGAGAAAACCCCTTAATAGCACAAGGACAATTACTCGAGGATTTAGCTAATTTTATAGTGAAGGAGCCCTTTCAACTTCCTTCACCCCACATTACCCTTCAGGAAATGCTAATCCTAAAACAGATCATCGAAGAGACTATACAATCTCAGCCGATTGACGGAATTGTTATTACTCATGGAACTGATACATTAGAGGAAACAGCCTACTTTTTAGACTTAACTATTCAGACGGACATTCCCATTGTTTTAACCGGTGCTATGAGATCTAGTAATGAAATTGGATCGGACGGGCTTTACAACTTAGTTTCAGCCATTCGGACAGCTTCTTGTGAGTCTGCGAGGAAAAAAGGAGTACTCGTTGTACTAAATGATGAAATCCATTCCGCTTTTAATGTGACAAAAACCCATGCCTCCAATGTGTCTACGTTCCAAAGTCCACAATATGGACCCATTGGAATTGTTTCAAAACGCGGTGTGTTTTTTCATCATACGCCTAATTTTAGAGAGGCATTTCAGATTGATAAGGTAACGAAAAAAGTAGCCTTGCTAAAAGTGCATGCTGGTTTTGATTCTACCCTTCTTTATTCTTTAGCTGAAGCTAAGTACGATGGACTCGTACTTGAAGCATTAGGACAAGGAAACATTCCTCCGCTAGCGGTAGATGGAGTGAAACATTTACTTTCTAAGAATGTTCCCATTGTCGTGGTTTCCAGGTGTTTTAATGGTACGGCAGAAGGCATTTATGGATATGAAGGCGGAGGGAAACAGCTCAAGGATTTAGGAGTTATTTTTGCTAATGGGCTAAATGGACAAAAAGCAAGAGTCAAGCTTCAAGTAGCTTTAGAAGATTCCAGCATCCGAAATGATCAGTTAGAAAGCATATTCCATCCATTTTTATAACTAAAGAAAATGGGACAAGGTTCCTGTCCCCTTGTCCCATTAGCGGTTTGCAATTGCCTCTGCAATTGGAGCACCGTGGTGCCTTCCATTTTCAATGAAAATTTCATTTGCGTTATTTCCAGCTGCTATAACGCCAGCGATAAATACTCCGGGGACATTCGTTTCCATGGTTTCCTCATTGTAAGTAGGTCTACCAGTACTTGGATCGATGGTTACCCCCATTTTTGTTAAGAAATCATGATCGGGATGATAACCCGTCATCGCAAATACAAAATCATTTTTTATTTCCATTGTCTTGTCATGAACCTTATATAGAGTTGTCTGTTATTTTTTGTACAAATGCATTAAACTCCATTTTAATAACGCCATTTCTCACTTGTGCTTCAAATTCAGGAAGGATCCAAGGTTTGATACTTGGGGAGTATTCACTTCCACGGTATAGGACCGTAACCCTTGCGCCAGCTTTTACAAGTTCCAGACTGGCATCCACACTTGAGTTTTTTCCACCAATAACCGCTACGTCCGTATCAAAGTAGGGATGAGCTTCCTTAAAGTAATGAAATACTTTAGACAGTTCCTCTCCTGGAATGTTCATATAATTGGGATGATCATAATAGCCCGTTGCAATAATGACATACTGGGAATCATAAAGGGCTTTATCTGTTCTCACTTTAAAAGAAGAACCTTCTTTTTTAACCTCTTCGACTTTCTCAAACGTGTGAATTCTTGGCTTTTTTCTTTTTACAACTTCTCTATAGTACGCTAATGCCTGATTTCTTTTAGGCTTATGTCCCTCAATGATAAAAGGCACCTCACCAATTTCAAGTTTTTCACTTGAGGAAAAAAATGTTTGGTGTGTGGGATAATGATAAATTGCGTTTACAATATTCCCCTTTTCTATAATGAGAGGGTCAAAACCTTTATCTTTTAATGCCAGAGCAGCTGATATTCCACAGGGACCGCCACCAACAATAATAACTTTTTCTTGTACCACTTTTCTTTAACACTCCTCCTGAGCAACCATCACTGTATAAAAAAATCTCCTACCTTAACATGATAGGAGATTTTTTAGTTCGATTCAATTATTATACCCTTTTGAATTTATATCCAGCCACGGAAACGGCTAGCCTCAGCCATTTTTCGAACACCGACCATGTAGGCTGCAAGACGCATATCTACACGACGAGTTTGCGCAGCGTCAAAGACGTTGTTAAATGACTTAACCATCACTTTGTGAAGTCTTTCCTCAACTTCTTCCTCAGTCCAGTAGTATCCTTGATTGTTTTGTACCCATTCAAAATAAGATACTGTAACACCACCTGCAGATGCTAGAACATCCGGAACAAGTAGAATTCCTCTTTCAGTAAGAATTTGAGTAGCCTCAAGAGTTGTAGGTCCATTTGCTGCCTCAACCACAATTTTTGCTCTGATGTTATGAGCGTTTTCTTCGGTAATTTGATTTTCAATGGCTGCAGGTACTAAAATATCACAATCTAATTCAAGTAATTCTTTATTTGTAATCGTATTTTTGAAAAGTTTTGTTACCGTACCAAAGCTGTCACGTCTATCAAGTAAATAATCAATATCTAAGCCGTTTGGATCGTATAAACCACCATAAGCATCTGAAATTCCAACCACTTTAGCACCAGCATCGTGCATAAACTTGGATAGATAACTTCCTGCATTTCCGAATCCCTGTACGACAACTCTTGCACCTTTTAATTCTATACCTTTTTTCTTGGCCGCCTCGTTTATACAAATCGTAACACCTTTGGCAGTTGCAGAGTCTCTACCATGTGAGCCTCCTAATACAAGCGGTTTACCTGTAATAAATCCAGGTGAGTTAAATTCATCTATTCTACTATATTCATCCATCATCCAGGCCATAATTTGTGAGTTGGTAAATACGTCTGGAGCTGGGATATCTTTAGTTGGACCAACAATTTGACTGATGGCTCTTACATAGCCTCGACTTAACTTTTCTAATTCTCGGAAAGACATATCCCTCGGATCACACACAATCCCGCCTTTTCCCCCACCATATGGTAGGTCTACAATTCCACATTTCAAACTCATCCAAATAGATAGAGCTTTCACTTCTTTTTCCGTTACATTAGGATGAAATCTAATCCCGCCTTTTGTTGGACCTACAGCATCATTGTGCTGGGCCCGGTAGCCAGTAAATACTTTCACAGATCCGTCATCCATACGGACTGGAATTTTAACGGTTAACATTCGAATTGGTTCCTTCAATAATTCATAAACTTCTTCAGGATACCCTAACTTCTCTAATGCATTATGAATAACCGTTTGCGTGGATTTTAAAACGTCATGTTTGTCTTCAAGGTTTGTATTTTCATTAGCTTTGTCGGCTACCATCTGTAATCCTCCTAAAAGAAATAGCTATGATAATTCTAATTTGTGGTATGTCCACCCATCAAGACATAGTATACACCTTCAACACATTTATGCAAGAAGAATTTAGCAGTTTTTCGTCCATTTATTTTATATTATGAAAACGCTACCATAAAGATTATGAAAATGGGGGATTTTATCGTTGTTAAGTCTTTCCTATATGCTTTTGTCACATAAATTGTTAGTTATAGAAAATTAGAATTACCCGGAAAGGACCTGCCCTATTTACATTATGTATCGTCACTTAGATATATCCGAAAAAAACAAAAGAACCGCACATCATGCAGTTCTTATTTAAACCAGTACTTTAAAATTTTAAAAGCATTGTCTTTTAGGATAGACTTACCGTATTCATTTAATACATATTGTGTTATTGAAGTCGGTTCACCATATTCACTGATTAAGGAATACAATCCAACGTTGGCTTCACTACACCGAAATACTAACCAGTACTTATCTTGCATAGCATACAAAGATGAATCGACTTGCTCAACTAATGGAAATCTTTTTGAAAGGTCTACAACATCCTCAAAGTTAGTGAACTTAAATATTCCACTCTTATATTTGGACGAGTCAACCCATGCTTCGTTCAACTCATCCTCTAACAGTGTCAGGATAAGAAAAATTCCATGTGGCTGTAATGAATATAATTCAACTGAGACATTCTGACTTGTCTGTACACCTAGTGAATCACACGCTTCCTCTAACAAGTCATAAAAATTGTCGTGCCAGCCCGTTTGATCTTCTTCTAGTTCATGACTTGATATGTTTCTTTCTTCTAATTCTTCCGCCGAAATAAAAACCTTATATTGACCTGTACCTAACCGTTCAATCTGCATATGGAAGCCTCCCAACCAAAGCGGACTTCTACAACAGTGTATGAGCGGTTTATCAATTGGTACATTGTCTATAACGCTACAATATAGACTAAATATTAGGTTTTTGTTTTCTAAGGGTAATCACATGAGTTTCAGCAGGAGCACCAAGCCGTAAAGGTATTTTCGATGTACCAAAGCCGTTGCTAACCAGTTGCTTTACTTGGTCTTCTTCGATAAGACTACCCTTCTCATATAATCCCCATCCAAACAACCTTATTTGACCTCCATGGGTGTGACCACTTAAGATAAATTTTATTTGGTCAGCAGGTTTAATTTTTTTGATAGCACGTGGATTATGGCTAATCAAGATCCGAAATCCTTCTCCTAGTTCTTGTGCATCCTGTAATGCTAAGTCTAAGCGATCACGTCTAAGGCTCATATCATCAATGCCAACTATAATGATTTTCTCTCCGTTCCCCGTTTCAAGTTGCACAGATGTATTGTCTAAGATCGTTACTCCTAATTTTAAAAGCAATGCATCTAAGTGTTTATAATCTACACGGTAATCATTGTTTCCCCATACAAAATACACAGGGGCAATTCTTTTTAGTTGCGTAATATTTTGTTCTACGCGGCTAAAAGGTACCCTTTTATCTGTTAAATCCCCACCAACGATGACAATGTCTATTTTTTCGGGAATCATTTTGATTAACTTCTCGGTTACTGTTCTATTGTGGATATCAGAAATAAA
Source organism: Bacillus carboniphilus (assembly GCF_039522365.1). Classification (GTDB taxonomy): domain Bacteria; phylum Bacillota; class Bacilli; order Bacillales; family JC228; genus Bacillus_BF; species Bacillus_BF carboniphilus. The sequence continues at coordinate 192,705 of NZ_BAAADJ010000064.1, read as the reverse complement.
AAAGACCCGCATTTGTTCTTGCGGAAAATCATGAAAATCTATGTCAACCCTTCTTACTCTGTAAGCAAAGGCTTCCAAAATCATATATACCAAGATTAGTATTCCTATTAAAAGAAGCAAACCAACTACTATGGAGAGCATGCATTTATCCCCCATTAACTGTCTTATCTTTCAAAGACATCATACCATAAAAAATTGCAAAACAATAAAGTAATAAGACATGCCATGTACCAAGATGGATGAGTAATAAGATTGAAAGAATCCAGATAACCTGCAAAAATAATTCACGATAGTTCTTCCTTTTTCCCTTCGAGGCAATAAAGTGAAAGGAACTTTGAATTAAGCTACCTAAACACAGAAAAGCTATTAGAAAAGAAAACATGGCTGCCAGAAATCCTAATGGATCTAAAATACACTCGGCCAAAAAATTCTCCAATGTAAAAGGAGAAGGAGTCGGTAACAAAAGTATAAACATGTAAGCTGATAGTAAAGCCGCAATCCCCTTGATCATAGTCGGATACATAAAAAAATCCCTCCCATAAGCTATGTTATGAGAGGAATTGAAAAGTTTTACAAAGAATTATTCATCTTCATGAATATAAAGAACTCTAAAACCGGAGTCTTCTAATTTTTTAATAAATTTATCGATGTTATCTTTCTTTTCAATTTTCATTACAATTCTTCGGACAAGCTTATCTGTCTCATCAAACGTAACGAGAGAAATAATGGATTCATGGAATTGACGTGCAATCTCCGAAAGACGAGCAATACGACCTTCTGTCTCTACAGAAGTAAAGGCAATTCGTACGCCCTTTCTCTTCATACCAAAAGCACTTTGGAATTGGTCTAAGATATCATAACGAGTGACAATTCCTAAAAATGTCTTATTTTCGTCCACAACGGCCAGTAAAGGAAAATCCTTTAATTCCAATAGGGTATGTTCGAAAATTTCGTTCCCCTCTAAATACTGATCTTGGTGTGTGGCTACCTCTTCCACTTTTGTTGATGATAGGAATGCCTCTCTATCTGTATTCGCCTCAAAAAACTTAGAATAAATTGAATAACGTGTAATAATTCCAGCATAACTACTTCCATCCAATACAGGTAAACCATCAACTTCATGCTTTTCGAGCTGTTCTAGTGCTTTCTTTAAGGAATCATTTTTCGAAATTGTGTAACAACGATGCTTTGGTAGCATCAAACTTTTAACAAACATCCTTGGTCACCTCTTTCTTTTCCATTACTTTAATACATTCCACAAAAAAGATAAAAAACCCTTCTTAACATAACAAACATTTAAGATATAAAAAAAAAAAACGAGACTTAAGTCCCATTTATTACTTTGTTTCATGGTATAAGTTAATATCAAATTCTTTTTTCATCATATCGTAAACTAAATGCCGTTTGTGCCATGCCTCTTCTTTTTTCCATAAGTCTTTACTACGATCTACAATTTCCCTTCTTAGAGCATGGTATTCATCTTCTGCCTTCGTTTTCTTTTTCTTATAAAAATTCATTCCCCCATAAAAACCTCCGACAAGTATCAATAAATACAGATGAAAACTACTCTCTACAAAAGCGGAAATCATAATTTGGAAGGAATCGGAGTAGGGTTCAATCACAACCCTAAAAAGATATAGTAAAGTAAAAAAAGCCGAAAACATCGTTAACCATACTGCATACAAGTGATATCGCTTATATTTTTCAAATTTCCTTTTTTTATTGACTGCAAGCTGTAATAATTGTTTCGTTGCTTGATCAGTCCAGTCTCCAATTTTAATAATAGACGGCTCCATATAACAATCCCCCTGTACATGAGGTTACAAATGTTCTAAAGTGTCAATCCATTATATGAGCCTGTCCTAGTAAATATGATTCTGTTTAAATCAGTGGTTCCCATCAATCTGGATGGGTTCATAATAGTTCTTGGGCTGAACATTCACTTTATTATTTTCATCATTCATCCAGTAAGTGAAAATATAGATGAATGTTAATGGTAACAAAATAAACAAAACAGCTAGTAAACGAATGAGAGGGTATCCAAGCCCTTTCTTACTTACTTCATCCTTTTCGGATTTCTCTTTTACATCTTTACGCTTATCTTTTTGCCTACCTTTATTTTGCTTGGACTTCTTTCGCTTCTTATGAACCATGCTTCGAGGGGGAAGTGACCTAGGTAGGTCATTGAAGTCTTCAACACTTTGTTTCTCATTCACTAACATCACTGACACCCTCTTTTCCCCTTTTTTGAATTTTTAAAAACAACCCTAATAAAAAGTCAACGGTTATATGCAACACAATGGGTGCTATTAAATTATTTGTAATGACATAGATATAGCCAATGAAAAAGCTAAGCAACGTTATGTTAACCGTTAAGAACCAGTGACTTAAGTATCGGAAATGAATAAGAGCAAACAGAAGGCTTGTCCAAATCCACCCTATCGTATTTTGCAGAACCCCTCTAAAAAGTAACTCTTCACTTATACCAATTACGGTTGCAAGCATAAAAATTTGCAAAGGAGGTCGGTTTAAAAAAATCCTCTCATTGATTCCACCGTCATCATAAAATCTTTCGGGAAGAACTTTATATAAAACTAGGTCAATCATTACGATTAAAATTCCGGCACTTATCCCCACCAAATAGGCTCCCAGATCATTCCATTGTATTAAATCTAGCAAGGATTTAAGCCCGTCTAAAAAAATATATGAAAGGATAATTGCCAATAACAATATTATTCCCTGTGTCACATATAAATTGAGAATCAATTGACGGTCGGTCAAGGATTTAATAAGTTCTGCTTGCTTTTTCATTCATTAACTTCCTCTTGTCCTAATAGTATGGCAAGTTGTTGTTGCCATGCTATATTTTCTTTTTCTTCTAATTGGTTATCTGCAATGGGAATGTTGGTATAACTCCATCCACATCGGTCACAACACACTTCTTGTTTCACTTCTTCTTGTTCGTCAAAATATTTAACTATATTATTTCTTCTACAATCAGTAGTTAGAATCCAGTTAGTCATATCCGCAGCTTTCTTAAGCTTTAACCCTTTTCTTTCCTGTATCCATTGATTTATGTTTAAACTAATTTCTGTAAGCCCTAATTTAGACATTCTAAACTGTTCATTAAGATATTGTAACACTCTCACATGTGTCTCAAGCAGAAATCCTTCTTTGACCATTACTTGCGGGTCTACAGCGTTTTCTATTTGCTGAAAGAAAAATCGTACTTGTTCTTCTGTTGGAAGTTCATAATCGATTAGTTGTTGTTGGAATTGATCATCAAACGTTGAATACAAAGTGATGGAATAGCTTTCTTTTCCATCCCTACCAGCTCTCCCAACTTCTTGTACGAATGACTCAAGCTGGAGTGGTGGTTGAAAGTGTATCACATAGCGAACATCTTCTTTGTTAACCCCCATGCCGAAAGCACTGGTGGCACATATAATATCTAATTGGTTACTCAGAAATTGTTGTTGAATCAAAATGCGGTCCTCAGTTTCTATATCGGCATGATAATATCCGACTTTACTTACACCATTCTCCTGTAACCAATTACAAATTTCTTCCGCAAGCCTTTTACTGGAAAAATATATGATACCTGGCTTGGGAAGCTTAGATACAAGAGATAATACTTTCTCCCATTTATCCTTCATGTTAGAGACTGGTTCGACTGAGAAAATAATGTTGGGTCGATTTACACTGACTATTAAGTCTTGGTGATTATCCTTAAAGATAAGCTTATCTTTAATATCTTGTTGAACTTCTTTTGTAGCTGTTGCTGTAAGGGCAAGAACTCTTGGATCTCCTATAGCACTTCTAACTTGTCCTAGTTGTAAATAATCTGGTCTAAAATCGTACCCCCATTGCGAGATACAATGAGCTTCATCAACAACCAACAAAGAGATCGATAGCTTAGATAACTCAGCGATCACGTAATCAGAAGACAGCATTTCTGGCGAAAAAAAGAGGAAACGGTAATGGTGTATGTTTCTCCAAAAATCCTGTTTTTCTTCTTTATTTAAAAAGGAGTTATAAGCCGCTACTCTCCTCTCCCCTCTAAAGCGAATGGACTCAACTTGATCCTGCATAAGAGATAATAAAGGTGATACAATGACAACAGGACCATTAAGCAAGTAGCCTGCTAACTGATAGCATAAAGATTTCCCCGTTCCTGTTGGAAGTACCGCTAATGTATCGTGCCCTGAAACAACTGATTCCACAACTTCTTTTTGCCCTTGTCTAAAATCTGAGTACCCGAAATACTCTTTTAGCTTACTTTCAAGATTCATGTGAAACCTCCTGCCTTGCTAGAACAAGGCGAATTTGAAAATAACTTGCATTTGGATGTTTTTCCTTAATGGCCTTCAATTTTTTAGTCCCTATTTGTGTTGCAGTCTTGGAAATTTCTTTTCCCATCTCGTAAGGAAGAAATGGTGTAATATCGAAATCGCCCTGGATAAGAGAAATTTCTACAATATGATCTTCTATCGTATTCTTTCTTAATTTTCGTAAGTGAGCTATTTCTTCAATTGAATATCCTTTTCTTAATAGGGTGTAGGTCTTACTTGTTGATTGAGTCAATAAGCTTTGTCCGGTTAAATCTTCTATCATACTATATAACATGGGATAGCTTACTTTCTCTTGTATTACTTTTCTCATTATGAAGTGAAGAGTACTTAGAAAATTCAAGTGGCCTTGAAATGGCTCTATGTTAAGCTGCTGACTTATTTGAGTAGTGGTTTTTCCAACCTGATTAGTCCCCGTAAATTTATTTACAATCAAAGTTGCTTGTAAGGGCTGTAATTGGTTCAACAAGAAATATAGTTCTATATGTAACATCTGAGAAGCATTTGGAATGGAAGTCTGTTTTTTTCTCCATTTCTTCACCCATTTTAATATCTGTTCATCTCGTGAAACTGGAATAAACCTGTTTTGGCCGCGAACTAAATGGGATAGCACCTGGGTACTGATGGTAAGCCTTCTCCAAAATATTTCATCTACCGTATGAAACCAACCACCGTTTAAATACTGAGGTAATCCTGATACATTTTCCCAATTGCTTAATGTTTCTTTACCTCTCAATGTTATCAAATAAATACTTTTATCCTGATCCACTAGTTCAAGCTCCCCTGAGGAAACTAATTGCTTGATTTGTTCGTCTAAATACCCTCTCTTTAGGGAACGATAACAACTGAATAATGAATATAATTGAAAGAGATGACAATCTTGAATAGTTTGAGAAGATTTTTTCCCTTTTAATATATGGTAAATAGAATAGATGGACCTTTCGTCCTTAATTCGTGCTAAGCAGTATAGTAATAATCCTTTAAAATAATAATTTGAAGTAGACATAATCTTCACCTTAGATCAGACATTATTGCCTACATTGTAACATGACTTGAACATATTTAGCCTATAATCCAATAACAATTTACATCATTTTACTAAGGAATATGGGTTTCACAACTTTTCTTATTGAAAAGTCACAACTAGACCTATACAATAATAGTGAGCATATATAGATGTCATCAGAGGCTTATATAATATAGACATTGACTGTATTGATTTCGGGAGGGTTTTATAATGCCAAAATATACAATTGTAGATAAAGAAACTTGTATTGCGTGTGGTGCTTGTGGAGCGGCTGCACCGGATATTTATGATTATGATGATGAAGGAATTGCGTTTGTAACACTTGATGATAACGAGGGAATTGTGGAGATTCCAGATATCTTACTCGATGACATGATGGACGCTTTTGAAGGTTGTCCTACGGATTCCATTAAAGTTGCGGATGAACCATTCGAAGGTGACCCGCTTAAATTTGAATAGAAGCACAAAAAGAGACAGTGATGGCTGTCTCTTTTTTTATTTTTAATTGTAAACTCAATCATTAAGCATTTTTCACTGATTTACACCTTATTTCGGTGTCTTTTTAATATAGAAAAATAGGAGCACAACTACGTTCCATGTACATTAACTCTGTGAATTAATAGTCGTGTTCGAATGTATTGATTCATCACTACTAAAAATTGTAATAAAAGGTTTTGAATTTTTAGCACTATACTACTCACCCATTTTGGTTGTGCCAGGGTGGTTACGATTTTGTCCTTTATACATGCAACCTTTTCATTTCGCACAAAAATGGGTACACAAAGCTGTCCCTCTGAACCTTTTCTTCTGATGAGAGCTACCATTAAAAATAGTCCGGAGAAATCAATATATGTATTTGGAAGATTATAAGCTGATATCGATATTTCTCGATTGATCAAGATAAAATGAAAAGACTCTGTTTTATTAGATGTCACGGATTGTAGCGGAATTTCAATCCACTCATTTGCTGACTCACTGCTATCAAGGTTTTGCCACAAACCTTCTTTCAAGAGTATGTTCTTTTTTCTTTCGTGAAGAACATTTTGGACATAAAGCATCCTAGATTCTACACTCGTTTGCTCACCTATCTTAAGATTACCGTATATAGTTGAAGGGTCTATAACATTTGTTTTTCCATAATTCCATTCGGATGTATGCACCTCAAAATGGAGATGTACCCCTGTAGAACGACCGGTTGTGCCCATCGTTCCAATGATTTCCCCACTAGATACAGTCTCACCAACATCCTTCAACCGTCTAGCAAGATGGGCATAAACGGTGACATATCCACTTGGGTGTTCAATAAAAATAACATTGCCGTAGCTATATGAATAATAAGACTTAATAACTTTTCCATCGTAAACCGAATGAATATGAGAGCCCCATTGACCCGCAATATCAATTCCGTAATGATAACCGTGCCTGGATCCAAAATGATCAGATAAGACACCATCAGCTGGCCATAACCATATTTCCGTATCAACTTCACTTGCTTCAGCTCTTCCTCCAACAAATAGGAGAGAGATAAAAAAAGCCATCAGGGCTACAATCAACAATCTTCTGATATAGTCCTTCATAGCTCATCCTCCTATCGCTTTAGACTTAATAATACAAATATGAGTGGCCGTCCAACATTAGAACCTCAAGTTTACTGAACATTGTCTCCTAGCTAAAAGACAAAAAGAAAAACACTAACCATTATGGCTAGCGTTTCTCTCTTTAATACTGTTCTAGATAATTTGGTGCTATCGGTACACGAATCGGTTCATTAAATAAAAATCCTGCAAACCCTACTTGAGATGGATGCTTCAAAACAACTGTCTCAAAACCATAGTTCTTGGCTGTTAGTAAAATTGCTTCAATAGCCAACATACTTTCATCTGTATCAGGAAGCAGTTCATCTCCAAATTCGACAGTAAGCTCTAACTCATTCTCACTAACTCCGACTAATTCAATGTCTTTTAAAGGACCACGTAAATCATGTGTTTCAATATCCTCTTTCATAGCATTGAAAGCTTCTTGTATAGTTGAAAAAGTATTATCCATATATGGCGCTAATAATGCTTTGGAATCCTCAGTCTTTTTATAAATGAAGAACGGATTCTGTAATTTCTTTTTCAAAATATGTTCTTCCACATTGCCAAAATTCCCAAAATCCATACCAGGTGCTCCATTGGTAGTAAGCTTTACTTTTTCAAATGGACTATCTGCAAATGTATAGTTTAAGGAATTAAGCAAGTTTACATTTGAGGCAGAACCAGCAGAATATGGATGACCCTCAACTAAGTCCAGTTGAAGAACATTGTCACTAGCAATAGAGACCTCTCCCTTATAAGGTAAATACTCTCCATTTAAGCCAAGTTCTTCATAAGGAACATCATCCACATGATTGTTGTATTGTTCTACCCAGGTTACTTCTTTACTACTTGGTACTGTGATCGTAACAGGCACTATATTTTGAGCTTGTTCATCAGGTACCGCATACGTGATGGCTGTTGACTGATCAGAAAGTTGTTCCTGATACAGGGCTGTTTTACTTGGAATATGTGTAAGCATTCCAATACCCATTTCAGTATTATCATTATCACTTTCTGCAGACTCTCCTTCGAATGATTTTGCTGAAAGTTCATCTTGCTCTGTGTCTAATGCATCTGCTGCATGATCATCGGTCATAGCTATTTTTTGATCCATATCCCTTTCCGACTCATTTAAAGCTTGATCATTAGAAAAAATCGATGGATAGAGTAACAATGATAGCAATAATACAGCAGCAACGGCAGCAGCAGGGATAAACCAGTAATTACGTTTTTCTTTCCGCATGCGCTTTTGAACTTGATAGTAGATCTCGCTTTGGCTACGGTGATCCTCTACCTTGGGCATGCTCTTTAAAAGATCTTCAATCTTTTTATCGTCCCAAGAAGTATTGCTCACCATCTTTCCCCTCCTTTTCCATACGATTCTCCATAGCCTTTCTCAAAGCTTTAATGGCTCGGTGTTGAGTTGTCTTCACTTTACTCTCTGTCCATCCAAGGCTTTCAGCCGTTTCTGCAATTGACAGTGATTGAATATATCTCATTATAATAACAAGTCGTTGGTCTACAGAGCATTCGTGAAGGCATTCATACATCCATTTGATTTCTTCATTTTGTACAGCAACGTCTTCTGGAATTGGTTCTTTATCCTTGATTTGGTTTTCTCCCCAATCAAATGAATCGAGAAGTCTTTTTTTCCAATTTTTTTGCTTACGAAAAAAATCAATCGCAACATTTCTAGCAATTGAAAAAAGCCAGGTTTTTTCACTACTCTTACCCTCGAAGCGATCATAAGCTTTTAGCACTCTTATGTACACTTCTTGGACTAAGTCTTCAGCGTGCTCCCTATTTTGTACCATGTAAAATAGGAATTGAAATAAGTCTTGATGATATTCATCATAGATACGTTGAAAAACGGAGTCCATTTCGTCCCCTCCCCGTTTTCATAATATTAGTCGAAAACAATAGAAAAAAGTTACACTTGCTATAACTATATCTTTTTTTGAAAAAATTTGGTAGTGTGAATTGCACCTAAAAGTGGACAACCATTGTTTCTCATGGAACAAGATATTTCGTCAGTAAATGCTATGTTCTTCTAATTTTCGAGGAATAAACAACGAAAAAGTCGTTCCTTGTCCTTTTTTGCTGTGAACAGATATATGTCCTTCATGAGCTTCTATAATGTTCTTAGCAATAGCCAACCCAAGTCCGGTTCCCGATTTTCCTCTAGTACGCGACTTATCGCCTTTGTAGAAACGTTCAAAAACAAATGGCAAATCCTCCTCAGGAATTCCTGTCCCTGTATCCTGAATGTCAACGGACCAGCCTCGTTCATTCAATTTACTTATGACCTTAACAGACCCACCTCTTGGTGTATGGCGTATGGCATTATCAATTAGGTTTGTAAAGACTTGTTCAATTTTATCCACATCGAAAACCATTTGATCATTTTCAAGCACACCCTCTAAACCTAATGAAATTTCTTTTTCTTTCGCAACACCGTGAAACTTTTTCAAAACGCGGTCTAGATAAGGGTACATGTTTACATTTTCGTGATATAGCGTGATATGTCCTGCTTCCACCCTTGCCAAATCTAATAAATCATTGACTAACCTTCCCATACGAAGCGATTCGTCATAGATGACTTTTGCAATTTCTTTCTTCTCTTCTTCTGAGCCTGCAATGTCATCTACTATTGCCTCGCTATATCCTTGAAGCATTGAAATAGGGGTTCTTAATTCATGTGAAACATTGGCAATAAAATCTTTTCGGAGCTTATCCATCCGTCTTTCTTCCGTCATATCACGGACGACCGCTACAGCGCCTCTTACAGACTGTTGATTATACAGTGGACTTACAATAAATGACCAAGATCGCCCCTGTAAATAAATTTCATCCGTTTGCTCCTGCTCAGTTAGAACGGCAGATTGAAATAGGTCCCGTACTTTAGGCGGAAGCTCTTTATCACTAGATTCATTGCTTTCTTCTTCATAGTACCAATACTTTAAAAACCTCTCTGCAGGAGGGTTTGTTATAAGGATGGAGCCATCACGATCTATTGTAATTACCCCATCTGCCATACTACTTAAAATACTTGAAAGATGTTCCTTCTCCTGTTTGAGAGCACTCAAGTTATTTTTTAACTGTTTACCCATTTTATTAAAGGCAATGGCTAGCTCACCGATCTCATCACTCGTTAATATTGGAACCTTAGTCCCAAAGTTCCCACGAGCGACTTCAGAAGCAGCTTCTCTCATTTTTAAAAGTGGAGCTGTGATTCTTGTTGAAAGGAAAAAGGCAAAAACTGTCGTTAAAATAATAGCAATTCCAGCTGCTAATAGAATAAATTTTGTCGTTTGTTCGGTCGTTTCTCTCATAACCTCCAACGATTGATAAATATAGGCTACACCTTGACTTCCAGATGGTTCAACGAATGGAACGCCTGAAACAATCATATTGGAAAAGCGATCTCCTCTTATTTGACCAGGAGCAGAGATTTCAATTTGAACCATGTCTCTACTTTCAATAACTCCACTTAGTTGTTCATTTTGCTTAAAGAAATCTACCGGAAGATGGTCATCTATATTACTAGGAAGAAAGTAGGTTTTTCCTTCTCCTGTAAATACAACGATATGAGTAGCTTCATCCACTAGTTCTCCGACAATTTCCAAGGCAAGCTCAATATCTTCATGCTCTTCCATGATGATGGCCACTTTTGAAGCAGTTTGAGAAACTTCTTTCTCTATCTCATCCACGTGATAGTTTTGGAAAAATTCCAGTAATAACATCGTAAGAACAAACAATACAAAAGAAAGAAGTAAAAGGATTGTTATCCAAAGCTTACCTACAACACTCTTCCAGATCATTCAGCTCCAACCTCAAACTTATAGCCGACACCCCATACAGTTACAATCATTTTAGCGGCAGGTTCTGAAATTTTACTCAGTTTTTCTCTCAATCGTTTTATATGTGTATCCACCGTACGTAAATCACCGAAAAATTCATACTGCCATACTTCTTTAAGTAAGTGCTCTCTGTCATATACTTTATCTGGCGTTTTTGCAAGAAAGTAAAGAAGTTCATATTCCTTAGGTGTTAAGCTTACTTCCTTTCCATCTGCCGATACTCGGTGGGCGTCATGGTCGATTGTTAAGTGTGGGAATACAATTACATTCTTTGCTGATGTTTCAGTACTTAAGTAGCTTGTTTTTGACGCTCTTCTTAATAATGCTTTCACACGTAAAACAACTTCACGAGGACTAAAGGGTTTGACAATGTAGTCATCTGTTCCCATCTCAAAGCCTTGAACACGGTTAGCCTCTTCACCTTTTGCTGTTAGCATAATAATAGGAGTAGATTTCTTTTCTCGAAGTCTTCGACAAACTTCTAGTCCATCCATCTCAGGCATCATTAAGTCTAATAATATGACATCATAATCGGTTTCAAGAGCTTTTTCTAAAGCTTCTACACCATCCGATGCTTCTTCAATCTGAAACTCTTCTCTTTCAAGATACATTTTTAATAAACGACGAATTCTTTCCTCATCATCCACTATTAAAACAGAATATGTTTGTTCATTCATAATCAGCCACTCCTCATCAGTTAAATGGAAATCTATGTACAAAAAACCTCCACAGCTTACTGTGAAGGTCATATATACTTAAGAAACTTCTAAATTATGCACCTGCATATGAATGCAGTCCTGCAATAACTAAGTTTACAACAATCAAGTTAAACATAATAATAGCAAAACCAATTACGGCTAACCAGGCAGATTTTTGCCCATGCCATCCTCTTGATAAACGAAGGTGTAAGAAAGCAGCATAAAACAGCCATGTAATAAGTGCCCACACCTCTTTAGGATCCCATCCCCATAGGCGGCTCCATGCTAGTTGAGCCCATATCATTGCAAATATAAGAGCACCTAATGTAAAGATTGGGAATCCAATCAGAACAGAACGATAACCGATTTCATCTAAAACATCTAATTTCGCATTTTTCGTTAGTGGCTTTAAAGCTGCCCCTACTCTTTTTCTTAGAATCAGCCTAGTTAGTAAATAGAGGATCACCCCTGAAACGAGTGACCATACAAATGTATTTAACTTCCTAGCATTTACCCAATCAGGAACATAGACAATTGGTTCAAAGCTACCTTCCGTTAAAAGAGTCCCTTCATGAGGTCCAAATACTGCTGGTAACTGATAACTATCATAGGCGTTCTTTCCTTCTTTATCAATATAGGAGAATTCACTCTCATACCCAGCTAAATTAAAGCTTGTTGTGATTACAATGAAACCAACAACTGTGATTAAGGAATACATAACGACTTCAAGCCATTTTGCTTGTTTGCTATTTTTAGATTGATCCACTGACTTAATCAAGTAAATGACTCCGGCAGCAAAGCTTATAGCTAATACAGCTTCACCTGCAGCTGCAGTCGTTACGTGTATATGCAACCAATAGCTCTTGAGTGAGGGAACTAATGGTGCAACTTCTGATGGAAACATACTTGCATAAGCGATAATAAGTAAGGCAATAGGTAATGTAAATAGTCCTAAAACTGCATTCTTATAAATAAAATAAATGACTACAAATGCAGCAACTAACATCATTCCAAAGAAGGTAATGAATTCAAATAAATTACTAACGGGAGCATGTCCTGCCGCAATCCAACGGAGGATAAAATATCCTAGGTGAGTTAATAATCCTACTATTGTAATAACGATTCCAACATTTGACCATTTTTCTGCACTTTTCTCATGGCTCATATTTTTAGTTTGACGAATAGCCCCAGCAAAAATAAAAGTTCCAATCAAATAGAGTACAAATGATATAAATAATAGATTACCACTTAATCCAATCATTGTTCCTCCACCTCCTCTTCTACTTTTTTCTCATTATTAACGTGTTGATCAACAGGATGAAATTGAGGGGTATCTTCTAGTACCCTTTCAATTTCTTTCTTAAGACCAAACCAGTTTTTGTTCGTATGGGCTGCAACCATTACATCCTGTCCATGGCGTTGAATCCAAATTCTTCGATGATTCCAATAGGACCCTTGAATAACGCCAATCATAAAAATTAGTCCACCCAGAGCTAGAATCCAAAGTGTCTGGTCTTTTCTAACAGTCAATCCAGAGACTTCAGTTTGTTCAATATGGCTAAATTCCATTTTATAATCATTTGGACCTGTTGGTTCTAATGTTTGTCTAATAGCCACAACACTCATTTCACCTTCCGGATGTTCAGGCGAAATCATGTTAAATATGAAAGCAGGATTACGCGGATATGGTGACTGATTTGTCGGAATATAATTTTCATCAAATTTAACATCTGGATAATATCGAACAATCTCAACAATCCGCCCGTTACCTAAATCATATTGTTTCTCTGGTTCAGCCAGATCAATTCGAATTTCCCCAAATGACTCTTGTGTATTTTGATTGACAAGATTAAAATTCATTGCTTCGAATTCACCTTGGTTAAAAGAGATTTGGTATAAAGAAAATCCCTCAAACGTTAACGGCTTATTTACCTGTATTGAAAATTCTTTTACTTCTTCTAATTTAGGTTTTTCACCCAATATAGTATCTGAGGATTGCTTGTATAAGACAACATCTGTTTGATAATTACTTATTGTTCCTCCAGTGCGCTCTAGCGTTTCTTGAAAGACTCCATTTCTTTCGGTACCGTCATAAACTTCAACTAAAAAATCTTTATTCTCCAAATAATACTCACGGTCTGTTCCTGGAATAGGCTTTATTTCTCCTTCTTTCACCCAGAGAGTTTCATCAATATACATCCCTGGAACAAAACGAAGCATTCCACCAAATAAGAAAATAATCAAACCAATATGGTTGACATAAGGGCCCCACCTTGAAAATCTACCTTTTTCCGCTAAGAGACTTCCATCCTCTTCACGAATATTATATCGTTTGTTAGATAGATTAGCTTTAATCTTATCCCAATTTACATCAAGTTTATCCGCTTCACCAGGTACGTGTACATACAATCTCTGTCTTTTCAAAAAGCCTTGGTGCTTCGTAACTCTTTGTACTTTTAAGGCACGATATAATGGAACCACTCGGTCTAAGCTACAAATAACAAGAGACACCCCTATTGAAGCTATGAGTAGGAGGTACCACCAAGAACCATATAAGTCATGGAAACCTAATGTATGATAAATGCGGCCAAAAACACCGTACTCGCTTTCGTAGTATGCGCCTGCTGGCATATTTTTTGGGATAAATGCTTCTTGTGGAAGAATGGTTCCGATAGCTGATGCACTTAGGGTGACTATAATTAGCCATATCCCTACTTTTACAGAAGAAAAGAAGTTCCACACCTTATCAATTAGCGTAGTCTTATAGGTTTGGGAACGTCTTGCACTTCCTTCATACCTCATATCTAATAACTGTTTCTTTTCTTCTGATTCAACAAGTATTTTCCCACAAGACTCACATAAAACTGTACCATGTGGATTTACATGACCACAGTCACACTTAACTTGATCCATACCGAAAAACTCCCCAAATATTAAGGCATTATTTTTTCCATTGATTCACGAACTTTATCTTCACTCATCGTTGTTGTTATAATTTCCACGATCTTTCCTTCTGGATTGATTAAAATAGTTGTAGGTAATGGCCCTATATTATAGGCACCTTGAACTTCCGTGCTTTTTAAATCTCTTAAGACTGGAAAGCTTAACCCATACTGATTTATAAACTGGTTAACTGCCATTCTTGATTCACCAACATTAACAGCTAATATTTGAACACCGTCATCCTTGAAATACGAATATTGGTTTTCCATGTAAGGCATTTCCTTTTCACATGGTTTACACCATGTGCCCCAAAAATTCAAAAAGACTCCTTGCCCTCTATAATCAGATAGCTTATGTACATTACCTTCCATATCTTCAAGTGCAAAGTTAGGTGCTTGATCCCCTACGGCCAGAATTCCCCTTTTTTCTTGAGTTAAGTTTGAATAAAGGGAATACCCTACTGCTGCAAAGAGCAATATGAGCACAATAGTCCGAAGCACTAATCTTCTTTTTTTCTTTTGCATGGGATTTCCCCTCCCTATGGAGACTCCATTTTCCCTTGTTATTATAGCATTTGGTTTTCATTCTCCAGCGTGAGATTTTGAAGGTTATGTGACAGTTATCACATTAGTCTCCATTCAGGGCTAATGACCGTAATTGTTTCACTTCATGTGGCGTCATTTCACGAAACTCTCCGGGAGATAGTCCAGCTAATGTTAGAAAGGCGAGTCTTTCTCGTTTTAGTTTTAAAACGGAATGTCCGATTGCTTCGAACATTCTTCTGACTTGTCTGTTTCGTCCCTCATGAATCGTAATTTCAATAATCGAGCTGTTCTTCCTTTTATCTAGAGACAACATTTTCACCTTTGCGGGGGCTGTCTTACCATCCTCTAATTTTACACCCCTTTGAAGCTGAGTTAACTCTGTCTTATTCGGAATCCCTTTTATTTTAGCAATGTAGGTTTTCGGGATATGGTACTTTGGGTGTGTAATTTGGTTCGTAAATTCCCCATCGTTGGTTAGTAACAACAAACCAGATGTATCATAATCTAATCTCCCAACAGGAAATATTCTCGTCCCTAGTTCTGGGAAAAAGTCAGTTACGACTTTACGACCTTTATCATCCTTCACACTAGAAATAACTCCTCTAGGCTTATATAAAACGAAATAAATCGGTTCTTCTTTTTCTAAAGGAATCCCGTTCACTTCTATTTCATCAGATGGTTTCACCTTTGTACCAAGTTCAGTAATGGTTTTTCCGTTCACTTTTACTTTTCCAGACGCAATGAGCTCCTCTGCTTTTCTTCTTGAAGCTACACCTGCTTGAGCAATTACCTTTTGTAGGCGTTCCATTCTAATCACCTCTTCATCATCATCTTACTCGCAAACTATATCCTGTACAAGAAAAAAGGACAACATGATGTATTGTACCAATCATTCCAATAGGAGTATATAAAAACCATCATAATCATTGTTGCCTAATTGATTAGTTTTTAAATGGAATACCAAGTCTAAGGACATAAAAAAAGACACACCCTGAGGATGTGTCCCAATTAACTTGCAAAAAGTAATGTCACGATTACGATTGAAGCAATAATCCCAACTAAATCCGCTAATAAACCAACCTTTAAAGCATCTCCCATTTTCTTTATTCCAACCGCTCCAAAATATACGGTTAAAACATAGAAAGTAGTATCAGTGCTTCCTTGTAAAGTAGAAGCAAGTCTTCCTATAAATGAATCTGGTCCGTATGTAGCTATTAAATCACTCGTCATTCCAAGCGCTGCTGTTCCTGAAATAGGTCTAATGATGGCAAGGGGAACAATTTCTGCTGGTACACCGACAAATCTAAGAATAGGCTCTATAAGTCCCATAAAATATTCGAGAGCACCAGAGGCACGAAATACAGTAATAGCAACTAGCATACCCACTAAATAAGGAATGATAGAAAAAGCAATTTGGATTCCGTCCTTCCCACCCTCAACAAATGATTCATAAGTGGGTACTCTTTTTAAAGTCCCATATATTAATATTCCTCCGATAATTAAAGGAATTAACCATAAAGAGAGAGCACTTATAAATTCCATCTACAACTCCCTCCCTTTTCTTACTCTACGATAATAGAAATACCGGTCGATCATAATGGCACCCATAGTAGAACAAATGGTTGCAATAATGGTTGGTAATACAATTTCTGTCGGATTGGCGGAATTATAATTCATACGTATTGCTAATACGGTTGTTGGAATCAGTGTGAGGCTGGATGTGTTAATGGCTAGGAAAGTAATCATAGAGCGACTCGCTACAGGTTTATTGCCGTTTAGAACCTTTAATTGCTCCATTGCTTTAATCCCTAATGGTGTCGCAGCATTTCCAAGCCCAAACATGTTTGCCATCATGTTGGAAAGAATATAACCCATCGCAGGATGATCCTGTGGTACATCCGGGAAGAGTCTTCTTACAATTGGTTTAAAAAGTTTAGCCAATGTGTTTAAAAGTCCTGCATCCTGAGCGATTCTCATAATTCCGAGCCAAAATACTAATATACTAATCAATCCAATTGATATCGTCACAGCTTCCTTAGCCCCATTAAATAGAGCTTTGTTTACTTCTTCCAAGTTTCCATTAATGATGGCGAAGATAATACCAATAATTGTTAAACCCACCCATATGTAGTTAACCATACATATCAACACCTATGAACGCTGTGAAAACACCTTTAAACCATTCAAACCATGTTTTTTCGTCCTTAGGTACCTCTCCTTCATAAAAAATGGGTAGTTCCTTGACTACTTCCTCTTTAAAATAAACAATTGCTTTACCGACGATCTCCGGAATATCCTCCTGATGACGCTCCCATCTTTTCTTGGGTTCTATCATTCTATATTCAACTCGGATCTGATCCTTTTCTTCTGCAGTTAAGGGATACGAATAATCACTATGAATCGAGACTTTTCCTTCATAAAAGGAATCATCCAGTTCAGGTATTTGTCCTTTATGTAAGAGCTTCATGTTGTCGTATTGATCAAACCCATATTCAAACATATGGATATGATCATCCCAATCACTAGGAGCATTTAGGGTTACAGCAATTAAATTCATATCACCCTTAGTAGCTGTTGAGACGAGAGTTCTCCTAGCTTTTTCAGTGAAACCTGTTTTTCCACCTGTACTATAATCATAGAGTCTAGTTAATAATTTGTTTTTGTTTCTCCATACTCGATCCCATTTTTCTCCAGGGTTTGGAGCACGGTGCACCTTGGTCCCAGAAATTTTCTGATAGGCTTCATTTTTCATGGCATACGCTGTTAAAATGGCCATATCATACGCAGTCGAGTAATGGTCGTCAGAGTCATCTAAACCATGCGGATTTGTAAAATGACTGTTGTTCATCCCTATTTCAAAAGCCTTTTGATTCATTAAAAATGCGAACCCTTCTACACTTCCACCTACATGCTCTGCAATAGCTACAGCAGCATCATTTCCAGAACGAAGCATAAGGCCGTAAACAAGGTCCTGAAGCTTAATTTTTTCTCCCTTTTTTAAATACAAGGAAGAACCTTCAGTACCAAACGCATTGGAACTAACCGTGACCATCTCGTCCATCTTACCGGATTCAATGGCTAAAATAGCTGTCATGATTTTCGTAATGGACGCAATTCTTCTCTTTTCATGTGCTCGTTTTTCATATAACACTCGACCTGTATCTTGATCTATTAAAATGGCACTATACGCACTAACCGATACGGCTTTTGTCTTCCCTGGTGAAATGGAAAATATAAGTAAAGAACATAGGATAAATATTACAATCTTTTTAAACCTGGGCATTCTCTCTTCTCCTTTTCAAGTTGCTTTGTACAAGTTTATGCAGGACAGGCACTTATATGAACACAAGCTCACTGACAATGAGAAAAAACGAGCGTAAAGGACTTATAAGAAGCCACAAAAAAAGCCGAAGGAGCCAAAGGCCCTTCAGGCATAATATTAGTATGGTTTCCATCTGATTTTTTTAGCTTCTTCAAAACGTGCTTCGACGTCTCTCCAATTTACAACATTCCACCATGCGTCAACGTACTCAGCTCTACGATTTTCATATTGTAGATAATAGGCGTGTTCCCAAACATCTAATGCAAGAAGTGGAATCGTATCCCATTGTGTTAGAATCATGTGTCTTTCACTCTGAAGAATCTCTAAATGACGAGACCTTGGGGACCAAACAAGAATAGCCCACCCTACTCCTTCAACATTCTTGGCTGCCTCTGTAAATTGAGCTTGAAAGGCCTTAAAAGAACCAAAGTATGAATCAATTTCTCGAGCAAGATCACCTCTTGGTTTCCCTCCACCACCAGGTATCATATTATTCCAGAAAATCGTATGCAAATAGTGACCCGAACCATGAAATGCAAGTTCTCTTTCCCAATGCTTTATAAGTTCAAAGTCGTTGTTTTTTCGAGCTTGTTCTAGTTTTTTCTCGGCTTTATTTAGACCGTCTACATAAGATTGGTGATGTTTAGTATGGTGTAATTTCATTATTCTTTCCGCGATAAAAGGCTCTAAAGCGTTATAAGCATAAGGTAGTGGTGGTAATGTATGTTTACCAATCGCCACTGCCTTTTGTTGCCGTTGCTCAGGCTTCTCTTCTGATCGTAGTTGTTGAAACTTCTCATTGATTTCATATACTAATTCCTGTATTTCACCAATTGACTCCAAGTTTTCAACACTTTGATTTTGAACCAATTCATCTAATCTATTTATCTTTTCTGTTAAATCATCGGGTTCTTCAAAACGTTCCATATCCATGCACTCTTTTACATCTAAGACCCAATTTCGCACCTCATCAACATACTGTTCATATGATCTTGAACTCACGATAATCCCCTTCCTCTTTGGCATTCATCATTAGTCTATGGGTAAGGCTAATCCATTTAAACTTTTCCAAATAAAAAAACAGACCCTGTATGGTCTGCAATATAGCTACTTACTCTGAGCCATTTTTGTCGCATAGTCCGTTTCATAGTACTCAAGTTCTTCTCTTAACTTTTGAAAAGGCTGTTCTAAATCAAGAAAAAGCTCCTGAAAAGAGGACGGTGCTTTTTTTCTAAACTTAATACTATTTTTTCCTGTATAGGCTGAACGACTATCCTCATACCATAGATCAGCTCTAGGAGAAAAGAATTCTTCTATACATTGATGGAAGATTCGATAAAGGGTTCTTTCTGCTGCTGGCTTCGAGAAGTTCTCTTGATTTACAATCACTTGACACGTCTCAAAAGCATCTTCGCAATACACACACAGTCTTCTTAAGCTTGATAAAAGGCCTTTATAATAAGATAAATCTCCTAACTCTTCATCCTGTAGAGTTTCTATTGTTGTATGATTCAAGAACATTTCCATTCGATTCACGTTTTTTTCTAATACAGTATTCGCTTGTTGTATCTGTGTTTTCACTAATGACTGAGCCATCTAAATGAACCCTCCTATGGGATATTCATGGTTGTTTCAATACTACAATGGATGACGGTACTATAGCACGTCCATCTGTATTAAGACTCTTTACAATATCCTCAATCCTCTCCCAATCCACCTGTTCAAATGCCTGGACTAGTTGTGTTTGCTCTGGAAGGTATACTTCTTTTTTACCCCGTGCATTTGGATTTGCTATTAAATAGATAAAAGCTGCAAGATCTCTTACATAATAGGATCGTCCCTCAACTTGTATCAATGGCTGTTCATTAAAAGGAGTTGCCTGCAAAGCTAATTCTTCAAAAATCCGTACGTACAATAATGAAAAAGTATATTCTTTGTCACCTGTTTTAAAGGTTACTTCACTTCGAGAAAAGCTATCTTCTGGTGAGTTCGGTAAGGCTTTTTCTAACTCTTTTCCTTGTAAAGATACAATTTCCAAACTGATCCTCCTCAAAGTTTGATAGGAATATTTCATTATCATCTTATTCTATCACAAGAGGAAATATTTGTACGAAAATTCTGATGAATTACATATCAAATCTTTCTTGGAATGTCTCAAAAAATAAATCCGCTTCATTTTGAACATCCTCATCTTCTACCTCGTTTGGAAGTGTAGGGAGTTCATTCAAATCCTTTAACCCAAAAACATCGAGAAACGTTTTAGTTGTGCCATAAAGATAAGCGCGTCCAGTTCCTTCTGCTCTACCACACTCTTCTATAAGTCCTTTAGCCATTAGTGTTTGCAAAGGTCTTTCCGTTTTTACTCCTCGAACTTCTTCAATTTCTACTCTTGTAATTGGTTGGCGGTAAGCAATGATAGCTAATGTTTCAAGAGCTGCTTGCGACAACGTTTGTTGATGTGGTGATTCCACCAATTTCTTCAAGTAGTCTGCATTTTCTTTCTTCGTAACCAACTGAAAGGTGTCTCCTATTTGCATAATTAACAGGCCTCTTTCTGGCTTTTCATAGCTTCCCTTTATTTCATTCATGAGAGACATGACTTCCTTTTCACTCTTTTCTAGGACCGACCCTATCTGTTTTGTGGAAAGCCCCTCATCTCCTGCTGCAAAAAGCAGGCTTTCAATTATGCTGAACCAATTTACAATAGTCAAAACTCGTTACACCTCTCTAAACTGCTAATATGATGAGCTCTGAAAAGTTATCCTTTTGAAGAGCATCTATTTCGTTTCGCTTTAATAGTTCTAAGATAGCTAAAAAAGTTACCACCATATGAGACTTATCTTGATACGTAAAGAGCTCACTAAATGGTTTTTGGAATGAATGATGCAATAACGCCCTTATTTCATCCATTCTTTGCTCAATCGGTATATCCTGCTTCGTAATTCTCGTAGATAATGGTTTTTGTAGCTTTTTTCTTCTTAGTAATTTTTGAAAAGCTGCAATCATATCGTATATGTTGACATCTAAATCGACAGGAACAGAAGCATCATCCTTCTCATATTGAGACAGGTCAACCGGAGGTCTTGTAAACATGAGACTTCTTTCTTCCTCTCTGTCTTTTAGCTCTTTAGCAGCTTCCTTATACTTCTTATATTCAATAAGTCTTTCTACCAATTCATCACGTGGATCTTCTTCGTATTGGAATTCATCCTCTTCAAGTGGTTCATGATCATGTTTAGGAAGCAGCATCTTACTCTTAATGGCAAGTAAAGTTGCAGCCATAACTAAATATTCACTAGCTACATCTAGCTTCAATTCCTGCATTGTGTGTATGTATGACATATATTGTTCAGTGATATCCTTCATAGGGATATCATATATATCAATTTCAAGCTTTTGAATAAGGTGTAGTAATAAATCAAGTGGTCCTTCAAAAGCATCTATTTTTACTAAGTATTCCATAATATCACGCCTAGGTTATTATTCTCAAAAAAGAAAACTACCCTTAAGTATAGAGGATTATCGGCGTCACTCCAATAGGAAATTGTTGTTGTGCCTAAGATATTTCCAAAATTCAAGCTCTGCATGTTACGATTAAGTCAACAATTTTAGTGAGGGGATCTTTTATGTACCCACAAAGCTATATACTATTCTTGTCATATTTCCACGGAAACCGTGACTATTTTGAATGCCATGAAGTACTAGAAGAATATTGGAAAAGTAAAGATGGCAATAAAGACCCTGTTTGGGTCGGTTTAATTCAAACGGCAGTAGGCTTCTACCATTACCGTCGTGGAAACCTAACTGGTGCTGCCAAAGTTCTAAGAAAATCAAGGAAAATCCTTAAGGAGCAATCACATTCGGTACAAAAACTCGGTTTAGATATAGAGCTTTATTTAAAGCTTCTATCTAAGGAAATTGAGAGAGTAGAGCAATGTCTACCATACAGTAGTGTAGACCTTCCTATTATTGACCCAATCCTTTTGAGTGAATGCGAAAAGGAATGTGAACAACACGATTGGATATTTGGTAACAAAGAAGTTGTGGACAAATATTTGATTCATAAGCATAAACTTAGAGACCGCACGGAGGTTATTGAAGCAAGAAACGATTCTATAAAAAGGAAAAATAAATGACAAAAGAGTTCCCACTGGGAACTCTTTTTACTCATTATCACTGAGCATCTTCCATATCCTCCATACATCTTGAATAGAAAGATGTCGTGTACTCATTTGCGGTTACAGTAAAGTTTGGATACATTTCTTTCAAGGCTAGAATCATTGCTTTCCCGACACCTTGGTCTCTATGTGATGGATTTACAGAGATATGCTGAATTTCCAATACCTCATTACCTTTTATTACACCCACTAGACCAATGATGTCTTCGCCTTCTCTCCACAAGAAAAGTTGCCATTCCGGGTCAGTTTCGTATATTTTAATGGATTGCTGAAGCTTCTTTACGTCCTTTTCATTAGGCATAAAAGAAAGTAACCCCATTGCAATCTTTTCAAAATTCTTTTTATATCGAATTAGCATGAAAATCCCTCATAATCTTAAAAAAGCCTTTTTTGTTTATTCTTACCATTTTTTTCTAAAGGTATACGCCTAAACATTTATTTATAGGAATAAGACTAAGGATTATTGAAGGAATCCCCAGTAAACTCCTCCCCAAATCAATGCCCCTACTAATAGTATGACAAGTAGTATGATATTTTGTTTCCTCATTTTTTGGCCACCTTATATTATAGCGAATTAAGAAAAAGCGTTTTTTATTTTAGGTGAAGGTTTATTTCCCGTCAAGTGATTCAACAGCTTCCCTTACATAAGGTAAATCTAATTTCACTAGATCTTGATATGTCTCTCTTCCAATGACAAGTTTGTCTTGACCATTTTCGATAAAGACAACGGGCGGTCTAGGAATTCGGTTATAATTATTAGCCATTGAATATCCATAGGCTCCTGTACAGAAAACAGCTAGGATATCCCCAGGCCGAGCTTGTGGTAGGGGTAAATCCCATATCAACATATCGCCTGATTCACAACATTTCCCAGCGATCGAAACAACCTCATCTGCCTTATCTTCCATACGATTAGCCAAAACAGCTTCATATTTTGCTTCATAGAGAGCAGGACGTATGTTATCACTCATCCCTCCATCAACAGCCAAGTATTTACGAACCTCTGGAACTACTTTATGAGAACCTACTTTGTATAAGGTAATTCCTGCATCACCCACGATAGAACGACCAGGTTCGATCCAAATTTCTGGTTTCTTCAAACCTTGCTCCTCTACTTGGCTCATTACTTCTTGCATCATCTCATAAATGTATTGACTTGGAGGGATTGGGTCATCCTCTTTTGTATAGCGAATTCCAAATCCGCCTCCGAGGTTTAACACTTTTGCCTCATATTGAAAGGCGTCTTTCCACTCACGCAATTTTTCCATAATTTTTCTAGCAGCCAGAACGAATCCTGTTGTTTCAAAAATTTGGGACCCAATATGACAATGTAGGCCAAGAACCTCTATGTTCTCACAGGCCATTGCCATTTTAATTGCTTCTTCTGCTTGACCATTTTGAAGATCAAATCCAAATTTAGAATCCTCTTGCCCAGTTAAAATATAATCATGTGTATGTGCCTCAATCCCTGGCGTTACACGAATTAGAATGCTAACATTCTTGTCATGTTCTTTTACAAGCTCAATTAGCCTAGAAAGTTCATAATAATTGTCAACAACAATACATCCAATTTCATTCTCAATGGCCATAAGTAGCTCTTCATCACTTTTATTGTTTCCATGAAAATGAATTTTTTCAGAAGGGAAACCAGCTGCTATTGCTGTATAAAGCTCTCCTCCAGATACAACATCAAGAGATAAGCCTTCTTCCTTAATCACTTGAAACATTGCTACACAGGAAAAAGCTTTACTTGCATAGGCCACCTGATATGGAATTCCTAATTTCTTAAAGGCAGCTTGAAAGTCATGAGCTTTTTGTCTAATTAGCCCAACATCATAGATATATAGTGGTGTACCATACTTTTCTACTAAATGTACTGTATCGATTCCACCAACAGTTAAATGACCTTCCTCGTTGACGGATTGGTTTCCATATAAATAATGATTCATGTTCATTCCCCGTATCACTTCCATCGACTTATTCTTTATCCCTTTATTCAATTAAACTAACTTTACCATACCTCACATTGGCTCGCAACGAACATATGCTCCAATTTCTTATTAGATCAAATGGGAAAATAAACCAATAATTAAAAAGGACAGCCTCCTTTTTATTGTATGGAGACTGTCCTGTATCGGAACCTTTATTATCGTTGTTTATACTTATTTCTAGTATGAACAATACTCGGTCTGATTTTAGAACCTGGGACTGATCTTCTAAGAATAATTTGCATGAACGCACCAGGGTTAAAGGGGAGTACTGGCCAAAGATAAGGTGTATTTAATGAACGAATTCCTGTTAATAAGATTAACAGAATAGTTAAACCAATGATAAATCCATAAGTTCCAAATAATGAAACAGCTACTAGCAATGCTAATCTTACCAATTTATTAGCAACACTTAGCTCATAACTAGGTGTCGCAAATGTTCCAACTGCTGACACTGCAACGTAGAGAATGGTTTCAGGAACAAAAATCCCAACTTGTATCGCGATATCACCTATCATAACAGCAGCGATTAAACCCATTGCCGTTGATAAAGGGGTCGGAGTATGAATGGCAGCAATCCTTAAAAACTCAATCCCTAAGTCTGCAATAAATAGTTGAAGTACCAATGGAATGTTACTTTGTTCATTCGGACCTATAAATGAAAGTGCATCGGGTAATAGGTTGGGTTCTAATACAAACAAAAACCACAAAGGAAGTAATATGATTGACGTAAAAATTCCTATAAAACGTACCCATCTGACAAAGGTACCAACAGCTGCCGATTGTCTATATTCTTCCGCATGCTGTACATGGTGAAAATATGTAGTTGGCGTAATGATTACACTTGGAGAAGTATCTGTATATATGAGTACATGCCCCTCAAGCAAATGTGTTGCTGCTACATCTGCACGCTCTGTATATCTTACAAGCGGGTAAGGGTTGTACCCTTGTTTTACAATAAACTCCTCAATAGCTTTATCTGCCATCGTTGTACCATCAATCTCAATTTGTTCGAGTTCTTTTCTCAATACTTCAATTAAATCAGGGTTTGCTATATCTTTAATGTATGCAATGGAAACGTCCATTTTAGAACGTTCTCCCACCTTAATCATTTCAAAGCGGAGCCCTTCATCGCGAATTCTTCTTCTAGTTAATGCTGTGTTCACAATAATATTTTCTACAAAACCATCCCTTGACCCTCTCACTACCTTTTCTGTATCTGGTTCCTGAGGTTGTCTTCCTGGATAACTTCTTACATCAACAATGAGAGCCTTTTCTGTACCCTCAACCACTATACCAATTAACCCAGATAGAACCTGGTCTACAAGGTCTTGCATCGTATTTACAGGTTCCACTGATTGATGGACGATCCTGTTATGGATGACATCATATACGTTTGTAGATGCTTTCTCATGATCGTTAATCTCTACAAGCTGGTCCATAATTTCTAAAATATAGGCTGAATCACATAGACCATTTACATAGTAAATATGAACATCTTTTTTTAGAATCTTTACTTTCCGAACCCCAAAATCAAAGCTTGTTCCAAGGCCGACACGATCTTTCATATAGAGTTCGACTTCTTGCAGCTTTTCACTAATAGGTGTTTTCTTATCAGAGGCCATTGAAACCGCTCCTTTCTAGTATGATGTCAACTGCTTTCTTTGTGATAGGTGCGCCAATTTTATAAGAATCTTTACCTGACATTTTTCCAATGTCACCAATCCCGACTACAATAGGAGCATGTATTGAATCCAGACAGTAAACAGTATCACCATTAATTCTTCCCGTTTCATATTCAGGTATTCCAAATTTATCTACACCATTGGCAGTAAGCTCACCATCACGGTCAATACAAACATCAACTTTTGTCCACTCTGCCTGTTTTGTTTTAGAAGCAACTGCAATAACACCTAAAATCCGGATACTAGGATGGTTTGCAACATACCGTAAGGCTGTTTCTCCCGCACCTTCTCCAACGTAGCCACTATCATCAAACATGACAAATACAGGTTCTGAAGGTGCCATTTGAATAAGCTGAACTAATTGTGAACCTGAAAGTATACTTGGATTCCCACTTGACATGGAAATACACCTTCCGCCCACAGACTGCGAAACTGATTCAATAGCCTTTTTTGCATATTCATCTCCATCTGTAACTAATATCACTGCTTTAGGTTTTATCAAACAATGGTCCTCCTTTCGATTACATGTCTACAAATACAATCCAATGGAATAAGGAGCCGGATATTTTTCCTAAAACGATAGCCATCAGTAGAATGATAATTTTTTCGTCGATTCCAATTCTCTTCGCCAAAATCGGTAATACATTGAGAACTTCTGTGAGAGCAGCAGCTAGTAGACCTACAAAAACACCACTCGCTAGACCAATGGGAATTGCGATAATCGAGAAAAAGTGAAAAGTCACCTCTTGTAAGCTAAGCCAACTTGAAATGACTGCTCCCAAAATAACTGCCCATTCATATCGTTGAATATATTTCATCGTTTTGGATAATTGGGTTAACCTCGGTATAATCCCGAGTACAGTTAAAAAAGCAACGAAACCTGATCCAACTGCTAAACCACCAGCAAAACCGATAAAGATTACTAGTAGAATCTTAATGGTCATCAAGATGCTTCATACTCTCCTTATTCTCATTTAAAGAAACATAGCGATCTAAGTCTTGCTGATAGTTAAACATTTCAACCTCAAGTGGGCTTGGCTCTTCGTTTATTCGCTTTTTAAACAAATGGTTAAAAAATAAGATCATGCCTATACCCAAACCAAAAGAATAAGGAATCTGAAAAAGAAGAGGTTTTTGAACTTCTTTTCCCGTAATCATCATAAATAAGTGCTGCTGGACGATTTGCATGCTTACATCTTCATGAAAATTCATGATGGTTAAGGCAGCCCCTACAAATAGAAGAAACCAGACTAGGATAAATAATGGGGTCGATACTCTTTTTTTTTGATAAACAACCTCTACAATTGTTTGAGTAGGTCCAATGGCTTGTATATCAAGAGACGGAAAGAATTTAAAGATTCTCTGTATAACTTTCATGACATCAACAATTACAATTGTATTATCTTCTCTTGTAATTCGATAAACTTCTACCTGCTTTATTTGATTAAGGAAGGATTCAGGCCCAATAACTTGTGCTATATCTTCAACCTTCACAACCTCTTCGGGACGTACTTGTAAACGATGTCTTAGGCGTATGTAAATCGAATTTTCCATCCCTTTTCACATCCCCCATAAAATGTCGTTATATCGTATAGTATGGTTGAAGTAATGTATTTTCATGATGTCCAATAAATAGAAACTGTAATAAGAGATACAGTTGTGGTGTGTGGGTTGTGGGTGGTTGATTGGTAGTTGTTGCCGCACTCAAATTGAAGTTTTCGCACTCAATACCTTATTTTTTGCACATAAGCGCTTATATTTCGCACTCAAACCCTTTTTTGCACTCAAAACAAGTTTTTCGCACCCAAAATAACTTATTCGCACACAAATTCGTTTTATCGCACTCAAATCTAATTTTTCGCACAAACAACCCACATCTACTAAGAAAAATAACACGTTCACCTGTTAAACTGTTTTATAAATGACTAAAACATCGTCAATATCCTCTTTTCTAACACCTTCTACCCCTACTAACTAAATTTTCAATAAAAACAACGCAAATTAATAAACAATCCATAAAAAAAATCGAATGAACATTATTCGTTCATTCGATCTTTCATTTGCTGTAGGATTTTCTTTTCTAATCTAGACACTTGAACCTGGGAAATTCCAAGTCGACCTGCTACCTCAGATTGAGTTTGATCTTTAAAATACCTTAAATACACAATTAACCTTTCTCGTTCGTCTAGGTCTCTAATCGCCTCTTTTAGTGCGATTTTATCAAACCATTTGTTTTCCTCTTGATCTGCAATTTGATCGAGAAGTGTAATCGGATCACCATCGTTTTCATATACCGTTTCATGTATGGAGGATGGAGATCGGCTGGCTTCTTGAGCCATGATGATTTCTTCAACCGAAATATCTAGGTATTCGGCAATCTCATTAACCGTAGGGATTCTCCCGTTGGTTTTTGATAACTCATCTTTTGCCCTTCTTATTTTATTGCCCAACTCTTTTAGAGAACGACTTACCTTTACAGTTCCATCATCTCTTATAAAGCGCTGTATTTCCCCAATAATCATGGGAACAGCGTAAGTGGAGAATTTGACATCGTAGGATAAATCAAATTTATCAACGGATTTTAATAATCCAATACAACCAATTTGAAATAAATCATCTGGTTCATAACCACGATTCAAGAAACGCTGAACAACCGACCATACAAGACGCATATTCTTCTGTACAATGGTGTCTCTAGCTTCTTGTTCTCCATTTTGGGCTTTAAAAATCAACTCTTTGACTTCATGGTCTTTTAAATAGCTTTGGGTTGTTTCGTTCTTTACCTCCACATCCATAAGCAAGACTCCTTAATTGCACAGCGCTTTGCTTTTAGCAAAATGCTTTTTCATGCGAATGGTCGTCCCTTCTCCTGACCCTGACTCAATTCCAATCTCATCCATGAAGTTCTCCATAATGGTAAAGCCCATTCCAGAGCGTTCAAGTTCAGGTTTGGTCGTATACAATGGTTGTCTTGCTTCATTGATGTCTTGAATACCGACCCCTTCATCACGAACCGTTATCTCACAAGATTCATCTTCAATCGTAACGGATATGTAAACCAGACCATCCGGAACGTTTTCATATCCGTGAATAATTGCATTCGTAACAGCTTCTGATACTACTGTTTTAATTTCTGTCAATTCATCCATTGTAGGATCCAACTGAGCTATGAAAGCAGCAACTGTCACACGTGCGAACGATTCGTTCTGACTTAGAGCACTGAATTGAATATGCATTTCGTTTTTCATATTACGCCACCCCCAGATTTTGTAGTGCAAAAGCTTCGTTTGCTTCCTGTCTTATTATTTTAAATAATCCAGACATATCAAACAATCTTTTCACTGCTGGGGAAATAGCGCATACAACCATTTCGCCGTGCATTTGTTTTATTTGTTTGTACCGTCCTAAGATAACCCCTAAACCTGAACTATCCATAAAGGATAAATCTTGTAGGTTGAGAACGATATGGCGGGTTCCATACTTTTCAATGGCTCTAGTTGTCTCATCTCTTAACTGTTCTGCAGTATGGTGATCTAGCTCACCACTTAATCGGATACATAGGACTTCTTCAACAACTTCTAATTGAATGGATAGACTCAAACTAAATTCCTCCTTCTATGAGGTTATAGTGAGTCATTTCTCCTTTTATATCGCAAATTCCTTCTACTAGACAAAACTAGTGGTAATTCGAAGGAATACGCTATTTTTTGACACTAGTTTAACTTGGCAAAAGCTCCAAAAGTCCGCTTATATAGTGTCCACCAGCTTGCTTTGTCTACATCCTCTTTTACCACTAACGGACTATCTACAAGGACCTTACCGTTTTTAACTAGCCTTAAGTGACCAACTTTGTCACCCTTCTTTAATGGGGCTTGAATTTTATCATTTATAGTTATTTTCTTTTCAACATCATCTATTTTCTCCCCTTTTTGCGTTAATAGGGAGATACTCTCACTTGTTACTACTTCTACTTTATTGTTTTGACCTTTTGACACTGTAGCTTTAGCAATAACCGAGTCCTTATCATACATTGGGTGAGTTTTATATTTGGCAAAGGCATAATCTAACATTTTAGAAATTTGAGCATTTCTGTCTTTTGGAGTCGGTGCACCAAAAACGACCGCAATGACTCTCATCCCATCTTTCTTTGCCGTTGCTGTTAAGCAATACTTAGCTTCATGTGTAAAACCTGTTTTTAATCCATCAACACCGTCATAAAACTTAACTAAGCGATTGGTATTAACCAACCAGAATTTTTTGTCTGTATTTTCCCGTAGATAAGCTTCATATAATCCAGTGAAATCAGTTATCGTTTCATACTTTAGAAGCTCCTTTGCCATAACGGCCATATCAGAAGCGGATGAATAGTGATCTTGAGCGGGAAGACCTGTTGGGTTTTGGAAATTGGTGTTTTTAAGCCCTAATTCCTTTGTCTTATCGTTCATCATTTTTACGAATTCTTCTTCAGAACCAGCAATATGTTCGGCCATTGCTACGGAAGCATCATTCCCTGAACCAATCGCAATCCCTTGAAGCATCTCCTTAACTGTCATTTCTTCCCCTGGTTCAAGGAAAATTTGTGAACCACCCATAGAAGCTGCATGTTCACTTGTGCGAACTTTTTCATCCATCGTTATTTTTCCGGAATCCAATGCTTCCATAATTAAAAGCATAGTCATTACTTTTGTCATACTTGCAGGAGGAAGTTTCTCATTTGAGTTCTTCTCATAAAGAACGGTTCCAGTATCTCTTTCAATCAAAATAGCGGACTTAGCTTTTTCCGCCAACCCGAGGTCATTTTTTCTCTCCTCATTGGCTGCAACTGGTGAAATGGTACTGAAAACTAATAAGCTGCCTAATACAAAAGATAACCAACGTTTCATCTGTATACCCTCCATTTAATTTACATTTGATAAGAATTGCTAAAATTTGATGCTATCCTCGGTAAACTTACCTATCGAGGAGCTTGCATAATGCAAGAATAGAACTAATAAAATGCCTAAATTCCATTTTTTCCATTTCAGGTATTTTTATACAATCAATTCCTTCCTATCTGATAACTCATAGAAAAAAGCCACTCTTTATACTCTAAAGAGAGGCTTTTGCGAGAAAACAATATATTTTTGACCCATATAATTTAACAGTGTGTACATGCACGTTCCTAATAAAATGGCGAGCGTTTCAGTCTCAATTGGAACTGGAATAGCTGCTGCAATATGGTTAGCCATATACTCACTTAATGTATAGGCTATAAAGTAACAGATGAATACAATCACTACAAACTTGGGTATTCCTCTTCGATAAGAGACTTCTGCTTTAAAAGTAAAACTACGGTTTAAAAAGTAACTTACGATTGCACCTACAGTGTTACCCACAAAGGTTGAAGTCCAGTATGTCCACCCTATCAAATTTAAAAGGATTAACATTGTACATAGCCCGACTAAAGTATTGATTCCACCAACTAATAGGAACCTTATAAATGTGCTAGTTGGTTTCAGTAAGCTTTCCTGATGCAAGTGAATATTCCTCTTTATCTGCTGTTTTCCCACTTGGATGGAACATAAACGGGTCAAAATCCACTATGTACTTCGGTCGTCGCTTAGTCTCCTTGTAAATTTTCCCAATATATTCGCCTATTAGTCCGATGGCAATTAATTGGAGACCTCCAATTAGCCATATCGAAGTAATGAGGGATGTCCATCCTGTTTGAGTATGTCCTGTCATTTTTAGAAGAAGAAAATAAGTTCCAAATAGAACACTTACAAAAAATGAAACCAAACCTATTAAAAGCACAAATCGAATGGGTGTAACTGAAAAAGAAGAGATTCCATCAAAAGCAAAGGCGAGCATTTTTTTCAGTGGATACTTCGTTTCTCCAGCCATTCTCTTTTTTCGTTCATAGTAAACCTCTGCAGACTGAAAGCCGATCAAAGGAACGATGCCTCTTAAAAAGAGGTTCACTTCATCAAATCGTTCTAACTCCTGAATAGCTCGCCTGCTCATCAATCGAAAATCAGCATGGTTATAGATCAGATCTACTCCCATCTTTTTCATCATTTTATAAAAAGTTTCAGCCGTTTTCCTTTTAAAGAAAGTGTCCGTATCCCGACGCTTTCTTACCCCATAGACGATTTCATGTCCTTCGTTGAACTTTTGAATAAATTCCGGAATAACTGATATATCATCCTGGAGATCAGCATCTATTGAAAGTACACAATCTGAAACTTTTTTTGCAGTGAATAGGCCAGCTAGTAAGGCATTTTGATGACCCACATTGCGAGCTAGTTTTAGTCCACGAACGTGGTCGTTTTGTAAACTTTCTTTATGAATCAAGGTCCAAGTTTCGTCTGTACTTCCATCATCAACAAATAGAATTTTACTCTTACTACAAATGGTTTTTTCACGAATCATTCTGACTACTAAATCATGTAATTGTCGAATCGTTCTCGGTAACGTTTCCTCCTCGTTATAACAAGGAACCACAATGGCTAATATAGGTTGATTCATGTTGTCACTTCCTTAAAGCTAGTTCTACACTATGAAAGGTTTACTTGGTACAAATAGATTTTCCAAGCGGATTCCTCTGTGGTAAACACCTTTTCCAATCGCAAATTATTCTGAATTGCATTTTCTATAGGAACGGCTGAAAAGATATATTCACCGCCTAATTCTTTAAAAGCACGAGTATTGATTTCAAGTTTTTTGAGGCTTCTATTCGTATTTTTTTTGAACATATAGTGCTTCCCCAACTCATCTGTGAATATATAACAACGCCCTCCCCATTCATCAAAATAGGTTTTGATAGTTTTATTTTTAGCTAATTCACTTTCAATTATTTTTCTAAATTTGTACTTATAGCTAAGAGGATAAAAATTATTATAAGTATCTAAAGTGTAAAACCCGTTATATTGAGAAATGGCGGGGTGTATACCAATACTGGCAACCCGATATGTTTCTAGTGGCTTGCCGATATAAGTTTTAATTTCCTTAAATAAATCGGTAGCGTAAAATTCTTGGACAGAAGGTTTGCGGTGATGTGTAATTTCATCATTAAAAATTCCAACAACAAGTAATTGCAAAGCTAACACTGTCGTCACCATTTTTTTCGAAAATACTTTTTGCTGGAATAGTATTTTTAAACCTAGAGCAAAACCAACATATATAATCATAGGCCGCAAAAAATGATACCTGGCAAAATTGAACGTGTCCATAAAATGAAAATTCTGCGTCAGCGGTAGCCAACCTTTATAAAACCAAAAGGCATACCATGTCGATAGTGCAAAGTTCAGGACCAGTAAAAATACAAAAGCCCGTTCATGTTTCCATAATTTGCGTGTCCAAATGGTCAAAAAAGCCATGATGGTGATTGGTAGAATTATCAAACCATGGACGGTCATTACATGAGTATGACCGAGTATGAAATTCTTAAAGGTTAACCGAATGACACGCCAAAGTGGAAGCCTTGCATGGAAATATTCATCCCTACTATTGGGCTCACTTGAAAATAGAAATGATGCTACAAGCCTATATTCCACGAGCATAAAGGCTCCGGTCATTAGGACAATTGCTAGGAAAAATGGCCAATTCCAGCCTTTTCCCCGTATAACATCGATCAGCCAAAAGATTCCCATTGCGGTTAGAAAAAAGAAAAAACCCAACACGAAACTTGAGTACAAAGGTAGAAGAACCAAGACTAAAAAGTTAATCCAAGATTTCTCACCATTTCTTATATTTAAAAATGCCCATAAAGCTAATGGCATACCTAATGTGCTTAGCATTCCTGATGGCCAGAACGGAGTCAGTGAAAATACTAGGGCAACCCCTATTCTGATTAACCCCCACTCTTCACTTTTCAAAAAGTGTTTTCTTAGCAATAAATACATCCCAATAAAGGCAAAAACTCTTGTAATGGCTTGGCTAAGCCCATAAGCAATCATTGTGGGAAATAACATATACAGCCAAACAATCAAACTAAATTCAGGGGCTAATGCATTACGGGGAAGTCCATCAATAATTTGAGGAATCGTCGCATCAATACCCCCGAATAATTGTCCACTCTCCACCAATACCTTATACCAAGCGATATTTGAGTCCAAGTTGTCGTGTACACGAATATGTGCATCTTCCCCTAAGATAAACAATGGGGATAGATAAATAAAAATGATAGCTAGTGAGAAACCAATAAGCTTTTTTTCATTTTTCAAATAGGACAAGCTCACTTGATACACCTCGTAAAACATTTAGTTATTACTCATCTTAAGGTGTACTGAATCAAAATTTCTATTCTTGTTCATGAGCCCATTTACTACTTTGCACAGACACTCGCATTGATATATAAGGATAAATTTCTTTTTTTCAGCATAGTGTAGAGTAACTTTACTTAGTTTTTTAACCCCTAGGCATCACGGGAGAAAGCAAAAGGATAAAGGGGGAGACATATGATTAAAAAAGCGGTAATTCCCGCTGCCGGTTTAGGTACTCGATTTTTGCCAGCAACGAAAGCACAACCAAAGGAAATGTTACCCATTGTAGATAAGCCCGCTATACAATATATAATCGAAGAAGCTGTCCAATCTGGAATTGAAGACATTATTATTGTGACGGGGCGTAATAAACGAGCTATCGAAGATCATTTTGATCGCTCTATTGAATTGGAGCTTATGCTACAACGGGCAGGAAAAGAAAAAGACTTTGAAATGATTCAACAGATTTCAAATTTAGCACAAATTCATTATGTCAGACAAAAAGAGCCCCTTGGATTAGGGCATGCCGTCTACTGCGCAAGGAAATTTATCGGAGACGAACCGTTTGCCGTTTTGTTAGGGGATGATATTGTAGATAGTCCCGACCCTGCATTGAATCAGATGATCCGACAATATAATGTTGTTCAAACATCCATCCTCGGGTGTGAAGATGTTCCTTTACAAGATGTAAGAAAGTACGGGATTGTTCATTATTCAGGACAAGTGGGAGAATTATTTAAGGTTGAAAGTTTAATAGAAAAACCTGCGGTAGAAGATGCCCCCTCTACTCAAGCCATTATTGGCCGGTACATTTTGTCACCTGGAATTTTTGAAATATTGGAGAATGTAAAACCCGACAAAAGCGGTGAAATTCAATTAACAGAAGCCATTGACCAGCTACTAAAACAAGAAGCCGTGCATTCATACTTAATACAGGGAAACCGGTATGATGTGGGTGATAAATTCGGTTTTCTAAAAGCAACCATTGATTTCGCGTTAAAAAGTAGCTTAAAGGATGATGTGATTGCTTATCTAAGGGAGATGGGTAACAGGAATAGAGATTAGAAACTATTTATAACTAATGTGATATTTACAAACAAAAAACGAGCAATGACACAAACTCATTGCTCGGGTAATTTATTACTTCGTCACTTCCCCATAAATTAACGTTGGCTTTTCAACATTTTCATTAGAAAGACGAATGCTATCATAAAGCTTTTCTTTAACTTGATCTACATTTTCAGAGTTACTGTAGATGGTGACAAGGGATTCGCCTTTTTTTACAAACTCCCCGATTTTTTTACGAAGAACAAGACCAACGGCTAGATCAATGGATGATTCTTTTGTTGCTCTACCAGCACCTAACCACATCGCGGCTGTACCAATTGAATCGGCTACTAGTTCACTAATGTAACCATCTTCTTTCGCTTCTAATTCATAAACATAGGAGGCTTGTGGAAGCTTTGACGGATCATCGACCACTGAGTCATCTCCTCCTTGGGATCGAAGAAAGACCTTTAATGTTTCTAAAGCAGCTCCAGATACAATAACTTCTTGGAGTTTATTTCTAGCATCCTCAAGGCTAGACGCTTTTTCTGCTAAATAAACCATATAGCTTCCTAATGTTAAACATAGCTCCGTTAAATCTTCTGGACCTTCCCCTTTTAATGTGTCAATGGCTTCTTTTACTTCGAGCGCATTCCCAATGGCATACCCAAGTGGTTGACTCATATCTGAAATAACAGCCATTGTTTTTCTACCCACTTGATTTCCGATGTCTACCATTGCTTTAGCCAATTTTTTCGAATCCTCTAAATCCTTCATGAAAGCACCGGCACCTGTTTTTACGTCCAATACGATGGCATCTGCACCAGCAGCGATTTTTTTACTCATGATTGAACTAGCAATTAGAGGGATGCTGTTAACCGTTGCTGTCACATCCCTTAGAGAGTAAAGCTTCTTATCTGCTGGTGTTAAGTTTCCACTTTGCCCGATGACGGCTAGTTTATTTTCGTTCACTAATTTAGTAAATTGATCATTCTCGATTTCAACATGAAACCCTGGGACCGCCTCAAGTTTGTCAATGGTTCCACCTGTATGACCTAAACCTCGTCCACTCATTTTGGCAACAGGTACTCCTAAAGATGCAACAAGTGGCCCGAGAACTAAAGTCGTCGTGTCACCTACGCCTCCGGTAGAGTGCTTATCCACTTTAATTCCATTGATGGCCGAGAGATCAATTTGGTCACCAGACTCAACCATAGCCATTGTTAAATCAGCACATTCTCTCTCTGACATCCCCTGAAAAAATACAGCCATGCAAAAAGCGCTAATTTGGTAGTCTGGAACTGTGTCATTTGTATACCCTGTAATGATGAAATTAATCTCATCTGTCGTTAATTCATGCCCATCTCTCTTCTTTTGAATCAAATCAACCATTCTCATTTTTCTTTTCCCCTTATTTCAATTCTTTTAGGAAGCTTGTTCCGAATTTTGGCATTGAAACTTTGAAGTTTTCCGCCACAGTAGCTCCAATATCAGCAAATGTTTTACGCAGAGGTAGTTCGTTATTTCCTTTTAACGATGGGGAATACACAAGCAATGGAACATACTCCCTTGTATGGTCTGTACCGTGATGTACTGGGTCATTTCCATGGTCTGCTGTGATGATTAGAAGGTCATCTTCTTTCATCTTCTCAAGCACTTCTGCTAGTCTCACATCATATTCTTGTAAGGCTTCACCATACCCTTTTGGATCTCTGCGGTGACCATACAATGCATCAAAGTCAACTAAGTTTAAAAAACTGATTCCCGTAAAATCCATATCCATTGTTTTTAACAGTTCATCCATACCATGCATGTTCGATTCCGTTCTAAAAGAATCAGTAACCCCTTCACCATCGTAGATATCAGAAATTTTCCCGATAGCTAGAACATCATATTCAGAATCCTTTAATTCATTCATAACCGTTCTCTCAAATGGTTTTAAAGCATAGTCATGGCGATTAGCTGTTCGCTTAAAGTTACCTGGCGTTCCTATAAAAGGTCTAGCAATGATGCGTCCAATCATATATGGTTCATCTAGCGTCATTTCTCTTGCAATTTCACAAATTTTGTAAAGCTCATCAAGTGGGATCACTTCTTCGTGAGCAGCAATTTGTAGTACAGAATCTGCTGATGTATAAACAATCATAGCTCCCGTATCCATATGTTCTTTTCCTAACTCATCTATAATGGCTGTTCCACTTGCAGGTTTATTCCCAATAATCTTTCTACCTGTTTTTTCTTCTAACTGCTGTAATAGTTCATCTGGAAATCCTTCCGGGAAAACCTTGAATGGTTTATCGATATGAAGGCCCATAATCTCCCAATGCCCTGTCATCGTATCTTTTCCGACTGATGCCTCCTGCATCATTCCGTAATTTGCAATCGGTTGTTCGACCTTTTCAACCCCTTTAATTCCCCTTATATGGCTTAAGCCTAATTTCCCCATGTTCGGCATTTTCAGGCCATTCATGTGCTCAGCGATATGCCCCAATGTGTCTGCACCTTTATCGCCAAACTCTTCTGCATCAGGGGCCTCTCCAATCCCAACAGAGTCCATGACAACTAAAAATATTCTTTTATATGTATTACTCATCTTAGCTTCCTCCTTTTTCATTCCAATCTTAAAATACCCTTTACCTGCTAGATTCATGTCTCTTTAGGGGTTGTCTGAAGTCTGACAACTCAGTATATACTCTCATTCTTCGTAGCTTAATAATAAAACAAAGGCTCCCTAAAGAGCCTCATAAGACTTAATGTTGGTGATTGTACTTTCTTTTAAGCCCTAGGATGAAATTGTTTATACACATCTTTTAATCTGGCCTTTGAGACATGTGTATAAATTTGTGTTGTAGAAATGTCAGCATGACCTAACATTTCTTGGACAGCTCTTAAGTCCGCTCCATTTTCAAGTAAATGGGTTGCAAAGGAATGTCGTAATGTGTGAGGTGTCAATTGCTTTTGGATCCCAGCTCTACTGGTTAACTGTTTTAATATTTTCCAGAACCCTTGTCTAGACAACCGGTTTCCGTGATGGTTTAAAAACAGAGCCTCTTCCCGACTTTTACCCTTTAATAGCTTTACTCTACCGTTATCGATATAAGCTTCTAGGGCTTCTTTGGCTTTGGAACCAAGTGGTACAATTCGCTCCTTGTTTCCTTTTCCAATGCACCTTACAAACCCCAGCATCGTATGAACGTCACCGACATTTAATCCAACTAGCTCACTTACTCGCAGTCCAGTTGCATATAACACTTCTAGCATTGCTTTATCTCTCAAAGAAAAGGCATCACCTTTATTGGGAGTATCTAATAAAGCTTCTACCTCATGTAAATTTAATACTTTTGGCAAGGATTTTTCATGCTTGGGTAAATCGATATGTACAGACGGGTCAAAATCAAGCTGCTTTTCTCTCAATAAAAACTGATGAAAAGAACGGATTGAAGATATATGTCTTGCGATCGTTTTGGAGGATTTACCTGAGTCCTTTAAATCAGCAAGAAATTTAATAATAATCGACCGAGAAACTTGCTCTAACGATTCTATCTTTTCTTTCGTTTGAACAAATCGAAGGTACGCGTGTAAATCCCTATTATATGAAGTAATCGTATTATCAGCTAAACCTTTTTCCACACGTAAGTAATGGATAAAATCACTTACTGAATCCTTCATTTCCTATTCCCCATTTAAAAAGAAGTATATAAAACGTTCATAGCCACTTAAAAACTTGTCGTCCCCGGCATCTTCAAAAACCTTGACGGCGGAACCATCTGGTTCATCGTACTTTTGATAGTTTTGATATTCTTGGTGTACCCATATCATACCATAGTAGAACAAAATCGTGCACAAAGTGAATAGTAGAAAAACTTTTACTGTGTGTATAATTAATCTAACGCCCTTTTTCATCGCTTGTCCTCCAAACTTACTTTCCTGTGTTTACCTTTTATTCAAAGTGAGGGGAATTCACTCGATTCTACTGTGTGTTTAGGACAACTTTCTACTATCAACCTATGCCAATAGAAAAGGAAAATATACATAGAAAAAACCTTCCCCCGATTTTAGGAGAAGGTTTATTGTTCTTCATCTTCTTTATGACATCTATGGCAAATACCATGGAATGTTAAACGGTGATCTTTTATTTTAAAATTCCAATCTCTTTCGACGATTTGTTCTACATCTTCAAGTAGGTCCTCTTGTATTTCATCAACCGATCCACATTCAATACAAACGAGATGGTGATGAAAGTGAGTAGCCCCTTCTTTACGTAAATCATACCGAGATACCCCGTCACCGAAATTGATTTTATCGACAATTTTAAGCTCTGTTAATAACTCTAATGTTCTATATACAGTGGCTAAACCGATCTCGGGATATTTTTCTTTTACGAGGAGGTACACATCTTCAGCACTCAAATGATCCTCTTCATTCTCCAGTAGCACTCGAACCGTGACTTCCCTCTGTGGGGTAAGCTTATAGCTGGCTGAATGGAGCTGGTCTTTTATTCTTTCTATACGGCCTTCCATCACTTGAACCTCCCTCGCCCAATTCCTCTTTTATTATACCAAAGGTTAGAGGAGATGCAAAAGAGAATTATTCTAAAGTGATGATTAAAGTTACTCTTATATTAGAATAAATATTATTTTATAGTATGCTACCCACTACACTTTCCATGAAGAAAGAGGAGACGAATGCCTCTGTTGCAGCTGCACCTACCAACAAACAGATAGCGGCTACAAAGGTGAGTAAATAACTCGAGAACATAGGAGCTACCGGTTGATGTAAGTGAACAAATTGTCTTTTTACAAGTTTAAATGATAATGTAATCGCCATTACCGCCATCATAATTAAAACAGGGACGATAATTAAGTTTTGGGGTAAAACGGATACGAATGATAATAAAAAACCGTCCCAGCTCATTTTGTAAACGAGAAAACCTACGGTAAAACCTATTACGACTCCCTTGATAAAAAGAATAACTAGTATTATCGGGACACCAATGATTGACACACCAAGAATTGTAATGATAAAAATCATCTTCAAATGATGCCATAAGCTCTGAAAGAACATTTCTCTACCTGTTGAGGAATCGTAATTACCAACTTGACCAAAGAACTGATTTAAATAATAGAATAAATCTTCTTTTTGTGAAAAAGAAAGACTATTTACAACGATGGCACCAAATACAATACCCATTAAAAATAGAATCGTGACAAATAGATACATAGAGGAATGCTGTTTTAAATGAATCGCTAAAGTCATTTGCTGCGTCGTATTACGGAATCTTTTTTTCATCTTCTTCATTATTGAATGGCCTCCTCTTACACACTTAATAAAAGATATGAAAGGGTGTAGACGAGTATTCCACAAAAAATAGAGTTGCTAGATTTTCCATATTTTCATAAAATACTAGAAATTATAGTAGAGGTGGTGAAACGAAGATGAAACATAATTATTTTCCAAAAAAATAAAAAAAGAGATGCTTCCCTTGCCCACAAGGAGCTAGAGAACCATCTCATGTTCATATTTTTACGGATTTACAACTTCAACATCACTCTTCTTAACAAACCCTACACGGTGATTAAAGAAGATTTGATAATATTCATCTTCCCCTTTCACCACTTGATTCGTTTCTGGGTCATTAAAGTATTTCGCGTGATAGTATGACGATTGAATTGGATCTGAAGCCACATAAATTTGTCCAGAAGGAATTTGGTACAGAGGTAATGCACTACCTTTCGCCCAATCTGCAATTCCTGTTCCTTCGTACGCGGAATCTTCTGGATAAGCTGCACCGTATACTGGTATGGAATCAAGCCCATCCTTTGGTGTTATAAGAATGCCGTCCCCACTTACGACGTTTTTATTTTTTGGATTATAGAACCATGCTTTTTTTCCACCGTAATAGATGGCCGTCCAATCCCCATCTTGATCCACCTTGTAGTAGCTTTGTCCTATGGCAGCCTTGTTCCCCCAATCATTTATTCGATCAGTACCACCATTGCTAAGATGCGGATCTTTAATAAGCGGTGCATCAAAGCTCGGTTCAGTATAAAGATGAATTAAGCTTGACGAATTTGGATCTTGTAATTCTCCTCCATAAGTAAATGTCGGCTCATTTGTGTTGAAATTAGGAGCAATCGTAACGATATTGCTATCTTTATGTCCATTACTCGGGTTAATTGGTGCTCCTAATAAATTAAAGAAATGAGACCAATTCCAGTAGGCACCTGGATCCCAGTGCATGAGAGACTGTCTATATGGTGATAGACCTGGCACTTCGTCATGTCCTA
Source organism: Bacillus carboniphilus (assembly GCF_039522365.1). GTDB lineage: Bacteria > Bacillota > Bacilli > Bacillales > JC228 > Bacillus_BF > Bacillus_BF carboniphilus. The sequence goes on along the minus strand of NZ_BAAADJ010000064.1, from coordinate 150,956 downwards.
ATATATGCTGTCGATCAAGAGGAATATCGTATTTTTCAGCTAAGTATTTTACTAGTTTAGCAGAAGAACGATACATTTGCTCACTGTACCAATCTGCCCCGCTTGCAGCAAATCCTTCGTGTTCTAGACCAATGGAGTGCATATTAAAGTACCAGTTTCCTGCATGCCAAGCAGCATTTTCGTTGCGAACCATCTGTGTGATTTTTCCTGTAGTTGAATCTAAGATATAGTGGGCACTAACGTATGAAGGATTCTGGAAGTGGTTAATAGCTGATTGAGCACTACCCTCAATATCATGAATAATAATATAACGGATATCGAGACCATCTTGAGGACGTTCAGCGATATCGTAGTTTCCATAGTTGCTCGTACTGCTGGAGAATTGTTTATATGTTGCAGGGATAAATGTACACTCCAATCCGTTTGGACAGTCAGCCCCAGTGAATTTAGCATTTCGGAGTGGGATATTATCAGCAGTATCTTTATTTGGCTGAACGGATTCAGGGTTCAGGATAACTTTTTGTCCATTGATTGTCATTCTTTCGGCTCCAGTTTGAATGGTTGCAAATACTTCATCTGCAAACTCATCTGCAACGCCTTTCAAATCAGACCCGCTGTATTTAATGACGGCTCCATACCAATCAGCAGGATCAGTTGGTAATTCTCCAACTGTTTCTTTTGCATATTCAGCTAGTAAAGCAGCTCCGCCACGAATGTTTTGGACAGGACTACTTTTCAGAGACTCAGCACTAACACCTAGTAATTCAGCGGCTCTATCTAGTGTATTCACTGAAGAAGTATCTGCTTCATTCATACTTCCTTTCCCACTAGCGTCTTGGTTATCATCTAGATGGACTAAGTTCATTACCCCGTAACCACCAACTTCACTATGTCCCTTATGCTGATCCCATCTCGATTGATTATAGGCTACAGCCATCAAAACACTTTGGGGTACTCCAAATTCTTCGGATGCTTTTTCAAATGCTTTTTGTAATTGAGTCGAATCCGTTGGATCCATTGCTACAGCACTTTCTTTACTTAATCCAAGGATTGAGAAAAACATAATTACTAAACTAGCAGTGACTCCAACAAGTATCATCATTTTTTTTGATTGTTTGTTCATCACTATTGCAAGACCTCCTTATATATTGATGTTTATGAAGTTCTCAATATATTGAGAGAATCCTGCGTGGTGTTGGAAAAACACTCCAAATTACCTCTATAGTTTTATTTTTCATGGCAATAAAATAGGCATAAAGTATTTTGCTCCAAACTGAGATGTAGGGCTTTTTTCATTGGGTTCGTCCATTAAATGAAAAAAAGACCAAATCATAATTGACCTGGTCTACTTTGTTGATTCCTATTGATTCTACCGTTATTTATCGGAGACCTTTCCATAACGGCCTCCACCACCAGCATTAAAATGTAAGGTTCCATTCCTTGCAGCTAGTATATAGGAGCAAACCTTCTCACCTGCAACCTTTATTAGTTCATCTTTCGTTGCATAATGGAGAACGTTCATCTCATTTCCAAAGGTTAAAACTAATTTATGTAAGAGCTTTGGCCCAATTCCTGGTAAATTTTCTAACGGAACTTGGTGTATATACGGTGGTTTGGAAACAGGCTTTTCCTCGTCTGAAAACGATAATTCTAGGATTCGGTCTTTTACACCCTTCACGATTCGAGTATGTCCACAAGATGGGCAAGGCAACTCCACATTTGCCACATGTTGAAAGCACTCTGCACAAACTGTTTGATGGTACTTTCCAATTCTCGGATTTAACCCATAATTTGCTTCAATCAACCTTCCATTTTGACCTTTTATAGCCCAAACTAGTTCTTTGAAGTTTAGTTCTTTCATTTGGACCTTTTGGTATTCTCTTGCTAACTTCGGTAAGGAATGCGCATCCGAATTTGTTAAAAATGCATACTTTCTAATTTCCTGTATCTGATAGGCCATCTCTGTATCGGAACTTAACCCAAGTTCTACAGCATCAATTAGCTTCGGATCGAAAACCTCCTGAAGGCTTTGTTTAACCCCTTTTCCATATAGGCTCTTAAATGGAGTAAAGATATGCGCTGGAATAAAGAGACCTCCCAATTCTTTTACAAATGTTTGAAGTTCTCTTCCAGATGCATAAACCCTTTGTGAGCTTAAATGAATATTCGTTACTCTTTTCTCTAACCACCTTGAGAATTTACCCATTGTATCAAGCGTTGGGAAGTAACACAGAACATGAATAGGACCGCTACACCACTCATCATAAATCTCGATTTCCGAACCCATGACTAAAAGGAGTCCATCATTTGTTAAGATTCCACCATTTTCATCTTGTCTCATCTTCCCTGCTCTAATCAAAGTATTTAAGTCTTCCAAAACTCCAGGAGAATGACAATCAATGACCCCTACTATGTGCAGCCCTTTTTCATTTTTGGCATATTCTAAAATAGAAGGCATCGTTAACTTATCTGAAGCCGTTATTTTTACAGCTTGATTTTTACTAGTCCTTCCAATGTGGATATGCAAATCTGCAAAATAGGAGGTATTCATAAATTAAAGCCCCTTTTGAAGTTTTAAATAGAGAACAGCATAAGCTGTTTTAGCATCATATATTTTCTTCGTTCGTACTAGTTCCTCTGCTTCCTCAATACTAACTTCCAACAAGTCAACAAATTCATCTTCATCAGCTGCTAATGGCACTTCTGCCTTTGTAAGTCCTTTAGCAAGGTATAAGTGAATAATTTCATCAGCAAAACCGGGAGACGTATAAAAGGAAATCAAATGTTCTAACGTCTCACACTGATAACCTGTTTCCTCTTCAAGCTCTCGCCGTGCAGTGTTTTCTGGCTCCTCACCCTTTTCAAGTTTGCCTGCTGGTATTTCAACAATTGTACGTTCCAGAGCCTTTCTATATTGTTCCACCAAAATAATCTTTCCGTTATCTAAAATAGGGATAACAGCAACTGCACCTGGGTGCTTCACAATTTCACGTTTACTCGTTTTGCCATTCGGCAGTTCAACCTCGTCTACATGTAGCGAAATGACTTTTCCTTCAAAAATAGTTTCCCTATTAATTGTTTTTTCATTAAATCTATGACTCAAAATGAGATTCCTCCAGTGCTAGGTTAATTAAAACAAAGACCAAGTTCTATTTACTGTTTAAAATTACATACATTTTACCATAATGCTACTGGAGGGTGAGATACGGTGAAATGTTATGTGCATGAAAAAGGAGCTATTTTCGTGGGGAAAGCTTGGCAAGTACGCCAAATGATTAGGCAATACCAAAAACAATATAAAACACTTCATGAATGGGTAGAGGCTGTAAAACCTGCAAAAAAATAGGGGGTTTTATTTGCCTCTTTATTTCTTGCCCCGTAAACTACAAATATAGAATAGCCACATGACTGGGGGTTTTAAAATGGATAAAGTAAAGTTAGGCAAAACCGATTTGCATGTGACTCAGCTTGGTCTTGGCTGCATGTCGCTAGGGACTGATGCTAAGAAAGCAGAAGAAATTGTGAATGCTGCTTTAGATGAGGGGATTAACTATTTTGACACAGCAGATTTATATGATTTTGGTGAAAACGAAAAAATCGTAGGACAAGCCTTAAAAAAAGTCAGAGATCAGGTCGTCATCGCTACTAAGGTCGGAAATCGATGGAACGAAAATCGAGATGGTTGGTCATGGGACCCAAGCAAAGCTTATATAAAGGAACAAGTAAAAAATAGCTTGCAAAGACTTCAGACGGACTATATTGATTTGTATCAACTTCATGGTGGCACCATTGATGACCCCATTGATGAGACAATAGAAGCATTTGAGGAGTTAAAACAAGAAGGCTATATCCGTTACTACGGTATCTCTTCCATTCGACCAAACGTAATTAGAGAGTATGCCCGGAAATCGGCCATTGTTTCGGTTATGATGCAATATTCTATTTTGGACCGAAGACCGGAAGAAATAATGCCGTTGCTTGCAGAAAATGAAATAAAAATTGTGGCCAGAGGTCCTGTTGCAAAAGGGTTGTTGACAGATCAATGGGTGAGCAAGATTTCCGATAAGGTGAAGGAAGAGGGTTACCTTGATTACACTTATGAAGAACTAAAAGAGTTGTTAGGTGCACTGCAACAAAATCTTTCAAACCATAGAAGTATGACATCTATTGCCTTAAGCTATGTTCTCTCCAACCCTAATGTAGGAGTTGTAGTTCCTGGTGCATCTAGTGTGGAGCAATTAAGGAATAATGTGAAAGCTGTTCGAGAACCTTCTTTAAGTAAGGAAGAAATTCAATATATTCGTAAGATTTCGAAGATGAATGTTTATAGTCAGCATCGTTAAGTCAAATTCAAGTATAAAGTGGAAAACGGGACAGGCCGAGTGGGTCTGTCCCGTTTTGTTGTTGGAGCGCTGACAAACGGGACAGTTATCAAATCCAACGGTAATTTTGTTCATTTATTTTTATTCACATTGCATTTTTACGGTTGAGCTACCTTTGTTGTTTGTAAAAACCCTAACATTTTTTCAACAAATAGTGTGGGATTCTCTAATGGAAGTAAATGTGCTGCATTAGGGAAAACCTCTTTCTTAGTATTCGGTACCCCCTCATGGTACACATCTGCAATCTTATGGTAATCCTCAAAATCTAATTCTCCTACTAGTACATAGGTTGGAACTTTAATATTATCTAACTCTTCAATTGCATTTCCTGTTGGTAGAGGTACTCCTTCTCTAGGTTTTGAAAGGGCATGAAGGAACATGGTTTTTAATTTTTGGCAAACTTCCTCTAATCCCTTTTCTTCACGGTACGGACCATAGACACTTTTCCAATAAAGGAGTTTCATCATTTCGTCCTGATCTTGATTTTTAATGGTTTTTTGAAATTTCCGATGATAGTCCATGACTTCTTCGGACCATTTATGACCAACCATTCCTGCCCCTATAAGGCTTAAGCTTCTCACCATGTGTGGATATTTTAATGCGAATGATGGTGCAACAGTACCTCCATATGAATAACCGACGATATGGGCGGAATCGACGCCTAATTGTGTAAGGAGATCATGCATATCATCTAATAGTTGGAATTCTCCTGCTGGCATGGCCGTATTTCCGAACCCTCTTAGATCAAAACGAATGGTCCGGTATTCATGACCAAACGCTTCAAAATGTAAATCCCATAGTCTACTATCTGAATCAATTCCATGAATCAGAAGAAGAGGTTCACCCTCACCACATATCTCATAATACATCTCTACATTTGAAAGTTGAACATACCCCTTGGTCACTTGCATTTTATTCTCTCCCCTCAATAGATCCGATATATAGTAATTGGTCTGTTTCCCAACCATCTGCTCCACCATCTAGTAATTTAGCAACGTCTTTAAGTGTTTGCTCCAGCGATACAGTCTCCCCTTTTTTCTTTGTATATTCTTCGGCCACAAAGAATGGTTGAGTGAAATAGGCTTCAAGGCGGAGACCCCTCTTATAGATTTCAACATCATTGGCTGGTAATCGCTCTAATCCATTTTCCTGAACTAAGAATCTAAGTTCTCTATATCGACGAAGTAGTTTTCTTGCTCTTTGTTGGATGACCATATGTGTCTGCTCTAAATGCGAACCCTCTAGTACTACAGAAGTTGAAATGACCGGTTGAATCGCTGGGAACATTTTTCTAGCTGTTAATTCGGCATCAAATTGCCACAAGGTATCTAACGGACCATATGGTTCATCTTCATCTACTACTTCCCCACGAGGGTCCACAAGTAATGTGGTAACGCTTTCGATTCCTGCACTACCGAAATGTTCTTGTAAGGTGAAAATTTCTCCTGATAGAACAATGGAACGATCTGCAGCAAGCACAACTTCCCTTTTCTTTCCTTCAGCTAAAATGTAATTTGATACTTCTTCAGTCGAATGGCATACCTTCTCGACTACGTCTATTACATCTGATATTCCCACACTTGCTTCTTCAGGTACTAAGAAAACAGTCGCATACCCTTGTGCTTTTAGTCGATATAAAACCTCTGAGAGTACAACAAGTTGACCCATTCCAGGTCGAGCTACAAAACCAATTGTTCCTCCTTTAGTTAATGGAGCAAAAAGATCTAAAACCTTTATACCTGTTTCAATCATCTCCCCTTCACTCCCCTTTATTAAAAGTTCATCAACACTGCACTCGGCTAGAGATGCAAGAGCCACAAGGGTTCGTACTTCTGCTCGTGCAATCGGTATTTTTCCTGTACAAAGGTTTGAAACCGTTGCAGGGCGTAAACCGACTGAGCGAGCAGCAGAAGTTAAGTTTGGTACACGACGACGGAGTAATGAAACGTTTAGTTTTAACTGATCCATCTAAAATCCTCCTCTCTTTACTTTATATGGTATTTAATTTTACGCTGAAACGCAATAGATTTTTCACTGTAAAGCAAAAAAAATTTCCTTGAGGAGTAATTTAGGTAATATTTAAGTGCAAATTGAATTAGAAAATGTGGGAACTGCTTGAAATTAAAGTCTAAATTAAAGATCGGTTCTGAAAACCGAAGTTTTTGAGCCGAATATGTAAGATACTGGTAAATCATGCTCAGAAACCTATGTTTTTGTGTCGAATATGTAATATACTGGTAAATCTTCCTCGGAAATCTATGTTTTTGTGCCGAATATGTAAGATGCTGGTAAAAATAGCTCAGAAACCAATTTTTTTGTGCTGAATATGTAATTTACTGGTAAAAATAGCTCAGAAACCAATTTTTTTGTGCCGAATATGTAATTTACTGGTAAAAACGGCTCAGAAACCAATGTTTTCGTACCAATATGGAACATACTGGTAAATTCACTCAGAACCAGAGAAAACGGTAAGAAGAACTCGGAATACAAATCTTCCCAAGGTAAAATTAACAAAAAAAAAGACCCTTTCCAAAAAGGGTCCCTAACTAGCTTATTTATAACTCTTCCAGTCTAGATTACTTTCATTCAAAAGCTCTTCAAACGATTTATTTTTTTCACGGAGTCGGCGTTCTTCACGTTTCCTCGCCTCTTCCTCTTCTAATTTTTTCTTTTCCACTTCTTTTAGCTCCAATTTGGTCTGCTGAAGCTTCTCTAATAAATCTGAATTCAAACGGTCTTTTAAAGAAGAATCTTGTTGTTGTTTTTTCATCTTACTATCCTCCCTTACCAACAGTATACCAATTTTTAAACGCCGAAGGGAGTAGAAGACTTGATTAAAAAGCTTCCAGTTTTAAATCGTCCGCAATGATTAAATCTGGTTCTGTGGATTGGACAACATCTTCCACTGAATACCCTTTGGCCACTTCTCTCAAAACAAGCCCCTTTTCGGTTACGTCCACGACAGCCCGGTCCGTGATAATACGATCGACGACCCCTTTTCCGGTTAAAGGAAGGCTACATGTATTTAAAATTTTGGCTGCTCCATCCCGATTGACATGCTCCATAATCACAATGATTTTCTTGGCACCATGAACAAGGTCCATGGCTCCACCCATTCCTTTAATCATTTTACCTGGGATCATCCAGTTAGCAAGGTCACCATCTTTAGAGACCTCCATGCCACCTAAAATCGCAACGTCTATATGGCCGCCACGAATCATCGCGAATGATTCAGAGCTATCAAAATAACTAGCCCCCTCAGTAGCGGTTACGGTTTCCTTCCCAGCATTGATTAAGTCAGCATCTACTTCTGCTTCCTTTGGATAAGGTCCAATACCAAGTAAACCATTTTCAGATTGAAGGACTACCCGTTTGTTTTCACTAATGTGATTCGCTACTAGAGTCGGCATCCCGATACCTAGGTTTACATAGTTACCGCTCTCGATTTCTTTCTCCGCTCTTTTGGCAATTCTTTCGCGCATTGTTTTTTTATCAACCTGTACCATTGTGACTCCCCCTTTAGCTAGAAACTGTTAGTCTTTCAATTCGTTTTTCCTGTTCACCGACAATAAGTCCTTGCACATAGATACTTGGCGTATGAATGAGATTCGCATCTATCTCTCCAGGTGAATATAGTTCCTCTACTTCGGCAATGGTTACTCTTCCTGCAGCCGCGATCATTGGATTAAAGTTTCGAGCCGTTTTACGGTAAATCAGGTTCCCCATCGTATCCGCTTTCCATGCTCGAACCAAGCTAAAGTCTGCCGTGTAAGACTCTTCTAGAAGATACTCTTTTCCATTAAATACTCTTGTCTCTTTTCCTTCTGCTATCGGTGTACCTACTCCAGCAGGCGTATAAAAGGCAGGGATCCCGGCTCCACCCGCTCTAATTTTTTCAGCTAGCGTACCTTGTGGGACCAATTCTACCTCAATCTCACCAGAAAGCACTTGTCTTTCGAACTCTTTATTTTCTCCTACATAGGAACCTATCATTTTCTTAATCTGCTTATTTTGTAATAGTAAGCCTAGACCCCAGTCATCTACACCACAGTTGTTAGAAATAACCGTTAAATCTTTTACTCCTTTTTCAACAAGGGCTAAAATTAAATTCTCTGGAATTCCACAAAGACCAAACCCTCCAACCATAAGAGTAGCTCCATCCTGAATATCTTTTACAGCGTCTTGAAAACTTGAATAAATCGGCTTCATTTAAAGTTCCTCCTTTACTTTACATTTTCAATAACAGTAGCAACCCCTTGGCCGCCACCAATACACAAAGTCGCTAGACCATATTGATCGTTTCTTCTTTTTAGTTCATGAATAAGTGTTACAAGGATCCTTGCTCCACTCGCTCCAATTGGATGACCAAGTGCAATAGCACCACCATTTACATTTAAAATATCATGGTTAAACTTTAATTCACGATCTACAGCGATGGATTGTGCAGCAAAGGCTTCATTGGCTTCAATTAAGTTCATATCAGATAATGCTAAAGAAGCCTTCGTTAATGCCTTTTTCACTGCCGTAACAGGGCCAATTCCCATAATGCTTGGATCTACACCAGCAGCTGCATTCGCTTTTATGGAAACTAGAGGTGTTACACCTAGTTCATCTGCTTTTTTACGACTCATAACCACTAGTACAGCTGCCCCATCATTGATACCTGAAGCATTACCTGCTGTCACACTTCCATCTTTTTTAAACGCAGGGCGAAGACCATTTAATTTTTCAATGGTGGTACCCTTCTTTGGATACTCATCCGTATCAAAGATAATAGGGTCGCCTTTCCTTTGTGGGATGGAGACAGGTGTAATTTCATCTTTAAACTTGCCAGCCTCTAATGCCTGTGTAGCTTTTTCCTGACTTCTTTGGGAAAAAGCATCTTGTTCTTCTCTCGTGATATTGTATTGGTCACATAAATTTTCTGCGGTAATTCCCATATGATAATTATTAAACGCGCACCATAATCCATCTTTTATCATGGAATCCACCATCTTTTGGTCTCCCATTTTAAAACCGTCTCTAGCGTTTTGTAATAAATATGGAGCCTGACTCATATTCTCCATTCCACCTGCTACAACCACATCTGCATCTCCAGCTATAATGGCCTGTGTGGCTAAATGAACCGCTTTTAAACCAGAACCACAAACTTTATTGATGGTCATGGCAGCGACTGTTTCAGGCAGACCAGCTTTTATCGCTGCCTGTCTCGCTGGGTTTTGTCCGATTCCCGCTTGCAACACATTCCCCATAATTACTTCATCCACTTGGTCTACTGCGATTCCTGCTTTTTGTAGCGCTGCTTGTATAACTGTTGCACCAAGTTCTGGTGCAGATATATTTTTAAGGCTTCCGTTAAAGTTTCCAATCGCCGTTCTGACAGCGCTTACAATTACTACTTCATTGTTTTGCATGAATAATCCCCTTTCTGTGTACAATCAAACGTTACCTAGTAATAAATTTCGATTTTGTCTGTAAAAAATCCTCTAAATTTGTCTAATTCTCCTATTTTTCTTGCCATTCTGAAAAATAACTCGCTACAATTGTATGAGAAGGGGTGAAGTATTCATGACGATAACATATCCAAAAAAGGTGACAATTGTTGAAGTTGGGCCAAGGGATGGGCTTCAAAACGAAAAACAGTTTGTTCCAACTGATGTAAAAATTGATTTTATAAAAAATTTGTTTCATGCAGGAATAAATGAAATGGAAATCACCTCATTTGTCTCTCCAAAATGGGTGCCACAAATGAAGGATGCCGGGGAAATTGTTGAAGCGTCAAAATCTTACTCACAACAGCAAATTGTTTTAGTTCCAAATCAAAAAGGAATTGAAAGAGCTATTGATACCGGTTGTCATTCTTTAGCCGTATTCGTTGGGGTAAGTGATACATTTAATAAGAAAAATATCAATAAAACGACAAGGGAAAGTATGGATGAATTGTTACCAATTATTCAAAAGCTCAAAAATCAAGGCATTTTTGTAAGGGCTTGCATTTCTACTTCTTTCTATTGTCCGTATGAAGGTAAAATCGAAAAAGAGAGAGTCGTGGATCTATGTAGGGAATTTGTTGAAGGTGGAGTCGACGAATTAAGCGTCGCAGATACAATTGGAATGGCGAATCCTATGGAATGCTACACTTTATTTTCCGATTTAAAGGAAGCCTTCCCAAATACACTTATTACTGCGCATTTCCACGATACACGAAAAATGGCTCTGTCAAATATTCTGGCGAGTTTACAAGCTGGAGTCGATCGCTTTGATTGCTCAGCTGGAGGACTTGGTGGATGTCCATTTGCACCAGGAGCCACAGGTAATGTAGCAACTGAAGATGTGGTGTTTATGCTTCATCAAATGGGAATTGAAACAGGAATTGATCTTCCGTTGTTACTGGATGCTGTCGATGGGATTGCCAACCACGTGGAAAGACCACTAGATAGTGCACAATACCGTCTGCGTAAACAAGGCTCCGTTAATCAGGCATAAACTGAAGGTTGAAAGCTCAATATATAAAAAAAGGAAAGGAGACTCAACATGAGCCAAAAACGTGAAAAAGGAAATAGTCAAAAAGGGAAGCCAAATGCAGATAAGTCGCGCACTACTATGTCAAAAGAGACATTAAATCAAGCCATTCATCCTACGAATAGACAAAATAGTCCTCAATAAAAAAAGGCTACATATTGCGGTCGTCCACGATGTGGATGACCGTTTAATATGAGCCATTTTCTATTACTATACCTTTTTAAAAGCTCTCCGTTCTGCATACTCTGAGCACGGTACACAAACCCTAATGGTTTCATTTTGGTCATTCGCGTATGTTCGTAGTGGTTTTACACTTCTCTTGCATATTGCACACTTCTTTTGAAAGAAATTGAAAAAACCCATTTACATCCCACCCACTTTTTCACACAGACTTCCTACTCTATCATACGTAACGAACACGTCATTAGTTCTAGTTTCAGGAAAGATGCACTACCAGGTTATAGTCGTTAATATTCCACAACTCGTTTCTGAAATGGATTGTCGTTATACTTCCGTTCATCAGTTTCGTTTTACCAGAGCCAATTTCACCATTTGATAACGCACCTAATATGGCATTGATGACTCCTCCGTGAGCCACTAATAAAATACTTTTGTTTGGGTACTTTTCGTGAATCATATGTAATCCTTTCATAACTCTCTCTTTTAATGCATCCCAGCTCTCAATCGTAGGATGGTCCTTGTCTAGTATTTCTCTAAGATTGTCATCAATGATTTGACCAGATACTTCTCCGTAATCCCTTTCCATGAATGCTTCCATTTCAATAATTTCCTCAAACCCGAGGTGCTCATTGATTAGAGTGGCTGTTTGTTTTGCTCGAGTCATTGGACTTGAAATCAAGTAATCAAACTGATGGTCCTTTAAGTACACTCCGCAGTCCACTGCTTGTTTTCTACCATTTTCGTTTAATGGAATATCTTCTCTTCCTTGAATCCTTCTCAGTGCATTCCAATCTGTTTCTCCATGGCGGACTAAACAAATTTTCGTCATACGTCTTCCCCCTTAATCTCGTTATCTACAAGTATACTTTTCAGGTCAGAAATGCGGTAGTGTTTCGGTTCTAATACGAGGCAGTTGCTACTATACGATATCGGATCTCCTGTCCACTTCGAACACCTTGCCGGACAATGATTCCGCAATCCAGCTGTTTTTCTGCTTTTTGAGGATAAAAAAAGCCATGCCACATCAGCGGCATAGCTTCTCCTAAAGTTCTCCATTATAAAACTGAAAATATCCCAGTTTCCAAGAAATATAGCTAAAACAAAAGAATGCAACAACCATCAGTAACACAAATAACCAATCGGTTTTGGATACAACCATTGTTTTATAAAATGAGCGATTTTTATCTCCAGTAAAGCCTTTCGATTCCATCGCAATCGCGGTTCGTTCTGCTTTTCGTATTGCACTAGCTAAAAGAGGGATTGAGTATCGCCTCATTTGTGCAAAATGGTCTTTAATGGTTTTCGCACGGCTGACTCCACGAATTTGATGGGCTGAGCGTATGATAAATAATTCGTCTTTGAACGTTGGTAGGAACCGGAACCCAGCTAATATTCCATATGCAAGCTTTGGTGGCAGCTTACATTGTTGCATTAAACTCAATATAAACTTCGTTGGTTCCGTAGTAAAAATGAACAGTAAGGATAAGGTAGAAAAGCAAAGGACTCGTAAAGATAGAGAGATAGCTGTAAAAAAAGTTTCAGATGGAACTTCAAGCCACAACACTTGGTAAACCGTGGTCTCCCAACTTGGTTCCTTTGCAAAAGCAACTGTTGTCCAAAAGAAACCAAATGCAATGATAAAAAATGGTAAAAAGTACAGGATCCATTTTTTAAAAGATACTTTTCCCAGTAAAAAAGTAATGACAATGGTCCAAACTAAATAAAGAAGTGGAGTAACCGGGTCAAAGACAAAGGCTAATAAAAGAATAACGAGTGTAACCGTTAGAGCCTTCACACTCGGATTTAACATTTTAAGATACATATACCCGTGCTCTCCTTTGAAGATCTTGTTCTATTTTCTTCTCAAATGGCAGGAGTAAATTCATTTCCTGTAGAAAGAGAGGATCCTGCTCCCATAAATCTTCAGGAGAGCCATCAAATGCCACTCCTCCATCTTTTAATACCACCACTTTATTCGCATATTGGTGAACAAGATTCATATCATGTGTCACCAAAATAATAGATGAGCCCCGCTTCTGTCTTTCTACTAATAAATTCATTAACTCTTCGGTAGACTTCGCATCCTGTCCGAAAGTAGGTTCATCTAGAATGAGGATTTGCTGTTCATCTACAATCATTGTCGCCACACTTAGTCGTCTTTTTTGACCTTGACTTAATACAAATGGATGTTCATTTTCTAAACCGTTTAGCTGGCAAGTCGTTATAATTTCTCCCACCTTTTTGTCGAGAGCCTCACCTGTAACACCCTGCATTTTGAGTCCGAACGCAATTTCTTCATAAACTGAATCCGTAATAAATTGGTGCTCTGGATTTTGAAATACAAACCCTATTTGCTTTCTCAGTTCATCATCACGATAGGAATGTAAAAGCTGATGATGCAGCCGTATTTCTCCACCACTAACCTTCTTAATACCTGATAACAAGTGAGACAATGTTGATTTCCCTGCCCCATTTGGTCCTACAATGGCTAACATATCCCCTGTTTCTAAATCAATAGAGACATCTTTTAATATATCTTTTTTCAGCGTCCCAAAAGAAATATTTTTAGCTGAAAGAATGGTGTCCGTAGAATAGGTTTCCTTTCGAGCTACCATTCTCATACTAAGTAAATGTTGAATGACTCCATCCACGTCCTTAACTTCTTCAATCAGTTCTTTTTCTTCTAACGGTATACATTCCTCATTTAATAGTCCTACACTTTTCAATGCTTCCCCCAACGCAAGTGAGTGCGGAATCCAAATCCCCTGTTCCTTTAGCTGTTGATAATGCTGACTAAATCCTTCAATTGGTAAACCGTCAAATATTAAATGGCCATTTTTATTTAGAATGATACAACGATCGATTAAAGGCATCCATGGATCTAACAGATGCTCAATAACTATTAAAGTAAATCCTTGTTCTTGCTGAAGAGTATGGATGGTTTTTATAAATTCCACACTAGCAATAGGGTCTAAATTTGCGGTAGGCTCATCTAGAATTAAAATGTTGGGTTCAAGTACAAGCACGCAGGCTAAAGCAAGTTTTTGCTTCCATCCTCCAGATAAGGAAGAAATGGTTGCATTTCGGTATTCTCGCATTCCCACTAAGTCAAGAGCATATTCAATCCTTTCTTCCATACGTTCTTGTTTAACCCCAATATTTTCGAGTCCAAATGCTATCTCATCCTCTACGGTTAGCATACAAAACTGGCTTTCTGGGTCTTGAAACACGACTCCAACAACCTGACTTAGCTCTCCAGGCTCATACTCAACTGATTTTCTATCTTTTATATAAATATTCCCTTCTAGTATCCCGTCAAGATCTCTAGGGTATAGACCGTTCAGGCAGTATGTTAACGAGCTTTTTCCGCAACCACTAGGACCCAATAGTAAGACTCTCTCCCCTTGTTCAACAGAAAATTGAATATGATTTAGTGTTGGCTGTTTGACCTCTTCATACTGAAGAGTAACTTGATCAACCCTCATCATTTTTTTACGACACCTTTTTCAAATTTTTAGCTCTTACTTCTTTCCCTAAAGCAAATCTTGATAGGACTCCCGTTTTTGCTAATCCATCACTAATACTCTTTCCAAGAAGTCCCGCAATAAGTGCTCCACTAATCAATCGCGCTACAAACATCGCGGTTACATAACCGGTGGATAACGCTGCAAAACCTCCTAAAAAGTAACCCCAAACAAAGCTTGTTACTGCAGAACCCATTCCTGCAAGCATTAAAATAATGGTTGTATAATTTCTCCAACGAGTGGCTGCGAAAACCGCTTCCGCTCCAAGCCCCTGAATCATACCTGAGACAATCAGCATGGGACCCACTGCATTTCCAATTAAAACTTCAACAGTTGCAGCTATGGTTTCTGAAAGAAATGCAGCACCTGGCTTTCTTATTATGTAAGCAGCAATGATGGAAACAATAAACCAAATCCCAAAGATCAGGTCATATCCAATGGGGCCGAAAAAACCTACAAGGATTTTTCCAACCGGTAAAAAGGCCAAATATACCACTGCAAAAACGACAGACAATACGGCCATTACAACAATTTCTCGCATGTTCCATTTAGCCAATTTAGTTCCCTCCTTTTTTTGTAGAAGGACTATTAGCAGAAATATTAAAAGTCATCACGACATGAGACACATGTTTTTCAACATTCGTAAAGCAATTCTCAAGACCCGTAAAAATCGAGTGAGCCTCTCCATCTAGTCTTGTTGCATAATGAACACTCGTGACTTCTACACCCTTGTCTTTTATCTTTTGAACTTCACTATAAATCGCATCCATGTACTCTCCATTTCCCATCGGATAGAGCGCAAACTGACAAGCCACTGGTTGTTTAATTTCTGCTGATTTTTCTGCATTTAAACGTTCATCGTTCTCTACTAAGTAAACGTCACCCTCCGAATCGCCAGGACAACCAATTGAATAGGTACCATTGATTACTACATGCTCTCCAGTTTTCGCAGCATGAAGAAAAATAGCTTTTGTTACATCAAATACATGCGAGATTCTCCCCCGAATACACGTACTGACATCATCTGTTTGAACCCAGACCTTCGAAGTATCTACTTCTTTTAAAGCAGATAGAATCACATTCACAAAATCATCTGTCATTGGATACAATGAAAAACGACATCCTGCAATTCGACTTGTACCGCATGCTTGCATCTGTTCCATATAAATCTCTCCCTATTTGTTTTTAGGCAACAAAAAAACTGCATCTCATGGGAAGATGCAGTTCACCTGTTATGTATATATGGCGTGTATCATCAAAAAGTATATACAATGGCTCTCTACACTTCCCCACGCTAGTATTATCTAGATCGGGTAATAAGGGTCGGATTTTCCTCTCAGCCGCTTTAAGCAGCTCCCCTAGTGTGAAACGTTTATGCAGTTTTCTTGTTACACATTTATCGTAAAAGAAGATTCTGATTTTGTAAATAGTGTATAAGTCGGATGCCGCTATTTCTTAGAAAAAAAGCATTCTATTTCCCAATCAAATTGTCCGATTGATACAATATTCTATACAACAAAATGAAGGAGCGACAGCAATGAAGAAAAGGTGGAAATGGTTTTCCGCTGGTGCGGGATTTATTGGTTTCCTTGCTTCATGTGGGCTCTATTTTTCGAATAAAATCATGTATATACGAAAAAAGGATGAAAAGGATATTTTCCATCGAGAAACGACAGAAGAGCGTTTTGACCCTGTCTCCTTTGAAAATTTACCTAAAGAAGAAGTTTGGGTCCCTTCACCTCATGGGTATTCCTTGCATGCCCTTTTAGTCACACCTCATACAACAAACCGTTATATGATCTTTTCACACGGAGTTACAGAATCCAAAACGAACATGATCAAGTATATGAATATCTTCTTAAAAAAGGGATTTAATGCCCTATTATACGATCAAAGAAGGCATGGCCTTTCTGGTGGTTCGAACACAAGTTATGGCTATTTCGAAAGACACGATTTAAAGGCGATTGTAGACTGGTTAAAGGAAAA
The DNA here is from genome assembly GCF_039522365.1 of Bacillus carboniphilus. Taxonomy (GTDB): domain Bacteria; phylum Bacillota; class Bacilli; order Bacillales; family JC228; genus Bacillus_BF; species Bacillus_BF carboniphilus. The sequence continues at coordinate 134,362 of NZ_BAAADJ010000064.1, read as the reverse complement.
AGTTGGTCCAAGTATCCAACTGGGGATCTTCGGAGAATCCATGGGTGGTGCAACAACAATACTTTACGCAGGTACAATTGAGGATGGTGCAAACTTTTACGTAATAGATTGTCCATTCTCTGATTTTACTGAGCAACTTCGGATTCGATTAAGGGAAGATTTTAAACTTCCATCTTTCTTACTTCCCTATACAGATTTGTTTTTAAAAGCCAGGGCAGGTTACTCCATGAAAGATGTTACCCCCATTGAAGCCGTTAAGAACATTCATAACCCCGTTCTCTTCATTCATGGTCAGGAAGATGATTTCATTCCTGCAAGCATGTCGAAAGCTCTTTATGATGCAAAGCCTGGTGAGAAAGATCTTTATATGCCAGAGAGAGGTGCTCATGCAGAGGCATATATAACAAACCCCGAAGAATACGAAGAAAGAGTTTATAAATTTATTGAAAGAGTACTTCCGGATTCGAATCAGGATGAAATTATTTAAAGGGAGCTATAGTTTGCTCCCTTTTTTCGTTATGAACTGACCATCTGTCCACCGTTCACATGAATGACTTGACCGGTAACATAGCTTGAATCCTTAGAAGCTAAATATACATAAGCTGGTGCAAGCTCATAGGGCTGCCCAGCTCTTTTCATGGGAGTATCGAGACCAAAGGTTGATACTTTTTCTGCAGAAAAACTAGAAGGAATGAGAGGAGTCCAAATTGGTCCTGGAGCCACTGCATTTACTCGAATATCATCTTTAACTAGACTTTGTGACAAGGCTCTTGTAAAACCAACAAGCGCACCTTTTGTTGCTGTATAATCCATTAACATTTCATTTCCTTCATAGGTTACCACAGATGCCGTGTTAATAATGGTATCGCCCTTTCCCATGTAAGGAAGTGCAGCTTTTATCATATAAAAGTAGGAGTATATATTTGTCTTAAAAGTTAGATCCCATTGTTCATCAGTTATATCAAGAAGAGAATTCTGAGGAAATTGAACAGCATGGTTATTTACGAGTATGTTCAAATCACCAAATGTCTTGATGGTAAGGTCAACCACATGTTTACAATGGGCTGGGTCCTTTAAATCACCTGGAATGAGAAGACATTTTCTTCCAAGCTCCTCTATTCTTGTCTTTGTACGAGTGGCATCCTCTATTTCATAGTCAGAAAAATAAGGTATAACCAAATTGGCACCCTCTTTCGCGAACGCTATCGCTACAGATGCTCCTATTCCGCTATCTCCACCTGTGATGACAGCCACCTTATTTTCAAGTTTCTTAGTTCCTTTATATTCTGGATCTTCAATAACCGGTCTCGGCTTCATCAGCTTTTCAATGCCCGGTTGAATATGTTGATGCTGTGGTGGAAACGTTAGTGGTTGTTCTTCACATTTCATGGTCATCGCATAATATGGATTCCTAAAATACATAAAGTCACCTCCAAAAGCTCTTTATTAGATTATTCCCTGAGCTTTTGGTGGTGACTTTTATCGTTTTTATCATAATGGTTTGCAATACTGCAACTTTCCGAGAGTTTTCTGGATATTTTTAACATAAAACTCTTAGAAACTTTGATTTTCGAGAGTTTTTTGGGGATTTTTTCCACAAAACTCCCGGAAACCCAAGGCTACTTAATTTCCTACGTTAAAGTTTCTTCCGCCATTCCAATCTGAACCTTCACCTGCTCCGGCGAGGTTCCTCCAAAGCTTTTCCGTGCTCCCATTACATGTTCAGGAGCCAACACTTCAAAGATATCTTCCTCAAACAACGAACTGAACTGTTTATATTCTGCCATCGTCAAATCTAGCAGATACTTTTTCTCTTGAATCGCATACAACACAATCTTCCCAATCACTTCATGGGCTTCTCTAAACGCAATTCCCTTTGTTACCAGATAATCGGCAATGTCCGTAGCATTTGAAAAATCCTGCTGTACAGCTTGTTTCATGTTTTCTTTTTTAACCGTCATCGTATCCATCATCGGGGCAAGTAGCTTTAATGAGCCCTCCAACGTTTCTACTGTATCAAACATACCTTCTTTGTCTTCCTGCATATCCTTGTTGTATGCCAAAGGTAAGCCCTTTAAAACAGTCAGTAACCCTATTAAATTCCCGTACACTCGACCTGTTTTGGCTCTAAGTAATTCCGGTACATCTGGGTTTTTCTTCTGTGGCATAATACTGGATCCTGTACAGAAAGAATCATCTAGTTCAATAAACTGGAACTCCTGGCTTGACCAGATGACGAGTTCCTCAGATAGCCTCGAAATATGAGTCATCAGTAATGATGCAATGGATAAGAACTCTACTATAAAGTCCCGGTCGCTTACCGCATCCATACTATTTGGGTACACTTTTTCAAAACCTAAAAGCTCTGCCGTACGCTCCCGGTTAATTGGGAAAGTGGTTCCTGCAAGTGCACCCGCTCCAAGTGGAGACCAGTTCACACGCTTCAAACTATCCTGCAAACGCTCCTTATCTCGCTCAAACATCCAGAAATACGCTAACAAATGATGAGCAAATGAAACAGGCTGTGCACGTTGTAAATGCGTGTATCCAGGAATCAACGTTTCTACGTTTTCTTTTGCCTGTGCTAGCAAAGCGGATTGCACCGCTTCGACTAAGCCTATCAACTCTTCTGTTTTTCCCTTCAAATATAAATGCATATCCGTCGCAACCTGATCATTTCGGCTTCTTCCTGTGTGAAGCTTACCTCCAACAGGACCGATTAAATCAATCAGCTGCTTTTCAATATTCATATGGATATCTTCATGTTCAACAGAGAACTCTAGCTCACCAGCCAAAACCATTTGTTTAATATCCAATAAACCTTGCTTAATCTTCTCCACATCTTCAACCGGAATGATCTCACATTCACCTAGCATTTGAACATGTGCTAAACTTCCTTCAATATCCTGGAGTGCAAGCTTTTGATCAAAGGAAATCGATGCTGTGAATTCTTCTACTAGTTTGTTTGTTTCCTTTGTAAATCTTCCGCCCCAAAGTTTAGACATTTGTTGACCCTCCAATGAGTATTTCTTCTTTTTTCTCCCCATTTACCTGAGAATACACTTTTGTCGTAAGACCCCATAATTTAATAAAACCAACTGCGGCATTATGGTCAAACGCATCACCCTTGGAATACGTTGCTAGCTCTTCATTGTACAAGCTATATGGAGATTGACGTCCCACAACGAAATGAGTTCCTTTATGCAGTTTCACTCGGATTTTACCTGTTACCGTTTTCTGTGTTTCCTCTACAAATGCCTCTAATGCAGTACGAAGTGGTGAATACCAAAGTCCGTCATAAACAATCTTGGCCATTTGCTGCTCAACTTGAGTTTTGAATTGAGTAATTTCTCTTGGTAATGTTAAAAATTCAAGTTCTTTATGAGCGTTAATCAGAATTAAAGCTGCTGGATTTTCATAGACTTCACGAGACTTGATCCCTACTAATCTATTTTCTATATGATCAATTCTACCGACTCCATGCTTTCCACCTAGTTCATTTAATTTCTCAATTAAAGGAACTAGGTCCATCTTTTCACCGTTTAGTGCAACGGGAACACCTTTATCAAAATCAATTTCAATATACTCTGCTTCATCTGGTGTTAATTCGATTGGATTCGTCCAATCAAAGGCTGCTTCTGGTGCTTCTGTCCATGGGTTTTCTAGGACTCCCGCTTCACAAGCACGTCCCCAAATATTTGCATCAATTGAAAATGGATTATCTAAATCTACTGGAATAGGAATCCCGTTTTTCTCGGCATACTCAATCTCTTCATCACGAGTCATCCCCCATTCTCTAACAGGTGCAACGACTTTTAAATCAGGGTTCAAAGCTTGAATGGATACTTCAAACCTTACTTGGTCATTCCCTTTTCCAGTACAACCATGTGCAACGGCTACCGCACCTTCCTTTTCAGCTACTTCAACTAAAAGCTTTGAAATAAGTGGGCGTGACAAGGCCGAGGAAAGTGGATATTTCCCTTCGTACAACGTATTAGCTTTAAGAGCAGGCAGAATATATTCCTTCGCTAAAAGCTCTTTTGCATCAATCATATAAGCCTTGATCGCTCCAACTTGGAGTGCTTTGTTTTTAATAGCTTCTAAATCTTTACCTTCTCCAACATCTAGACCTAATGCAATCACGTCATATCCGTATTTTTCCTGAATCCATTTAACTGAAACTGAAGTATCTAGCCCACCTGAATAGGCGAGAACAATTTTTTCTTTACTCAATGTAGTCACTCTCCGTTTGTTAAGGTATGAATTATTATTTATTGTATTGTATTTTTATACATAATTCAACAAAAAAATTCTATTACCCGTTTCCGAGTAATGCTTTTAAGATAGCCTTTTGTGCATGTAAGCGGTTTTCAGCTTCATCAAAAACAACAGAGTGAGGTCCATCCAAAATATCTGCGGTTACTTCTTCACCGCGATGTGCCGGCAAACAATGAAGAAATATAAAGTCAGATTTTGCGTGCTGACATAATTCACTGTTCACTTGGTAAGGAACAAAATCTTTTAACCTTCTTTCTGCTTCTTCTTCCATCCCCATACTCGCCCAGACATCTGTAACCACAACATCTGCGTCCTGAATGGCATCAAAGGGATCATGCGTCACAGTAATAGTACACCCAGAGAGATTAGCCACTTCCGTCGCTTTTGCTGTTATAAGTGAGTTCGGCTCATATCCTTTAGGACAGGCTACACTGACATGCATTCCAACTTTTGAAGCACCTTCCATGAGGGAGTGTGTCATATTATTGTTGCCGTCCCCGATATAACACATTTTTAACCCTTTCAACTCTCCTTTATGTTCAAGTATGGTTAGAAGATCTGCCAGAACTTGTGTTGGATGATGTAAATCTGTTAATCCGTTAATAACAGGAATGGTAGCATTCTCTGCAAACTCTTCTAACTGGTCATGGCCATATGTTCTGACCATAATTCCATCAACGTAACGGGATAAAACCTTTGCTGTGTCCGCTACGGTTTCACCGCGCCCTAGCTGTATATCCTTAGAACTTAGGAAAATCGCATGCCCCCCCAGTTGAAGCATCCCAACTTCGAAAGAAACTCTCGTACGAGTAGAGGATTTTTCGAAAATCATCCCTAACACCTTTCCCTTTAAGAAGGGGTGTGGAATGCCTTTCTTTTGCATGTCTTTTATAGCCAATGCTTCCGTAAGTAGATTCATAATGTCACTTGAACTAAAATCGGAAAGAGTTAGAAAATCCCTTGGTAATCTTTGAGTGTTTACTTCACTTTTCAATACTTTAAGATGACTATTCATCTTTACACCTCACTACTCATTAGATTCTGATTCCTGTTTGGATACTCATTCATCGACCGAACTTTCTTTTTCCATGTGGGTTCTATTCGGAATGCTGCTTCAAAGGTTTGCAAGCTTGTATACAATGGTACCTGATACCGAATCGATAGTTCTCGAATATAAAAACCTGCAGTACCCCAGTTACGACCACCTGTAGGAATATTTAAAACGGCCCCTATTTTTCCTTGTTTCCAAAAAGTATCTAGGTTCTGATTCTCTTTTACAATCGGCAATGGTGTTATCCCTGATTTCTTCAAGAAATCATACGTCCCCGGTGTTGCAACTACTCGGTAGCCTTTTCCGACTACCAACTCTTTAATGATAGATAGGCATTCTTCTTTATACTCATCGGCAATGGAACAGAAGATATATGGCTTTTCACTAATAGACTGCTGAGGATGATTGCCATCGTAAAACATTGCTTTATTTAGAGCTTCCTCTAGCGTTTCTCCTATTCCTAGCACTTCCCCTGTAGATTTCATCTCTGGACCGACAGCATGGTCTACACCTTTCAGTTTTGCTGCCGAAAATACCGGAAACTTTACTGAATAGAAGGATGGTTCCTGGATTAACCCTATTTCTTTCGTGACATTTCTTAGTTTTGTTCCTAGTTGAACAGACGTAGCCCATTTTACTAATGGTATATTGGTTATTTTACTTATAATCGGTACCGTTCTAGATGCCCTTGGATTTACTTCTAAAACGTATATCGTCTCCTGTGAAATCACATATTGAATGTTCATGATGCCCATTATGGAGCTTTCCTTAGCAATTCTCTTTGCATATTCCACAATGATTTCTTTCTGTTGTTTAGACAACATTACTGGTGGAAAGATGGCCGTACTATCCCCGGAATGAACACCTGATGCTTCAATATGTTCAAAGATTCCTGGGATGACGATATCCTTCCCATCACTAATGACATCCACTTCACATTCCATACCAGCAACGTATTTATCAACTAATAATGGCCACATTTTTTCATTCTGGGTCAAGCTTAGTTGATCAGTATATTGAAGCAGATTTTCTTCCTTATAGAAAATAAACATCGATTGTCCACCGATGACATACGATGGCCGGACCAACACTGGATAGCCTAATTTATTTGCTATGTGTACAAGTTGTTCTGGTTGACTAGCAGATTCTCCCTCAATATGAGGAATCTCTAACTTTTGTAATAGTTGATAAAACTGCTCACGATCCTCTAGCTGGTCAATAGCTTCTACTGACGTCCCCAGAACTTGAACCCCTTCTTCTTTTAGAGAATGTGCGAGATTGATAGCTGTTTGCCCACCAAATTGGATGAGGACTCCTTCTACCTTCTCTTTTTCCAGTACATACAGTACATCCTCGGTTGTTAATGGTTCAAAATATAATGAATCGGCTATGGAATAATCCGTACTAACAGTTTCAGGATTATTGTTAATGACAACCGCTTCATATCCTAATTCTTTAACGGCCAAGGTTGCATGAACCGAGCAATAATCAAACTCTACTCCTTGCCCAATTCGAATGGGACCGGAACCAATCACCGCGATTTTCTTACGGTTTGTCGGCTCTACTTCATCCTCGCCTTGCCAGGTAGAATAATAGTAGGGTGTTACTGCATCAAATTCTGCAGCACATGTATCTACTAATTTATAGCCTGGCTTTAACCCCATTGCTTTTATTTTTTCTCGAACCATTTTTTCTGTTGATTCTAAAAGGTCTGCTAGTCTAAGGTCGCTGATATTGAACCGTTTTGCTTTCATCCACAATAAATCCGGAAGAGAACCAATCGAATGAATCGATATTTCTTTTTCCAACTCCACGATCCCCTTGAGTTTCTCTAAGAACCAATAGTCTATCTGGGTGTCAGTATGAATGACCTTCAAACTTATTCCACGCCTAATGGCTTCTGCTATCGCGAACAATCTGGTATCAGTCACTGTTTGAAGAAGAGTATGAAGAGTTGTGTCTTCTAATTTTTCCATTCCCATTAGATTTAGCCCATACACACCCATTTCGAGGGAGCGAATGGCTTTATTTAGAGCACCCTCGAACGAACGATCTAATGCCATGACTTCACCAGTGGCTTTCATCTGTGTCCCTAACGTCCGGTCTGCTTCTGGAAATTTATCAAATGGAAATCTAGGTAATTTGACGACAATATAATCTAATGCTGGTTCGAATGATGCAAACGTAGACCCTGTTATCGGATTCAGTATTTCATCGAGATTATAACCGACTGCACATTTTGCAGCGATACGCGCAATCGGGTAGCCCGTAGCTTTCGAAGCCAGTGCCGAGGATCGACTAACCCGCGGATTAACCTCGATAATATAATATTGATTCGAAGCAGGATCCAAAGCGAATTGAATGTTACAGCCCCCTATAATTCCAAGAGAACGGATTACTTTCAGTGAAGCATCTCTGAGCATTTGGTGCTGGACGTCTGTCAGAGTCTGAGAAGGTGCTACAACTATTGAATCACCCGTATGAACACCAACCGGGTCCATGTTTTCCATGTTGCAAACAATGATACACGTGTCATTAGCATCTCTCATGACTTCGTATTCAATTTCTTTCCAGCCTTTTATACTCTTTTCAACTAGTACCTGGTGTATGGGACTTGCTGATAATCCTTTTTTCAGAATCATTTCTAGCTCTTCTTCTGAATGTGCAAAACCACCACCCGCCCCTCCAAGCGTATAGGCTGGCCGAATAATGACGGGATACCCGATTTCATTAACGAAGTTCAAGCCATCTTCGTAGCATTCAATGATTTTAGATTCCGGGATAGGTTCTCCAATTTCAAGCATTAAGTTTCGAAATTTCTCTCGGTCTTCTCCTTTTTGGATAGAATCAACAGAACTACCGAGGATTTGAACTCCGTATTTTTGTAAAATTCCATTCTCATGGAGCTGAACGGTTGCATTTAAACCGGTTTGACCACCTAGCGTTCCAATTAACCCATCTGGCTTTTCTTTTTTGATGATTTCTTCCAGAAATGGAAGAGTTAAAGGTTCCATATACACTTTATCTGCAATGGTTTCGTCAGTCATGATAGTTGCAGGATTATTGTTCACAAGAATAACTTCGATTCCTTCTTCCTTTAAAGCTAGACATGCCTGTGTACCTGCATAATCAAATTCGGCTGCCTGCCCAATAACAATAGGGCCCGACCCAATCACTAATACTTTTTTTAGTTCCTTATTTAACGGCATAGCTGATTTCTCCTAATGCTATAAGTTGTTCAATAAATCTATTAAAAATATGGGCAGTATCACTTGGTCCAGGATGAGCTTCCGGATGAAATTGGACGGATTGGATTGGGTACTTTAGATGTCTCAGACCCTCTACCGTTTGATCATTCACGTTACGAAAAGTGATAGCAAAAACATTCGAATCAATACTGTCATTAACGACAACATAACTGTGATTTTGTGAGGTCATGCGAACCTTACCAGTCTCGATTTCTTTGACAGCATGATTTCCACCCCGGTGTCCAAATTTTAATTTTTCCGTTTTCGCACCGTAGGCAAGAGCAATTAACTGATGTCCAAGACAAATACCTAGTGAAGGAAACCGTGTTGTCATTTTCTTTATATCTTGGAATCTATCCTTTAATTCCATCGGGTCTCCTGGTCCATTACTTAGAACCACACCATCTGGTTGGAGGTTGCACACCTGTTGATAGGTGTAATGGTAGGGAACGACTGTAACGGCGCAACCCGCATCCAATAGAGCGGTAAGAATGGATTTTTTATATCCAAAATCTATCAGAACGACATGTGGTCCATTGTTTGGATAATACTTTTCTTTCTTTGTTGATACTACCTTTACCCAAAAGGTTGGTTCATAGCTCTCTAATTTTGGGGTAGCATGAGAAAGGTCATCTGAAATGACACCTTTTACCGTGCCTTTATCACGAATAACTCGGACCAATGCTCGCGTATCAACCCAAGTTAACCCTGCAATGCCAGCCTGTTTTAACTGGTTGGACAAACTGTTAACGGCTTGGTAGTGACTTGGCTTTTCACAATGGTCTCCAATAATAACCCCTGAAAGGAAAGGTTGTTTACTTTCATTGTCAAATACATTGACTCCATAATTTCCAATGATCGGATAGCAAAAAACTAATATTTGCCCAGCATAAGAGGGATCTGTAATGATTTCTTGATAGCCTGTCATACTGGTGTTAAATACAACTTCTCCCGTTACTTGCTTTTCGGAGCCAATGAGAGTCCCTTCAAATATTTCACCTGTTTCCAGTATCAAATATCCTTTTGTCACGTAGCTGCGCCTCCTATCAATCTGTAAGTGAATATTTGAAAATGGATTCCAAAACGGCTATGAGGTCATCGATTTCCTCTTGGCTTGTGGTTAGGGGAGGAAGAATCCTGACCACATCTGGCCCAGCCGTTAGTAATAACACTTTTTGTTCACGAGCCTTTTCAACGACTTGACCTGCCTTTTTCGGAATAACAATTCCTTGAAGCAAACCCTTTCCACGAATGTCTTCAATTTGTGAACATGTCTGTTTTAATTCTTTTAGTTTTTCACTTAAATAAGTACCGAGCTCTTTTACCGTGTTCATAAAGTCTGATTGAATCATTTGCTCTATTGTCGCGATTCCTGCTGTAACGGCTAACGGATTTCCTCCAAAGGTACTGCCATGACTTCCAGGTTGAAAGCCTTTAGCTGCTTTTTCATTTGCTACAATTGCACCGATTGGAAAACCAGAGCCTAAACCTTTTGCTAAACTCATGACATCTGGCTCTATGTCATATTGTTGATAGGCAAACAGGCTCCCTGTTCTTCCCATTCCTGTTTGTATTTCATCAACCATGAGTAAAAGGTCGTTCTCTTTACATATTTGGTCAAGTTTTTTGACCCATTCCGGATTGGCTGGTATAACGCCACCTTCTCCTTGAATCAGCTCTAATAAAACCGCACAGGTATTGTCTGATACAAGGGAGTTAAGTGCCTCCATATCGTTAAAAGGTAAGTAGCGGAATCCTGGAACGAGAGGAGCAAATCCTTGTTGAATTTTTTCCTGTCCGGTTGCTGATAAAGTTGCTAAAGTTCGACCATGAAAGGACTGGGTAAAGGTTACAATTTCATACTTTTCCGAACCCCATTCTTTTTGGGCATAGCTTCGCGCTAGTTTAATAGCAGCTTCATTGGCTTCTGCACCGCTATTACAAAAAAACACTTGATCTCCGAAGCTTTGTTTTACTAGTAAACTAGCTAACTTTTCTTGCTTCGGAATGTGATATAGATTCGAGCAGTGCCAAAGCGTTAGTAATTGCTCCACCAATTTCATTTTGACTGGTTCTGGAATATGTCCTAAATTACAGGTAGCAATTCCAGACGTGAAATCTAAATACTTTTCCCCTGCTTCATCCCATACAAAGCTTCCTTTCCCCTTTACAATGGTTAAAGGAAATCTATTATAAGTAGGTATTAAAGCGGAAACCTTTAAGGAATCGCTTGAACTAGCTAGCATAGTGACTCTCCTTATTTAGCAGAATTTTGGTCCCAATTTCTTTTCCTAGGGTAAAATCAATCAAACTACTTGTATCCACCCCATTCAGAATCACAACTTCTGGGACATTTGCGGTAAGAGCATCAATAGCAGACCTTACTTTTGGAATCATTCCACCCTTGATTATTTCTTGAGAAATCATGTTCTCTATATCAGTTTGGGTTGCTTGATTAAGAAGCTGTTGTTTCCCTTCCACCACTGTATAGATGCCTGGGATATCACTAACCATACATAAGGTAGCTTGTAGTGAGCTTGCAATGGCGGCTGCAGCCATATCTCCATTGACGTTGTAACGCTGTCCCTCTAGATCCATTCCAACTGGTGAAATAACGGGAATGTACTCTGATTTGACAATCTCTTCAATCATCGTTTTGTTCACGTTACAGACATTTCCTACAAAACCTATTTCATCCGCATTATGAACAGGTGTTGTTTGTAAAAGACCTCCATCGACACCGCTTATACCGTACGCACGACCGCCTTGTTTTGTTATCTGTCTTACAATTTGTTTATTAACAGAACCACTTAACACCATCTCAACAATATCTAATACTTCTTCCGTCGTAACACGTAGGCCGTTTACAAACTTTGTCGGAATCCCTAATTTCGTTAATAATGTTGAAATAAGTGGACCTCCACCATGCACAATAATCGGTTGCCATTCCCCACCTTGTTGGAGTTGGATAATATCCCTAAAAAAGAGAGCAGGGAGCTTTTCTAGAACACTTCCCCCACATTTAATGACAAGGTACTTCACTTTACTCCCTCCTCATGTCCGGTAAGATGCGTTGATTTTGACGTAGTCATAGGTTAAATCGCATCCCCAAGCCGTTGCTTTTCCTTCACCTTGATGAAGATCAACAAAAATATGGATGTTTTCCTGCTGTAGATACGTCTTAGCCTCTTCTTCATCAAAAGCGAAAGGTAGCCCTTTTTCCACCACCGTTATCGGTCCCAATTTTACGGTGACATGAGTTGGATTTAGCTTTTCACCACTATATCCGATGGCGCACACGATTCGTCCCCAGTTTGGGTCTGTTCCGTAGATGGCTGTTTTCACTAAATTTGATGAAATAATGGATTTACTAATACCTCGAGCCGCCTCATCGTCTATGGCCCCTTCAACCTGAACCTCTATTAGTTTCGTTGCTCCTTCACCATCACGGGCAATTTGCTTTGCTAAGCTTTCTGAAACCATTTGAAATGCTTCTACAAACAAGGACCATTGTGGATGGTTATTTGTTATGGGTTTATTTTTTGCCTCGCCATTTGCCATAACAAGCACCATATCGTTTGTACTAGTGTCCCCATCGACTGTAATCATGTTAAACGTTTGATTGGTCACTTCTTTTAGAACTTCGGTTAAAGTCGTATGATCAATTTGAGCATCTGTTGTAATAAACCCTAGCATCGTAGCCATATTCGGATGAATCATTCCCGAGCCTTTCGCTGCTCCTCCGATTGTTACGACTTCTCCATCTATTTCAAGCTGGACACAGACATTTTTCACTCCAGTATCTGTTGTTAAAATCGCTTGTTCAAAGCGAATAACCCCTTCATTCTCTTTCTCCAGACTCTTTTCAATCCCAGCCTTCATTTTATCCATAGGTAACGGTACGCCAATTACTCCAGTAGATGTAACAGCTACATAATGGTTGGGAACCCCCATTTTCTCTGCAAACAGTCTCTGCATGTCATAAGCATCTTGTAAACCTTGTTCACCTGTGCATGAATTCGCATTACCCGAATTGACAAGGAGTGCTTGAATTTTATGCTCCTTATCAATGCTTTCTTGGGTAACCATTAACGGAGCCGCCTGAAAGAGATTGGTCGTATACACTCCAGCTGCCGTGGCGGGAACCACGGATGAAATAAATCCTAGGTCTAATCGTTTTCTTTTAATCCCGCAATGTAACCCTCCTGCCTTAAAACCTTTTGGAGTCGTTACTCCCCCACCTTCAACGACCATTATCTTTTTCTTTTCAATGGTTTGCATTTTGAAACTTCCTCTCGTAAGTGTTATGGATAAATCGGCAAATTCGTTAATCCTGTCTGGACATCCCAGCCATTCATAATGTTTAAGTTTTGTATCGCCTGCCCCGCTGCTCCTTTTACTAAATTATCAATCACAGATACGACCGTTAGTCTTCCAGTTCTGTCGTCTGCATAAAGGCCAATATCACAATAATTACTTCCATACACCTCTTTCGTTGCTGGAAATTCGCCTTCATTCCTAACTCTGATAAAGGGATGCTTTTCATAGAATTCTTTATAAAGATGAATGACATCAGCCGTTTTTATTTGCGCTTTTAGAGGGGCATAAATCGTTGCCATAATGCCTCTTGTCATGGGAACAAGATGTGTAGTGAATGTAATTTGCAGGTCTGACCCACTTTCGACTTTTAGCATTTGTTCAATCTCCGGGATATGTTGATGTGCTCCCATTTTATAGGCCTTAAGATTTTCATTTACTTCAGCATAATGTGTTGCTAAAGACTGGCTTCTTCCTGCTCCTGATACTCCGGATTTCGCGTCTATAATAATAGATTGATAGTCGATTAGATGGTTTTGAATAGCAGGAAGTAGCCCTAAAAGAGTAGCGGTTGGATAACAGCCCGGATTGGCAATCAGTTTAGATTCCTTTATTTCGTTCTGATACACTTCACTCAATCCGTATACAGCTTGGTTTAAGTATTTTTCTTCCGCAGCTGACTTTTTGTACCATTGTTCGTATTCAATTGGAGATTCCAAGCGAAAATCACCAGAAAGGTCGATACAAGCAACTCCGCGTTCTAAGAAATGCGGTACATAACCTTTACTTACTCCTGATGGCGTCGCAAAAAATACGACATCGACCTTATTACTAATTTGATCAACATCTAATTGATCCAATGGTTGTTGAATGATTTGAGTTAAATGTGGATAGACGGTATCCATCTCTTGCCCTGCTGTGGAATGAGAAACAATCGTTTCAATTTCTACATAAGGGTGGTGATGTAATAGCCGAATGAGTTCCACTGCACTATATCCGGTTCCGCCAACAATGGCCGCTTTCATATGTTCTTCCACTCCCTAAAGCATTTATTATTGAATGATTATAACTGTTAATGTATTTTTATACAATAATATATATAGAAAATTTTAATTATTATTAAAAATAGTTCAAATGATAGGGGTTTTATATCTCAAGGGGTTGTTTTATAGTCATAATTATTCAGCGTCATGCATAATCGCTTCACTTCTCCGCTAAGGATAAGCATAAAAAATGCCAGTGATTGGTTGATCACTGGCATTTTTCCTTATATTAGTCTCATTCGTGGACTTAGCATTTCGTTTGGCGTTTTTAATTGAAACGTATTGGCTTTTTCGGAGAAATCAATAATGAGCTCCGTACCTAAAAATACTTCGTGTTGAGGATTATAATAAATGTTAACATTCGTATTCGTTTGCGCTTGCCTATCCTTTGGTTGACTTTTCTCTTTATATAAAGTCGGGACACCACTTACGGCACATCCACAACCTTCTGTATCATAAAGTAAACGGAGAGTTTCCTGTTTGACGTTCACGCGTTTTCCAATTTCTAACCCAGCTCTTTCTGTGATGGTAATATTCATTAAATCGACTCCTCTCCCGTCTATTGTACCATCTATCCTCATATGTATGAAAACAACGGATGGATAACCTTGCAAAAGATGGCCGTTCTCCTGTACTATCATAAATATAGAAAATATTAGAGGGGATTGATAATTGTGGAAGAAAAGGTGGAAAAAGTTGTTATTAAAGTAAATGATAACGGATCACTTCGTGTGACAGGTGGGGATCTTGTCGAGCTTGTTGATGCAGAAGGAAACAAGTTCGAAACGAAAAAAGCTTTCTCTCTTTGTCGTTGTGGACTTTCTAAAAATAAACCATTTTGTGATGGGACTCATAAAGGGAACTTTGATTCCTGTGTAAGAGCTGAGAAGGTTTTATAATACGCTGAAAGGTAAAGGTGATTCTTCATTGTGTGGAGAATCACCTTTTTGTCATTTTTATAGTTCAATGTGATCTAAATACAAAAATGGAATTTGCACGTTTTCCCCGTCTTCACTTTTTATATGAAGAGTCTGCTGATACGGGTCTACTTTATGAATCCAGCCAGTAACCATTTTATATTGGCGATTTTTAAAATACGTAAGAGTAACCGGATGTTCGGTTAAAATCGCCTCTTCTAACAGCTGATTCATTTCTTCTAGCTCTTGCTCATCAAACTCTCTAGCCGTCTCATATTTATCCTCTTCTGCCCATTCACGCAAAAGCTTAACGTGTTCAGGCAGCATCATCGATGTCCATTTGATTCGTCCTCGGTCTCTAAGCATACCTCTCTTCCTTCCTTTATGACTTGTGGCCACCAACTAGCTTAGAACGATACACAGCCGTTCCACCTGGTGTATAGGAAACAGCTCTGAGTAATGCTCTTGAGCCATGTCGATAGCGAATTTTATCCATCACATAACCAAGTTCCCGCCGCTTCGGTAATTCCGGGTCAAACAAATTGAGCTGCATACTTTCATCTGGCACGATGTTTGAAAGCGTAACAGACAGCTGTCGAACCGTTTTTTTCTGGTAATGTTCATGGAACAGTTCCATACAAACACGATAAATATCCATTGTAATATTGGTCGGATTCGTAATAGAACGTGAGCGGTGGAAGCCCCCTCCAAACTCATCTTTGCTGTACCCAACACCAAGACTGATGGTTCGGCCTGCCATTTTGCTCGACCTTGCTCTTCTGCCCACCTCCTCGCAAATTTCTAATATAACGTTCTTCACCTCTTCTTCTTCCGTATAATCACGTAGTAAAATTTGACTTTTACCAAAGCTCACTTGCCCCTCCATAATGGGTGCTCCAATTTCCGATAAGTCGATTCCCCAAGCATGGTAGTACAGTTGGTTTCCCATAATTCCAAATTTAGCTTCTAATTTCTCCAAATCGTAACGGGCTAACTGGCCCACTGTAAAAATCCCCATGTTGTTAAGTGTCTTTTCTACTCTTCGGCCGATCCCCCACATTTCGCTTAACGGACTGAGTGGCCAAAGTTTTTTCTCTACATCCTCATAGGTCCATTCAGCAACCCCTTTCTTTTTGGCCTCTAAATCTAGGCACAGCTTAGAGAGAAGCATATTAGGACCAATCCCAATCGCACATGGAAGCTGAAACTCCCTTTCGATTTCGTCTTTAATTTTTTGAGCAACGATTTGGGCGTCCCCCCATAGGTTTGTTGCTCCATCCAACTCCAGAAAACTCTCATCCACGCTGTACGTATGAATCGATTCTTTCGGAACATAGCGATGAAAAAGGCGTGTAATTTCAGTGGAGAGTCTAAGGTAAGTAGACATCTTGGGCTCCACCACATGAATGCGCGGATCGTTCGGAATTTCAAATCTCCGGCACCCAGTCTTTATCCGAAAATCTTTTTTCAAACGGGGGGAAGCTGCCAACACAACACTCCCTTGGCGTTCTATGTCTCCCACAACCGCTAGATAACACGTAAGAGGATCTAATCCCATCATGACAGCCGAGCAACTAGCATAGAAGCTTTTCATATCCACACACAATATCTGCTTTCGCGGAAAACTACTGTAATCGACCATCTGCATTCATCCTCCAAAAATAACCAAACATTTGTTCTGTTTTTATTATATATATTATTGTAGGAGAATATACGTTCGGTTTCAATGGAAATTTTATGGGAAGTGGGGATGAGGGGGAGTTTTGAGAAGTAATAAGCAGTAGGCATGGGTAGTTACCGTTTCTTGGCTTATTGAATTAAAACGGGCACTAGTCACAGGCTTTAGTTATCGTTTCTTTGCTCACTGACTCAAAACGGGCACTAGTCACAGGCTTTAGTTACCGTTTCTTCAGTAACTGACTCAAAACGGGCACTAGTCATAGGCTTTAGTTACCGTTTCTTCAATCACCGACTCAAAACGGGCACTAGTCATAGCCTTTAGTTACCGTTTCTTCAGTCACCGATCCAAAACGGGCACTAGTCATAGCCTTTAGTTACCGTTTCTTCAATCACCGATCCAAAACGAGCACTAGTCATAGCCTTTAGTTACCGTTTCTTCAGTCACCGATCCAAAACGGGCACTAGTAATAGCCTTTAGTTACCGTTTCTTCAGTCACCGATCCAAAACGGGCACTAGTTTTCCGGTTTCGCAAATAATCGTCACCTAACCGCCCAAAAAACTTGTATAATAACCACGAGGTGTTACAGTTGGAGAAAAAATTAGTGTTCAAAATTTTGAAGAAGCTCTGATTCCCTATACTTCAGGTGTAGAAGACTGGGACATTCGGGTAGACGATTATGAGGTTATGTATAAGCGAGTAATGGAAAGGAAGGCTAAAACCCCAGAGCATGAGATTTATGAATTGGTGGAGGATGTTGTGTACGAATATATTACGAATGATGCGAATATGTAAGAACCGGTTAGAGGGATATGGAGATGCGCCGATGGTAAGAAAATACGCTCGGATAACCCCGAAATACGCTCGGATAGCCAGCTTTAATCCAATATCCCCCCCTCACTTATTCTCATCAGCCCCTCCCCACCGCAAAATCCTCTCCCCTATCAAACTGCACCCCCTCCCCTTCCGGTCCCAACACAAAAACCCGTGTCCTCCAATTCAATTGAAAACACGAGTTTTATTAAAATAGGTTTAGTTCAGCGGAATATCTACTTCGCCATAAATATAAGCAGGAAAACTGCTAATTGGAATGGTAATCGTACCTGGTGCAGCAGCATTCTCACTATATGGGATAAACATCGTAATGGTTTTTGTATCACCGTTTTCGGAGGTAGCCATCCCAGGATGATTGTCTGGTAAGATAGTATTTCCTTCTGAATCAATCGCCGATTCTAAGTAGAAGTGGTTAAACTCAGACGGAACATCGTGAGCTGCAATCAATAACTCTTCCCCTTCACGCTCCACAGACATTTCCGGGCCAACCGATGGTCTTTCCAAAATTTCTAATGAAACCGGATCGATCACTAGCTTCATTTCATCTTTATCCACCGCTGCTAGCTTTGAGAACTGTAAATAAAGCTGCTCAGGCTCATGGAAATAGTTACTCTCTATATAATACGTGACAATATCTTCACCACTAGAAGTAAGAGTAAGGGGATTGTCAGACCAAACTTCCCCATTCTCGTCAACTAAGCGTAAATCTTCAATTCCAAAAATATGTTTCGTGTTATTTTCATCAATTGAAATTTGAACAAGTGTTTGAGTAGGATAAATGACAACCTGATTGACCGTAAGCTTTTGTCCCTCAACTTCAATTGGTTCATTTATCACATACTCCTTTTTCTTCCCTTCATACACGTCTTTGTTAATTTCAATTGGAAATTCCCAGCCCCCATCAAGTTGTTGCTCATATGAATTTCCAACGTCAATTGTGGCTTCAAGGGTGAATTTTTCAGGAACATCTATCTCAGTAAAATTGAATTCAATTCGGTAGAGTTCGTCTTTTCTTTTATGAGGATCAAATATAGAACTTATCCCTTTTGTAAACCCATAATCGATTGGATTCCCGTCTTGATCAATCAATGATGTATTCAATATTATGCTTTCAAACTCCCGCTCCGTCTCAACCGAATAAAACACAATCATCCTCATTTCATCAGCCAACACAGAATGGACTGTAACCTTCACACCATCATGTTCATCTGACACCCCTATTTCCTGAAGGAAGTCATTATCTACCGCATCTTGAAGAGCTGGCTCATTACGAATTTCATTAACTAAATTCTCCATCCCAGGCAAGCCTCTTACTACATCAGCAAATCCGTCAAAATACTTCACGGAAAGAACAAACAACAACATGATAACCGCAACCTGCGCAACCCCAGCCTTCCAATTCCAGCTAAAACCTTTTTTTCGATCTGGCACCTCAGCTTTTCCACGGTGAATCCCCATCAATATAGCTTGGTCTAAGCGGTCTTCCGGAACTGGTGCACGATTGATCTTTTGGTGTAATTCCTGCAATTTTTTCTCTTCTTGGCTATGCACGATAGACCCCTCCTTCCTTTTCACCCAATTCAGTTCGCAGCGCTTCTAATCCTTTATGAATCCAGGTTTTTACCGTTCCCTCCGGAAAGTCTAATAGCTCTGCAATTTCTTTGATTTTAAATTGATAAAGATACTTAAGAGTAACGGCCTGACGGTGGTTACCATCAAGCTTTTCAAGTGCTTCATAAACGTCTAAATTATCAGCGTCTTTCTTACCGCCCAAAATCGTAGTCATTTCATCATGATAAGACATTCTTTTTCTCTCTTTCAGTTGGGTAAAGCAATAATTGATTAGAATTCGGACAATCCACGTTGAAAAATATTGTGGTTTCTTTAATGTTGAAAGCGACTTGTATGCGCGATATGTCACCTCTTGCAGAGCCTCAATAGCATCATCCTCATTTTTCAAATACAGAATAGCCATTTTGTAGAGCTTTTGTTTTTCAGCCTGCATCAGTTCATAGAACGCGCCGTCATCTCCTTTTTTAGCTCTTTTGACGAGCGCTTTTGTATTCATCTCATTTCTCCCCTTTTGAACGGTTCTATTTATTAGACACGGAGAATGCATTTTTGTTTTTATTTTTATAAAAAAAATTAAATCTAAAAAACCCGCTAAATAGCGGGCCTCAGCATATATCTATTATTCCACTTCGTCAGGCTTTAGTTCAAGCTCCTTTGTCTCTGTTTTATACGTATACACTCGATTTGGTTCAGATCCGGATGAAACATCAACTGCAATCTCATAGCCCTCATCCGTTGCTTTGAACTCTCTTACAATCGTAAAACCATTCAAACCTTCCTCTTCAATATCTGCTACAACCAGTCGGATGACTTCAGCTTCTACTTCGCTCTCTTGGTCCGTTAGAACAGTGATTTTCTTCGCACCCGTCTGTCCAGGATACGATTCCAAAATGGGACCAGTCGATTCAGCTACAACACGCATGCCGATCTCCAAATCACTGACACTTAAACTTTCCCCATGATCGTTAACAATTTCAGATTCTTCATCAAATCCGAAAATGATATCTTTGACTAAGACTCGGGTACTCTCGCCTTCTGTTAGAATATCCGTAATAAATGTTGCTTCAGAATCCCGATAGTTTAATGGTGTGTCCCCGCTGTCTCCAGATGTATCATCCAATGAAGCTGTCCCACAACCAGCTAATAAAAATAGAGCCAACATGAAAAGAAACCCCTTTTGAAACATGAGAAACCCTCCATTATCTCTTTACTAATTTTGACGGAGGGTTAATAAAGTACGTTACATTATTTTTTAAAAAGTGCCTTCTTACCTACTTTTTCAAACAACTTAGGAAACAGAGTGTAAAAAACATCTCCAAGATTCATCCACCTAGGCAGATTGATTTCCCTTGTACGAGTATAAATTCTACCCACTACTTTCTCAGCTACATCATCACTTGAGAGCATGAACTTTTGGAGGCTTTTCACATATGTCCCGCCTTCGTCAGCAATGTTGAAGAAGTTCGTTTCAATCGGACCCGGGTTAACTGCTGTAACATAAATGCCTTCGTCATCTAATTCCATCCTTAAACTGTTGGTAAAGCCTAATACCGCATGTTTAGAGGCGGAGTATACACTCGACTTTGGTGTAGCTAATTTACCAGCAATAGAGGCAATATTTACGATGTGGCCAGATTTTCTTTGTTTCATACCGGGTAGTACCATTTTCGTGCAGGCAATTAACCCTAATACATTTGTATCAAACATAGCTTTGGCATCCTCAAGCTTTGCATGTTCCACCTCATCAAAAATACCAAAACCAGCATTGTTAATGAGAACATCCACGTGAGAAACCGTTTGAAGGATCTTCGCAAATACTGCTTGAATTTCACTTACGTCACTTACATCTAAACGAAAGACGTGAACAGCCACCGGGAATTGATTCTCTATTTCCTGCTTTAATACTTCGAGCTTATCCAATGATCTGGCGAGTAAAATGACGTTAGCTCCACTTTTGGCACAAAGGAGTGCCATTTTGGCCCCTATTCCAGAGGAAGCTCCCGTGATCACGACATTTTTTCCTTTTAGACGAGGATTCATTTTTGTACACCTCTATTTTTTACAAATTCTATATAGTCGAGCTGCCCAATTGTTTCTGAAATGGTAAGAGGCAACTGCGTTTTATAGGCATGAGGAAATAGTTTCTTACAGATTTCAAATACACTCAAGTGCTCCTTTACTTTTAACATCTCCATGACTTTATGTGCCCGATCATCCTGAGCCTTCAGCCTTTTGTGTATAAGCTCTCCTACTCCGCCATCCATGATTTCTCCATGTCCAGGGTATACCGTTGTAGGATTAAGTTCCGCTAATCGCTCAAGTGTTATGATGTAGTCGACAAGAGGCTTATGGCGTTCTCCTCCTTTTTGTAGAGGAGGCTCCAAGATCGGATTAGAAGAAATGTGCTGGAGAAGAACGTCTCCTCCCATTAACATTCCGTCTTTTTCTCGGAACAAGCTAATATGGCTCGTCGCATGCCCCGGTGTTTCTAACACCGTCCACTCTGGATGACCAGGGAGAGTCATTCCTTCGGTTAAGGAGATATCGAGCTTTCTTTGACAAGCATAATCCATGGGACTTAATAAAAGGTCTAAGTAAAATGAGAACTTTTCTGGGATTCCAAAGTGTTCAAACCATTCCGTAAATGTTTCACGATGAAGAGTCTTAAATTCCTCTGTTCGAAAAATCCATCTATCTGCATTTGGATGGGCAAGTACGGGCGTTGATTTAGGCAACTTATCAACCAATCCCACATGATCAGGGTGGTGATGAGTCAGTACAATTTGATCAATATCTTCTGGTGTTAACCCTAACTTCTTTAGGGAAACTTTAAACTGCTGCCAAGCCACTTCAGTTAGTGCACCTGCATCAACCAACGTAATCGTTTCATCTTTTATTAAATATACATGAACATCTCCGACTTCAAAAGGCGTCGGAAGTGTGATTTGTGCGATTCCATTTGTCCAATTTTCCAAGATAGTCAGCTACCTTCCTAAAAATGAATAATCATTCATTTTTATTGTACCCTTCTATTTTCATTTTGTCATGAGAAAGAGTAAAAATAACTTGACAGATCAGTCAACATTTTTGCATAATCACATATAATATCGTTATCTATATTTCGTGCAATGATGAAGGCCAGTAGATGTAACATGACGAAAGAGAGTGAAGTCCAATGGGGCTGAAAGACTTCACCGTCCACTGTTTATTCGAACCTACCTTATGAGCGTTTCAGGACAACCTGAACGTATGGCGGTCGTTACCCGCACGTGAGTTGCTCTCGTTTTGAGAGAACAAAGGTGGTACCACGGAAGCTAAGCTTTCGTCCTTTATTTAGGACGAGGGCTTTTTTATTTTATTAAAAATGAAGGAGGAATTAGGATGAAAAAGATCGCATGTATTGGCGCCGGGTCAATGGCCGAGTCGATCATAGAAGGAGTTTTACAAAGGGGTCTTGTCTCTCCCGATTCCTTCTTTGTCACAAATAAACAAAATCACGACAGACTCGAATACCTACAAGAGAAATACCAAGTCCAAACCAGTTATGATTTAGAAACTGTAATAAAGGATGCTCAAATGATTATCCTTGCTATGAAACCAAAAGATATTCAAGCTGGATTAAACGCTATTCATCCATACCTTTCAGAGGAATCTGTTCTCGTTTCAGTTCTTGCCGGGATATCCATTCAATCTATTTCAAACATGCTGGGAAAAGGATATAAAATTGTTCGGGCCATGCCAAATACTTCAGCATCTGTTGGAAAGTCTGCCACTGCTTTAGCACATAATGGGAAGGTTTCAGCGATGGAGCTTGACGAAGTGGTTCAGTTATTTTCGAGCATTGGTGTCACAGCTATTATTGAAGAAGAAAAGATGGATGCCATTACTGGATTATCCGGAAGTGGTCCCGCTTATATTTATTATATCGTGGAGGCGCTGGAGCAATCAGCTAAGGAATTAGGACTTGATGAAGAAGTTGCTAAAACTTTTATTATTCAGACATTGCTTGGTGCAAGCGAAATGCTGAACACATCTAAAAGAAATCCTGCTGACCTCCGAAAAGCGGTAACAAGTCCAGGTGGTACAACAGAAGCTGGTTTAAAAGTATTGGATTCTTTGCACGTAAAAGAGGCATTTGTGAGCTGTGTAAAACAGGCAACTGAGCAATCAAAGAGGTTGGGTAAGGAACAGGTAATTTAACTTTCTGTTTTATTGGGAACTTTAAGCAGACCCATTCATTTCGCTCTATATACATGAATAAAGGGACAGTCACAACCGTACTGTCCCTTCCTAACATTGCCTTAACAGCTCATGTTCTAACTCATTAAATGCTGATAGGTTTTCTTCGTGATCTTCACCTGTTTTAATGTGAAGTCTTCCACCGCTAATATTTCAAAATGTAGATGATGGTATTCGAGTGTTTCCCCTTCTGCTGGAAGATGACCAAGCTCTTTTAATAAAAACCCAGCTAGCGTATCTTCAGATTCTGGAATTTTAGTCTTAAAGACTTCATTTAAACGACGAATCGCTAGCTTACCATGACAAACAATATGGGAATCAGTTAGTTCGTCGATGATTACTTCATCATCATCTGTTTCATCTTCAATCTCCATACCAATCATGGATTCAATAATATCTTCATGGGTGATAAGGCCCATGGTTCCACCATACTCGTCCAATACGATGGCAATATGTTTTTTCTCTTTATGCATTAATGTAAACACTTTTTGAACGGAAGTTGATTGAACAACGAAAAGAGGGCTATCATCAATGAAATCTTCTAGCTTTTGTGTTTCATCTAGTGACCATTCTAGAAGTAGCTTAGAATGAAACACACCCACAATATTATCCATGTCCTCTTTATATACAGGATACCTTGTATATTTGTTCGACATCACAATATCACGTGCTTCTTCATAAGTTGAATCAATTGGAATGCCCTCAATGTCAATCCTTGGAGTTTTTAAGGCATCTCTTACATCCTTACTGTAGAAGTCAATGACTCCAATAATCCGTTGAGATTCTTCACTATGAAATGTACCTTCACTTGAAGCCATATCCACCATTGTCTTTAGTTCCTCTTTAGAGATTGTGGCTTCTGTAATTTCACCTTTAGATAAAATCCGAATGATAGCGCTTGTAATCCCAGATATTAAAAAAGTGATGGGCCTTAAAACAAAAACTAAGCCTCGGATTACAGGTGAAACTAGGTACCCTACTTTATCGGCAAAGGTGGCTGCGATTGACTTTGGTATTACCTCTGCAAACAGGATCAGTACAACTGTTAATACCCCAGTAGCTACTCCAACGTTGATCCCATATTCAAGAGCTATGATAGTAACAAGGGTTGGTAACATAATATTCGCTATATTATTACCAATTAAAATGGATGTAATAAATACATCTGGTTTTTCAATTAGCTTTAACACTTTTTGGGACTTCACATCACCTTGTTCAGCCCTCGTTTGAACTTTCATTCTGTTAATAGCCGTTAATGCCGTCTCACTTCCCGATAGGAAAAAAGACATTAAAAGAAAAAATGCAATCGCGATAAACAAGAAAATTTCCTCCAATATAAACTATGTATGATAAGAGAAGGTAGACCCCTCCTATCCTTTTATAGTAATATACCCAAAATTTAGGTTTGTGTAAATGAAAGACTATGCGCTCATCCCAGTATTCGTAACTTCTTCTTTCTTTGGCTTAGATGTGATCCAACCAACTACGGCAATTAGAACTAATATCACATAGAAGCTTATTTTCCATTCCGGAGATTTTGCAAATTTTTCTGGTAATACACTAAGTGCAGGATGTGACAAAGTATAAACAGCTAACTTAACGCCAACCCAACCTACGATACAAAAAGCAGCAATTTCAAGCCCCGGTCTTTTTTGTAGTAAGTCAACAAAAATGTTAGCAGCAAAACGCATAATGATTAAACCGATAACCCCACCCGCGAAAATAACTAAAAACTTACCACCATCTAATCCCCCAATCGCTGGGAGTGATGTATTAGGTAACGCCATTGCCAGAGCAACTGCTGCTAAAATAGAATCTACCGCAAATGCCAAATCAGCTAGTTCCACTTTAAGAACAGTTCCCCAAAACCCACTCTTCGGTTTTTCCAAGGAATTCTCTTCCACTTTCTTTTTAACCAGCTTTCGGAAAATGTGGTTAATGGCAATAAAGAGGAGGTACAAGGCACCGATAGCTTGAACTTGCCACACATCAACGAGAAACGAGATAGCAAATAGTGAACCAAATCTTAAAACAAAAGCTCCAGCTAAACCGTAAAATAAAGCCTTCTTTCTTTCCTCTTCTGGCAAATGCTTCACCATGATGGCTAGCACCAATGCATTATCAGCTGCGAGTAACCCTTCAAGAGCAATCAGGATAAGTAATACCCAACCATATTCAAGTAATAAAGATAATTCCATTTCACTTCCTCCTTTAATTGGACAACCTAGATTTATATAAAAAATGACCTTTACCTATCAGGTAAAGGCCAAAATAAAACGAGACCTCTACACTGAATGTAAAGGTCTCGCTAACAACGTCCAGGTTGCCAATAAAGCCGAGGATCATGATCCCGAAATGACGACTATTATTGAACAGCTACTCCCCTTTATTAAAAAGGTAAAGTATTCATTTGTTACTTTAAATATATAACAAATTGAAAAATTCTACAAGCCTATTTTTTATACCAAACATTGTATGCTGGCGTTCGTAATTGTGTGAAACATCTGCATATCATTTTTCATTTTTTTGTCCAATTGGTATACTTACCTATATTTAGATTACCGAAATAGAGAAGGAGGCCAAACCTTGAAAACAAAATTATTTTCTCCCTATACCGTAAAAGGAGTTACCTTAAAAAATAGAATTGTCATGGCACCTATGTGCATGTATTCATCTCACGAAAAAGATGGAAAGCTACAAAATTGGCATTATACTCATTACATAAGTAGAGCTGTCGGGCAAGTTGGACTAATTATGGTAGAGGCAACAGCGGTTACTGCACAGGGTCGTATCTCCGAACAAGACCTTGGAATTTGGTCTGATGAACACATTGAAGGCTTTACAAAATTAGTTTCCATGATGAAAGAACACGGTGCAAAGACAGCCATTCAGTTAGCACACGCAGGTAGAAAAGCTGATATTGAAGGAGACATCGTATCTTCTTCTGCTATTGCTTTTAGTGATAAATATAAAACACCGAAAGAACTAACGAAAGAAGAAATTGCTGAAACGGTTGAAGCATTTAAACTTGGAGCAGAAAGAGCGAAAAAGGCCGGATTCGATATCTTGGAAATCCATGCTGCCCACGGGTACCTAATTAACCAATTCCTGTCTCCGTTAACGAATAAAAGAACCGATGAATACGGTGGATCTGTAGAAAATCGCTATCGCTTTTTAAAAGAGGTCATTGATGAGATTCGCTCCATTTGGGACGGACCACTATTTGTTCGCGTTTCCGCTAAGGATTACCATGAAGAAGGCCTTGATGTAGAAGACTATGTTGTTTTCTCTAAATGGATGAAAGACCAAGGAGTAGATTTAATTGACGTAAGCTCTGGTGCTGTCGTTCCCGCGAGAATCAATGTATATCCTGGTTACCAAGTGAAATTAGCAGAAACAATAAAACATGGTGCTGACATTGATACAGGGGCCGTAGGTTTGATTACAACCGGTGTTCAAGCAGAGGAAGTACTACAAAATGACCGATCAGACCTTATCTTTTTGGCACGAGAACTACTAAGAGACCCTTACTGGCCACGAAGAGCCGCTAAAGAGCTTGGTGAAGAAATCCAAAGCCCTGTGCAATATGAGCGTGGTTGGGTTTAAAATGAATTTTAAAAAAACAGGCACTCATTTGGGCGCCTGTTTTTTCATCTATATAAAGAGGGGGGAATAATTTATTCTAAGAAAGTCTCTATCTCATATTCACTTTTTAATTCTTCAACCCACGTTGTATACTGAGAATCCATCTTTTGATTAAAAAGTGTCTCTTCTATAACTTCTTTGTTCTCGTCAAAATTTGCTTCTTTTGCTTCCTTCTTTTCAGTAACTTCAATTATGTGATAACCATGTTCTGTTTTTACTGGGTCACTTATTGTATTTATTTCAATGGAAAAAGCTACTTCTTCAAATGCTTCCACCATTTCACCTTTACCAAAGTATCCTAGCTCTCCACCAGATTGTGCACTCCCTGGATCTGTAGAATATTCTTTGGCTAGCTCAGCGAAATCCTCTCCGGCTTTTAATTTTTCTTTTACCTCTAGTGCCGTTTCCTCATCCTTAATTAGAATATGACGGGCATTTACCTGTTCAAGGTGAGCAAACGAATCCTTATTTTCCTCAAAGTAGTTTTCCATTTCTTCTTCTGTAACTTCAATTGTGGGGGCCATGAGCTTCTTCGTTAATAAATAGGTTTCAATGTCGTTTTCCAGTACGTCAAGGGAAACTCCTGTTGACTCTAAAGCCATATTAAAACTCTCTTTTCCTCCATACGATTCTTGCAAAATATTGATTTCATTATCAATTTCCTTTTGATCAACGTTAACTTTTTGCTCTTTGGCTTCTAGTTTAATCATTTCATCTGTAACAAGCATGTCTAAAGCGCCTTGACCATATTGAGTAACTAACAGATTGTAGAGATCATCTTTAGTTATTTTATTTCCATTAACACTAGCTACAGCTTCATCTCTTGAAACGGCCACTCCCAATATCGTCGTTAATACGACGATGATCCCCACTAGCAACATGATTACTTTTCTCATATAAATCTCCTCTTAATCTCTCTTATCAGTTTTAGATTCCTGAATCCTTACTGGTTAAAGTCATAGAAATTGTAATCGGTTTTCCATCCCGGTAGATTCCAAGTTTTACTTCATCTCCAACCTTTAATTCGGTATATAAATACTTTCGAATCTCGTTTGAGCTTTTCACTTCAACGCCATTGATAGAAACAATTACGTCTTTTACCTTAATTCCTGCTTTGGCTGCAGCGGAATTAGGATCAAGATTTTGAACTACTGCTCCACCTTCTACGCTCTCAGGAAGCTCAGGCAGATAAAAATGTGGAACTTCATCTAGGCTGACTAAACCAACCCCCATATAAGGTCGCTCTACTTCTCCATTTTGGATAATTTCATTAACGATAGGGACTAAGTCGTTACTAGGAATAGCGAATCCAAGTCCTTCTACACCGTTTTGCGCAATTTTTAAACTATTAATTCCAATGACTTCACCCTTTGTATTAATCAGTGCACCTCCGCTATTCCCTGGATTGATAGCGGCGTCTGTCTGAATAACATTAAGTTCCCATTCCCCTGCTGATGTTGACACAGGGATTGAACGATTAACTGCACTTACAATACCTTGGGTTACTGTCCGAGATAAATCTAATCCTAATGGATTTCCAATCGCTAACACCTGGTCACCTGGACGTAGATTTGATGAATCACCAAAATCAATAACAGAATCTACATGCTCTGCATCGATTTTTAAAACAGCTAAGTCAGTTAATGGATCGGCTCCAACTAATTTTGCTGACGCTTTTTCACCATTATAGAGGGACACTTCGACATCATAAGCTCCTTCAATTACATGATAATTCGTTACAACGTAGGCGTGATCTTCCTCTTTTTTAAAAAGAATGCCAGACCCTGTCCCACTTTGGACATTCTGTGTTGTATTCGAATAAAATTGTCGCTGTTGTTGAATATTCACGATTCCTACAATAGCCTGCGATGCTTCCTCAACGATATCGGCTAGTGAACCAGTTTGTGTGGAAACAGGTGTCGCATTTACATTTGAACTTCCCGTAGGGGTTGTCGTTACTTCTTCTGTTTTAGGTTGATTTTCTACATTCTCATCATTTGCAAAGGAATCAGTAAATGTCACAAAGCCTAATGTAATGGCTGATCCTAACACGCCTGCTGATATCGAGGATAAAAAAGCTCTTCCTTTCTTTTTATCTTTTGGTATTTCTTCTTTCTTCTGTAACTCAGTATGATATTCTGTATCGTTGTCAAATGGTTTTTGTTCATCCAAACTCATGTTTATCACTCCTTATACACATTTCAATCTAAGGGAATGGGATAACCACTTCTGACTATTTATAGAATATCCACTAAGTATGAACAAATTATGAACAAACTTTGAAAAGACGAAGAAACATTATTAACCCCTTTTTCATCGACTACAGATTTATCAATAAAATCAAAACCTAACAATCCACTGATATTTTATTATTTGTTCGTTTTTTGAATTATATGGTAATAAATAATTAGGAGAGTTTGAATTACCATGTATATTGGGAAGGACCAGTACATTTTATATCCTTTATCGTAATGAAAAAGACCGATTTTAACTCCGAACCATTCAACTAAAACGGAGAAACCTGACCATAAAAGGATATAGAGAATCGTTTGTTGCCCCTTTATATTAAGCTTTAAATATAAGTAGATAAAAATATAACTAATGGGTCCATTCAATACATAATAAATGAAGTCCATTAGTTGATAGTTTGAGTTGTCATTTACATCATATAAATCCCATGGTTTAACACTTGTCGTATGATCGAAGAAATGCACAATCGCAATCCCGTACAAATAATAGGCAATCCCCTCAATCACGGTGAAAAGTTTAGGAATGATTAAAATAACAATATTTAAAAATAATAGGGTAATAATAATTAACCATTCATTCCAATCAAAGGCCTTTTCATAAACCACTGTCATTGATGTAGACTCCTTTTAGAAACAAAGAAAACAATTTTTGTAATCCATAATCCACACAATAAATACGCAGCATTAACAATGGCTGCATATAAAAGATTCCAATTGAGATATTCGAATACATGAAGGAAAATTAAGAGTGCTTCAATTCCATTCAAACCAATAAAAATAAGAATGAAATAAAAAGACCTTTTTTTCAAAGTAGAGCTGGAATGAAAAACATTAATAAAAATTAATACAAGCAACGGAATAATTATGTCTCGGTAAAGAAGAACGGCGGGGAATAGAAATGGATTTTCTGTCTTTTTTATCCACCTAAAATTTAAAGACAAGATAGTTATAACATTGGTTGTTAAGATGGTCATAACCATATAAACGATAGAATTTTCTAAAAAGCTGAATCGTTTCCTTTGAAAAAAATAGAGTAATGAAATTGACACAGATAAAATTATAGTAAGAGGTAGTCCAATCATAAGACATATCTCCTTGTTTTCTACTTTTCCACATTTCTTTCATTATTTGTCTTTTTCTTTCCATTATTCAAACTTCCCAAAATAAAGGTTCAAAATCAATAGCTAGCTCGAATATGATATGAACAATACCATTCTATGAAGGGAGAACTTCATGATACATGTTACTGGTATGCCTTTTCAGCCGAAGGAACTGAATGTTGGAAATTTGGAACAAGTGATTGCTCAAAAAATGTTAGACTCGCATGTCTTATATTCCTATCCTTCCAAAAATGACCTTTTATTTGAGCTAAACCTGCGTAAAAACATTATTGAAAGCGCAAGGCTAATGAATAATAGTGAGGCAGAATTTAATACTTTTGAGAATGCCCGGTGTAATGATAACTACTGGAAATTAACAAGCGCAGGTGGGTTTCTGTTAAAGCCTAACGCTACTCCATCGGATGCCATTTTGGACATTTACAAAAATAGTTCCCTGTATGCATTTGAATGTGCAACTGCTTGTATCATTATTTTTTACCATGCAGTACTTAAAAGTATTGGAAGGCCATTATTTAACTATGCCTTCCAAGATATCTATTTATATAGCTGGCACGCTGACCCAGATCTCGGGATTTCCACCGATTATTCCGATCATTTTTTACCTGGTGATGTTGTTTATTTCAACAATCCAGACTTTAGTCCACAGACCCCTTGGTATAGGGGATTAAACGCTGTCTTGATGGATGATGGAAAATATTTCGGGCATGGTTTTAGTATAATGACTGCTGAAGAAGTCATTGATTTTTTAAATCAAAAGAGACGCCCGGATAGTAGTGAACCCGCTTATTTAACAAGACTGCGTACCAAACCTTCCTTTGATCGTCTTTCTGGATTAACAACATACCAAAGAAACCATGCCGATTATAAAAAATTTCATTTTGTATTCCACCATAATGAATGTTCTATTTCCTTTTATAACTATCTCACTTATCTCCAAAAATACATCAGTTCATAAGCATTCGTGACATACACCCATTTTCTTTCCGAATCAGGACACTTTGAAACTAGGTGAGTATAATGTAGTGAATATCTATACGAAAGGAAGTATGAATATGGAGGCTAATGTCAATGCAGCACCTTATATGGGGGCTAACGTAAACGCCGCACCCGTAATGGCAGCTAATGTTCCACCACAACCAACTTATGTTGCTCCTAGTTACGGATACGCTTGTCCTGAACCTTGTAACAATACCTTTGTATTGATTGTAGTATTGTTCATCTTACTAATCATTGTAGGTGCTTGTTACTTCCCTAAATGCTAGGTTAGAAAACTCGATGGTCACACAAAAAAGGACATATTATCTTAATATGTTCTTTTTTGTGTATGTTATAGAAAGTTTTTCTACCGTTAATTCTTTACATTGTCCTGAAAAGGCAGTTGGATAATAAACCTCGCTCCCTTTCCTTTTTCACTCATTACTTCAATGTGACCATGATGTAGTTGAACAAGTTGCTTAACAATGGACAACCCTAATCCAAACTCCCCATATGGATTACTCCTTCGGGAAATGTCAGCCTTATAGAAACGACTCCATATTTTTTTCACTTCATCTGGGTCAATCCCGACACCCGTATCTTCAATTTCAATAGTGGTAAATGATTCGGACATTTTTCCTCTTAGATAGATAGTTCCATCTGAAGTAAACTGGATACTATTCTTTGTAATGTTAATCAGAATTTGAATAAGTCGATCATAGTCTGCGTACACATGGACGTCAGGCTTGACATCGATGACAATCTTATTTCCTTTTTCTTCTGCTTGGATCGATAATTGTTCCTTTATAACCTCCATGGCTTCTTCTAGAACCAAATCAACCTGATTAAGTGAAACTTGATTGGAACGAATTTTTTCATAATCTAAGTTCTCATTCACAAGTCGAATCAATCGATTTGTTTCCTGATTGACTAACTGAATCCCTTTTTCTTTTTCAACTTCAGGAATCATATCGGTTCTAAGCCCTTCAATAATTCCTCTAATCGTGGTTAGTGGTGTCCGCAATTCATGAGAGACATCTGCAATAAATTGACGTCTTCTGTTTTCTAATCTTTGAATCTCTTCCATCGAAGAATTGATTTTTTCAACCATGTGATTAAAATCTTTGGCTAGTTCTCCAATCTCATCAAAATTTGAGGAAGGGACACGAACCGAATAATCACCTGAGGAAACAAGCGAAGTTGCTTCCCTCATTTTCTTAATTCTGTTCACATGTAATTTTGAAAAGAGTCCACTCAATGCAAGCGAGACTGCTAGAGCAATTAAAACGGCATACCATAGAAATTGATTCATATCGCTTATCATTTCTCTTGAACCACTAATAGGAGATGTCATTAAGATCCCGCCAACAAACATACCGTTTTCAAAATACGGTATGGCCACAAATGATACTTCTTGGTTAAAACGTTTGATGTCATGTTTTACCACTACGGTCTGACCATTCGTTATATGACTCCATTCATTCTCTGTTAAGGTAATGGAGGTGATAAACCAATCACCGGCATATAAAATTCGGCTTCTCTCATCAAAGACAGCAAATTGGATTCCGCGGTCATGAAGTACACTTGAATATTGATTTAATATTCTCTCCCTACCTAGAAGGGTGTTCTCAAAATGTCCTAAAATATTTTCACCATAAGTGGTGAGCTCATCTACCTTATTTTCATAGACGGCTCTTTCAATATAATGAGAGACAAGAAGACTCAATACTAAAAAGGCCACTAAAATAACGCCGATATGACTAATAAATTGTTGATAGAAATACTTAAGCTTCATGGTTTTCTACCGTTTCATCAAATTTATACCCCACTCCCCAAACAGTGTGGAAAAGGGGATGTGTTTGAGTCCCCAATTTTTTTCTTAATCTTTTTATATGGACATCAACCGTTCGCTCGTCTCCATAGTAATGATATCCCCAAACCCGCTCAAGTAGCTGTTCCCTAGAAAAAACTTGGCGAGGATGCTGAACGAAAAAAGAAAGTAAGTCAAACTCTTTAGGCGTTAAGTTCCCGATGGGCTCACCTTTTAAAAAAACCTCTCTTGTGTCTTTGTTAATTTTAATTAACCTAGATGCGCTTTCACCACGGTCCGTCTCGTCTTTAAGGACTTGATTATACCTACGCGAGACCGCTTTAATTCTGGCCATAAGAGCGAGTGGACTAAAGGGTTTTGTCACATAGTCATCAGCCCCCATTTCGAGCCCCAATACTTGATCCGATTCACTGTCCTTTGCAGTAAGCATAATAATGGGAACCGCGTTATTCTCGTCTCTTATTTTCCGACACAGGTTCACACCATCCATTCCTGGAAGCATCCAGTCGATAATCAGCAAATCCCATGTCTCTCTTTTATATGATTCATATCCTTCCAGACCATCATGAACAAATGTCCCTTCGATTCCTTCTTTGGAGAAGAACATTTCAATCATCGAACAGACATTTTGATTATCCTCAATGACTAGTATCTTCATCTCTTTTTCCCCTTTTTATAACTTCGGAATATCTATTTCTAAAAAATCGTGAGCTACAACTACAATTGGAAAGTATTTCTCGGCTTCCTTCTTCAATTTTAGTAAGTCCTCTTTTTGGTAACGAGCACTAAAATGGGTAAGGCACAGGGTTTCAACCGATGCCTCATGGGCTAAAATAGCTGCCTGCTTTGTGGTCGAATGGAAATAGTTCCGAGCCATTTCCTCTTCAGATTCTGAAAAAGTAGCTTCATGAACGACTACATTGGCATGACGACTTAACTCAAGATTATTTTCACAAGGGAGTGTGTCTCCTAAAATTGTAACAATTCTTCCTCGCTGGGCTGGTCCAACAAAGTCTTTACCTTGGACAAGTTGCCCATCCTCCAACTCAACAGTCTCCCCATTTTTCAACCTTTGATAAATAGGTCCAGGCTTAATTCCTAACCCCTTTAGTTTATCAACTAAAAGCGCTCCGGGTAGGTCTTTCTCTACCACTCGAAAGCCATACGATGGAATTCCATGCTTTAAGGGCTGTGCATGGACCTCCCATCCTGAATCCTCAAATATTTTTCCGCTATCGAACTCTTCAATGTTTAACACATAATTCAAATGAGTTCCTGAGACACGGAGGCTTGTTTCAACAAATTCCTTAATTCCTTTTGGACCATAAATAGTTAAAGGAGCAGTTCCTCCTTGAAAAGAGCGGCTTCCTAATAACCCTGGTAATCCAAAAATATGATCTCCATGCATATGAGTGATAAAGATTTTCTCTATTTTTCTTGGTCGAATATTAGTATGTAAAATTTGATGCTGAGTTGCTTCACCACAATCAAATAACCATATAGCACCCCGCTCAGCTAATAGCTTAAGTGCTATAGAAGTCACATTTCTCATTTTGGATGGTACACCCGATCCAGTTCCTAAAAATTGAAGCTGCATAGTTTAGTCCTTCTTTCACATCTAACATAAAGGGGTCTGCCCCCCACATCTTCTATCTAGTATATAGCAGTGCTACTAATCAATCTAGATATCGATATTGTGAGGAGTCACACCCCTACTTTGATTTCTTAATTGTCTTGATGTTTCATTACTTCTTGTAGTGAGACCTTTCGTAGTTTCCTCTTGGAAACAAACAATGACAACTGATAGGTTAATAAAATGATGAGTAACCCTATCATTATCCAAATAGGCTGTAGTTTCACCGGCAGTGCGAAGCTTGTTTCACTAGCTAAATATCGAACGACCTCATTCATTGCTAAAAGTGAAATTGGAATTGAAATGATATACCCCACTAAGACAACAGTCGTGTATAGATTTAATACCATTTTCGCTATTGTCTTATCTTCATAGCCTAATACTTTGAGCATTGAAATCGTATAGGTGTTTTCCTCTAGTATCATATTTGTCAATAATGACATAATTAAAACACCGATTGTAATAGCAATTCCCGCTGTAATCAGTATGGAATATCTCGATGGACCAATTAGTGACTCGAATGAGTCTACAATTTTTGCCTTATCCTCTAGCATAAAGATTTCACTCTGATCATTAGGTTCATTCAGTGTCCAAGCACCTGTATAGGATTTGGCAGGAAAACCAGCAAACTCATTTACAGTATGACGACTTGCATAAATAGTGGCACCTGTATAAGCCTCCACAATACCTTGTACGGTGAACGTATGAGTATCACCATTTGTTGCACTAATAAGAGAAATTTGATCGCCTATTTCAAGGTTGTGAGAGTAGGAGATCACCTGGTTAATAATAACCCCCTCTTCTAAAGCCTTTTTTATATTTCCTTCTAAGTTTGCTTCTTCTAAATTTACCAGTGTAACATCTGAGTCGACACCATAGAGTGAAACCGATGGACCTGATATCTCCTTTTCTTGACCACCAACAGTAATGGTATCAATTTCAGATTGAATGAGAGTAAAAGGATCACCGTCAACCTCTTCTGTCTGAAGTCCTTTGTAATAAACACCATAATTATATTGATTCACATTTTGAAAGGTTTCCGTAAATAAAACATCAATAGAATTCATATTAAGAAATCCAAAAATCAATGTAACAGACGAGAATATCGAACCAATTAACATATAAAACATTCGACTTTTACTACGAAGCATTGCCCTTACTCTGTACTTCGTTTGATAGTTTGAGAATTTAGAAATAAAGCTTTGTCCCCTCACCTTTTGGTTAATCTGATGTCCGGACTGCTCCCCTTTCATTAAGGTTAGTGGGTCACTAGAAACCTTACGAAAGATAGCTATTCCACTAATTACGAGTAGTAATAATACGGGTACAAGAATGGCTAACACAAACGAGAAAACACTTCCCACTGACGTAAACGTTGGGATATGGTAAAAGTCTGTATAGAGTGTTTGTAGCGGTGATGAGAGAACCCATCCTAAAAGGGAACCTAGGATTGTTCCTAGCAACCCAACCAATAATGGCAAAGAAATATAAGCTTTTAATAATTCAAATCTTTGATATCCTAATGCCTTTAAAGTTCCAATTTGCTTACGTTCCCACTCAATTTGCTTTGTTACAAGCAGTGTCACCATCATAATGGCCATTAAGGTAATAATGAGCGGTAAGAAGGAAGAAAACTTCATCGAGCCTTCAACTTCCGTCTCAAACGTTGAAATAGCAGGGTTCTCATTGGCATTCGTCCACTTTAACACGGGTATTAACTTGTTGATCTCTTGTTTCACTTTTGTTAGTTCCATCTCGCTGCTATTTAAACCTGAATATTGGATAACACTCGGAAGGCCAAGATAGCTTAAACCATCAACAGTAAGTAGACCAACGCCGAAATCACCGGGCATGGACATCAGATTCGCTTCGTTCTCAATAGGGTAAATATAATCTGGTAGATATACCAATCCCGAGATTTCAAAGGTTTGATTATTTAATTTGAGATTATCCCCAACCGTTAGCCCTAATATTGCGGCATACTTTTCTGCCAAAGCCACTTCATTTTCGTTTGTGGGTATAACCCCTTCTGTTAAGTAAGGCTGATTGATATTAGTAGGAATGGTTAATAAACGAAGCGTTCTATCTCCATCCACGGACACATCCACAAATGAACGTTCTTCGAGTTCGATTCCCATTTTCTGTTCTAATTTTGCAACTTGCTCCGCTTCCATCCGATCAGCAGAAATAAATTGAAAACTTTCTTGTTGATAATTTTCCTTAAACATTTGGTAGCTCTTATCTAGGCTAGTTAGAGAATTCGTCATCATAATATACAGCATCACGGCAATCATTAACAAAATGATTGAGCCTAACGACTGCATTTTTCGCTTCCAAATTGTTCGCATTACACCTTTTTGTAAACTCATACCCATTTCACCTGCTTGGCCGGTATCGGTGTTCCATTATTAGATTGTGAGATTAACTCTCCACTTTTCATTTTCAATACAACATGTGCCATTTCACTGATTCCAGGGTTATGGGTGATAATTAAAACTGTGGTCCCATATTTTTCTTGAATAGTTTGAAGTAACTCTAGTACCATTTTTCCGGTTTCTTCATCTAATGCACCGGTTGGTTCATCACAAAGCAAGATAGAAGGGTTTTTTATTAATGCTCTTGCAATCGCTGTTCGTTGTTGCTCACCACCACTTAGCTGATGAGGGAATTTATCCTTTTTGTCTAACATGCCAACCCCTTCAAGTACTTCTTCTATTGTTAAAGGATTTTCACTGATTTGAGCCCCAACTTCAACATTCTCATAAACCGTTAAACTTGGAATTAAATTATATGCTTGAAATATGAAGCCAATTGCCTCTCGGCGGTATTGAGTCAGTTTCCGATCTGAAAGATTCGCAACTTCCCACCCGTTTACTATCACACTTCCCTGATTAGGTTGATCGATCCCACCAATAACATTTAACAGTGTTGATTTTCCAGATCCTGATGGCCCTAAAATTACAACCATCTTTCCATCCGGTATTTCAACATCTACTCCCTTTAATGCTTTGACCAATATATCTCCAGATTGATACGTTTTCGTCACATTCTCTAATCGTATTGCCATATTTCTCCCCCCAGAATTTATCATTCTTCCCTTATATATTATCCTACAAGTTCCATTACCACAATGAAATTATGAAATAATTTAACTAATATAGTTCATAATTTTAATTTACTTAATAATTATTGCATCTTTTTAGAATTTATGTCCGAATATATTTGCGTTTCGGGGCAGAAAAGGATAACATTTTATACGGAAAAAGCCTGAAAAGGTGTCATTAATAATATGAAGAGAATACA
Source organism: Bacillus carboniphilus (assembly GCF_039522365.1). GTDB lineage: Bacteria > Bacillota > Bacilli > Bacillales > JC228 > Bacillus_BF > Bacillus_BF carboniphilus. The sequence goes on along the minus strand of NZ_BAAADJ010000064.1, from coordinate 96,427 downwards.
TATTGCCGATTTTCCCTTTAAATTAGCAAAAGTGAGGTAACATAAGTGATCGAAAATCAAAAACCAACTGCACTCATTACGATTTTTGGCGCAACAGGAGACTTAGCCAATCGCAAGCTATATCCTTCCCTTTACCATTTGTATAAGAAAGACAAACTTGATCAAAAGTTCGCTGTTATTGGGGTGGCACGAAGAGAACTTATGCCAGATCAATTCCAAGAACAAGTGAGACAATCCATATTGGAACATGTGGGGACTAACGAAAATCTTGATGAATTCGTTTCTCACTTTTATTATCACTCCCTTGATGTATCCAACACAGAACATTACCATGACTTGAAAAATCTTGTTGACGAACTAGACGCCCATTATCAATTGAATGGAAATCGTGTTTTCTATTTAGCCATGGCTCCACAATTCTTTGGAACCATTGCTGAATCGTTATATAAGCAACAGTTGAAATCGGATAATGGATTTAACCGACTCGTTATTGAGAAACCATTTGGCCATGACTATCCATCAGCAAAAGAATTAAATGACCATATTCGCCTTGCGTTTTCAGAGGATGAGATTTACCGAATTGACCACTATCTTGGTAAAGAGATGGTTCAAAATATTGAGGTTATTCGTTTTGCAAACGCTATTTTTGAACCACTATGGAATAATCGTTTTATTTCTAACATTCAAGTCACATCTAGTGAAACACTTGGGGTAGAGGATCGTGGCCGTTACTACGAGGGTAGTGGAGCACTTCGGGATATGGTACAAAATCATATGCTGCAGATGGTTGCTTTACTAGCAATGGAACCACCTATTCGTCTCAATACCAATGAGATTAGAAGTGAGAAGGTTAAGGTATTACGTGCCCTTCGCCCTTTAGAGGGTGACGAAATCTCAAATAGTTTTGTAAGAGGTCAATATAATGCTGGAGTAAGTAAAGGGAAGCAAGTCAAGTCTTACCGAGAAGAAGAACATGTGGATTCTAATTCCAACACTGAGACATTCGTAGCTGGAAAAATTATGATTGACAATTTCAGATGGGCTGGTGTCCCGATTTATATTCGTACTGGTAAACGTTTAACAGAAAAGTCAACAAAAATTGTTGTTCAATTCAAAGATATCCCGATGAACCTTTATATGAAAACTGAAGAAACTTTGAATCCGAATCTATTGGTGATTCATATACAACCAGACGAAGGTATTACGCTTCACTTGAATGTGAAAAAATCTGGACAGTTTGTAGAAACCACACCTGTTAAATTAAATTTCTCAAATAAGAGCGTTGATGGAATGAATACACCAGAAGCTTATGAAAAATTACTCTACGATTGCCTAAGAGGAGATGCTACAAATTTTGCACATTGGGACGAAGTAGCTTTATCCTGGACCTACGTCGATCCAATTGCGAAAGCCTGGGAGCAAACTAAAGAAAGCTCTTTTCCTAACTATTCATCTGGTTCCATGGGTCCAGATGAAGCAGACAAGCTGCTTGAGAAGGATGGCTTCCACTGGTGGCCAGTTACCGATTTAGATGTTGAAAACTGTTAGAATCATGAATGCAAAAGGGACCCTCTCATTTTATGACGTGGGCCCCTTTTATTTTGGCTTATCTACACCTTTACTTATAATAGATTTACCATGCTTTTTATAAAGCTGTTGCAAAGTTTCATTCAGTTTATAATCCTTTTCATCTTTTTCATAAGAAAATAAATCTAATTGTTGGGTGACACTCTTCTTATCCACTAACTGGGTAGCGGTTACACCTAATAAACGGACAGGATCTTCATTCCAGTTTTCAATAAAAAGCTTCTTTACATATGGTAATAGCTCTTCTGTTTTGTACATAGGTCTGGCCAAGGTCATACTGCGGTTCGTATTCTTGCGGTTAAAATATCGAATCGTAACTTGAACCCCTTCTGTAACGTACCCCCTTGTATAAAGCCTCTTACTCACACGGTCTGTTAAGGATTCGAGGACTCTTTCTAATGTGTGTAAATCCTCCGTATCTGTAGGTAATGTGGTTGAATTTCCGATGGATTTAATCTCATTCACACTTTCTGGATCTACCTTCCTTCGGTCAATCCCATTAGCACGTTCCCACAGCTTCTTCCCGTTAACACCTAATGCTACTTTTAGTGTTAACTCAGGGGCTTTAGCCAAATCTCCAATAGTATGAAAACCAAGTTTCTTTAACTTTTCTGCAGTTTTCTTCCCTATTCCGTGCATCTCTTGAATCTCTAATGGCCACAATTTATGAGTCATATCTCTTTTTCTGAGAACCGTAATCCCTAATGGTTTCTTCATATCTGATGCCATTTTCGCTAGAAATTTATTAGGTGCTACACCAATACTGCAGGGAAGTTGCAGTTCATCTAGTAACCTATCTTGAATCGCTTGAGCTAATTTCAACGGATGTAGGTTACCCTCTACTTCGGTCACATCCATATATCCTTCATCGATGGAGACAGGTTCAACCCATTCGGTATAGCTTTTCAGAATTTCAAACATCCGCTTAGAGACTGACCGATACTTATCAAAATCAGGTTCCTTTACAATTAAATTCGGACAGAGTTTTTTGGCTTCCCATATTGGCATGGTTGCCTTTACTCCAAACTTTCTAGCCTCGTAGCTACATGTTACAATAATTCCTCTTCTTTCTTTAGCGTTGCCTGCTATTGCAAGAGGCTTCCCCTTAAGCTCCGGGTGAAAGGCCATTTCTACTGATGCGTAGTAGCTATTCATATCAATATGAAAGATAACTCTTGCTTTTGATTCCATTATAATATGCACCTACTTTTGTGAAAAAGTTTAGTTTTTCATAAGAAAAGCTGCCTCATGCGGCAGCTTCACTTATTAGACAAGATTTAAGCTATCGGATAATGCAAAAGCATCGATAACAGGTACCAACTGGTCATTCCAAAGAACCACACTTGAAAAAAATGTATTTTCTTTACTTTGCGCTAGACCTAAATCTTGCTTTTCTACGTTCGTTCCGTTAATCATCTCAGCTTCTTCAAATGGAATAGCATACGGTACTTGTCCCGTTTCCACATACAACAAACGAGTTGTTTCTGTAACCGAAAAAGGTTGATCATATAAAAAATTTTGTAGATCAACAACAACTGCTTGTTCGCCCCTAATATCTGAATACCCAAGAACTAAACCTTCAGCTGAAGAGTTTTCATTCTTATAAGGTTCAATAGATTTTACATGGTTTAAGTCCATTGCAAAAGTCTGACCGCCAATGGTAAACATAACTGCATGACCTAAAGTTGACATCTTCTTCTCTCCCTCAAAAGACCAGTTTATTGACTTACTTCACTAATGATAGCTAGTACCATTTCAGTCAATTTATTTAATTCCTCAACTGGCATACGCTCATTTGTTGTATGAATTTCTTCATACCCAACTGATAAATTGACAGTAGGGACTCCCATACCTGCAAAAACGTTTGCGTCACTACCTCCGCCGCTTCGTAACAACTCGCAACTTCTGCCAATCTTACTTGCTGCTCTTTGAGCAACCTGAACAACTAAATCATTATCAGAGTATTTGAAGCCTGGGTACATAACTTGGATATCAACTTCGGCTTTGCCACCCATTTCTTCAGCTGCTTGTTCAAAGGCAGCTTTCATTTTTGCTACCTGCTGTTCCATTTTTTCAGGTACTAATGAGCGAGCTTCCGCTAAAATATCAACACGGTCAGCCACGATATTCGTTTGAGTTCCACCTTCGAAACGACCGATGTTTGCTGTTGTTTCTTCATCAATTCGTCCTAGTGGCATTTTTGCAACTGCCTTAGCAGCAACTGTAATCGCAGATACACCTTTTTCAGGTGCTACACCAGCGTGAGCTGTTTTGCCAAAAATCGTTGCCTTTACTTTCGCTTGTGTAGGTGCTGCAATAATGACATTACCTACAGCTCCATCACTATCCAATGCATAGCCATATTTAGCTTTTACATGGGAAGGATCTAAAGCTTTAGCCCCGACCAATCCTGATTCTTCACCAACTGTAATGATAAATTGAATCTGTCCATGTGCTGTGTTTTCTTCTTTTAATGTACGGATTGCTTCTAACATAACAGCAATACCAGCTTTGTCATCAGCACCAAGTATAGTTGTTCCATCTGTAACGACATATCCATCTTTAACACTTGGCTTGATCCCTTTTCCAGGAACTACTGTATCCATATGGCAAGTGAAGTATATTGGGTCAATACCTTCCTTAGTTGCAGGGAGGGTACAAATTAAGTTTCCAGCCCCATGGCCAGTTTCACCTGTTGTATCATCTTCAATAACTTCTAGCCCTAAAGTAGTAAATTTCTCCTTTAAAACTTTAGCAATCTCTGCTTCGAATTTTGTTTCTGAATCTACTTGTACAAGTTCTAAAAACTCTTGTAATAAACGATCTGCATTCATTATGTATGTCCCTCCGTTTTTATGCTTCTATTCTAGTATAACGTTCATGTTTAAATAGATACAAGACTCGAGACCTAATGATTGTTTTTTACAGGGGAATATTCCCATGCTTTTTAGTTGGACGGTGCTCTTTTTTATTCTTTAGCATTTCTAATGCTTGTGCCAGCTTTATTCTTGTTTCTCTCGGGTCAATAACATCGTCTACCATCCCCATACTAGCTGCTACATATGGGTTTGCGAATTTTTCACGGTATTCTTCAATCTTTTCTGCTCTAACTTCTTCAGGATTTTCACTCGTTGCAATTTCTTTTGCAAATATAATATTGGCTGCTCCCTGTGGCCCCATAACGGCTATTTCTGCGTTTGGCCATGCATATACAAGGTCTGCACCAATAGATTTACTATTTAATGCCACATAAGCCCCACCATAGGCTTTACGCAGAATCACTGTAATTTTGGGAACTGTAGCTTCAGAGTAGGCATATAAAATCTTAGCACCGTGGCGGATAATTCCTCCATGCTCCTGCTTTACTCCTGGGAAGAATCCCGTTACGTCTTCGAATGTAATGAGTGGAATGTTAAAAGAGTCACAGAACCGGATAAAACGTGCTGCTTTATCAGAGGAATTAATGTCAAGTCCTCCTGCCATCACCTTTGGTTGGTTACAAACCAAACCAACTGTCTCCCCTTTTATTTTTGCAAAGCCCACTACTATATTCTTAGCAAATTCTCGATGAACCTCAAAGAATGAATGTTCATCTACAATTTCGTTAATGACTAGTCGAACATCATAAGGGCGAATAGGATCAAATGGAATAATATCCGTTAGGTCCGGACGAAAATCATCTTTTATCTCAGTCTGCTCGATTGGGGCAGATTGCTCATTATTCTGTGGTAAATAACGAACTAATGTACGAACCTGTTCTAAAACTTCCTCTTCCGTTTTTCCACGGAAGTGTGCGTTTCCACTTATAGCGTTATGTACTTCAGAACCACCTAAATCTTCAGAAGAAATCTTTTCACCTGTTACCGTTTCAATGACTTTTGGTCCTGTTATAAACATTTGGCTTGTTTTGTCGACCATAAACACAAAGTCAGTAATAGCCGGTGAATAAACGGCTCCTCCCGCACATGGTCCCATAATGACGGAAATTTGAGGGATTACACCTGAATAAATGGCATTTCGATAAAAAACATGACCATAGCCATCTAATGAAACAACACCTTCTTGGATTCGTGCTCCCCCTGAATCATTTAACCCGATAAAAGGGGTGCCATTTTTTGCTGCTAAATCCATGACGTTGGCTATTTTTTTAGCATGCATTTCACCAAGTGCTCCACCAAAAACGGTAAAATCTTGAGAAAACAAATAAATCGGACGTCCATGGATTTTTCCATAACCAGTAACAACACCATCTCCAGGGCCCTTAACATCACCTAATCCAAAGTCATGGCTTCGGTGTTCAATGAAAGGATTTAATTCTACAAATGTTCCTTCATCTACTAAAAGCTCAATTCTTTCCCTGGCGGTCAGCTTTCCTTTTTCATGTTGTTTATTAATTTTGTCATCTCCACCGCCAAGCTCTATTTCACGCCTTTTATCATACAACTCGCTAATTTTTTCATAGATGTCCATTTCTAATCTTTCACCTCAACCTTATTTTTCACAAATTTCATATAATACGCCATTTGCCTGTTTAGGGTGTAAGAAGATCACCTTAGCCCCGCCTGCACCGGGCTGTGGGGTTTCTTGAACAAGACGAGCCCCTTCAGACTTTAACCTCTTAACCTCTGCTTCAATATCGTCCACAAGGAAAGCAACATGGTGCATACCTTCCCCTTTTTTCTCAATAAACTTGGCTATTGCAGAATCTGGATGTATAGGTTCAAGTAATTCTAACTTTGTATTCAGTGCTTGTAGGAACGCAACTTTTACTCCTTGAGAGGGAACTTCTTCCGTCTTGGTTAACTCAAGCTTCATCACATTTTGATAAAAAGGTAAAACTTGATCTATTGAACGTACAGCAATACCGATATGATCTACTTTTTCCAAGGAGCTTCCTCCAATCATCATATTTCTTTTCCACTCTATAACATTCTTTATATATGTCGAAATTCCTGCAACTTTTTAAGCATGACAAGAAGCAGTTTCCATGTAACACTTGTTGAAAATGCCATATCCTTGTACAATAGGGATAGGATAAGCGAAGAAGGGGGCAACCGATATGAAAAATAAAAAATTGAGAAAAATCGTAGTTTACTTAATGCTTTTTGCTATGATTGCTTCTACTCTTCTTATCGGAATGACTATGTTTTTATAATAGTGAACAAAAAAGAGTGACCTCTAGTGATTATCTTTCCATCACTAAAGGCCACTCTATTTTTTTGGATTCATCCATGATGGCTCCGGCTTCCTTGGCCAGCTCTTCAAACGATTTGTAAGATGAAACAATTAAGATCTTTGTACCAATCGGCACCCTGTCAAATAATGCTTCAACATCTTCCTTCCGCATCCGAATACATCCGTTCGAAACATAAGCACCTATGGATTCTGGCCTGTTTGTCCCATGAACACCGTACGTTCTTCCAATTGTATCAAGCGCATCAAACCCAATCCACCGACTCCCTAATGGGTTTCTGGGATGACCACCCGGCATATTCAGCTTTCGATAATAAGGGTTAATAGCCTTAACTGTTACAGTAAACGTCCCTTCAGGAGTTAGATCATTCGTTTTACCCGTTGCAACAGGAAATACTTCAATCTTTTCTTCATGTACAAACGCAAGCTGATTATTTTTCTTATTGACTATAATAAACGGATCACCTGGCAATGGATTTTCACCGATTGGCCAGATTGGAGAAACAACAGATATATATAAAATAGCAAGTAATATTTTCAATTTAATCACCCATTATTATTGTGGGTGTCAGAGCTACATTCCATACAAGTTCAGCTTTTCCAAAAACTGTTTAACCTTTCTGGTAGATTCCCCTAAAATGGCTCTTGATTTGGAGATATTTCTCCATTTCACTTACAAAATTAAGAAGGGCAGCTCTTTCTTCGAACTCATCCCTCGTAGTTGGAAGTGGCATCTCCTTAAATTCATGCTTCATTTGATACAACTTGTATAAAAAGTGATGGGCTGTATTTCCCGGGTGAACGTGAGTACTGAGCTCTTCTATAAAATTTGCTACTTTAATTCTTTGAGGACTATTAAATTGAAACGAGGTGAGTAAAGGTAATAACCTTTCAATCAACTCAAATTGTTTTTCCCGCATTTTAAAATATGTATAGTAGATATTTTCCCCTTGGAGGAGATTGTTCTCTAAATCTTTTGAAGCTAAAGCTTTCCCTTCTTTTATCTTCTCAGATACATCTGTAATCTCAGCTCCCTGCCAAAGCTCCTCGTTTGTTTTTAAGTAATGCGCCATTTCACTCAGTATGGATGAAAAATGTTTCTCAATCTCGTCTTTCAGTTCTCCCATATTTTTATCTAATGAAGGCATATAAATATTTAAAATTAAAGCAACCAGAATTCCTATCAAAATAATATACGATTCATTTACAATTAAATGGAATGAAACTTGTCCTGCCATATACACATGGAGAATGATTACACTTGATGTGACAATGCCTTCTTGTATCTTCCATTTAACGGTAATAGGAATAAAAATAAGTAGAAGTACACCTATGACAATCGGATGATAGGCAATCCATTCAAACATAGCACTAGCTAAAAATAAAGATAGAAAACAAGCTAAAATTCGATCAAATGCAGCTTTCAACGATTTTCTTCTTGTAGGTTTTATACAAAGAATGGTTAAAATTCCTGCAGAAGCAAAGTTATCCAATCCAAAAAACTGTGCAATCATGATAGCGATGACTGTTCCTATTGCTGTTTTCAGTGTCCGATACCCAATTTTAAACATGTATTTTCCCTCTAGATTTGTAAGTTTGGCTTCTTAACAGTATGAGTTATTGTGTCAATTTCATTCTTTAATAAAAGTGAACAAAAAAACTGCCTCCAAATTTTCAGCTTTGTAGGCAGTTATCATTTCGGTATTAAACTTCTTCACAATACTGATCAAAGTATTCTTGAAGCTTATTTACAACAGACGCAGGATCATGTCCCTCAATTTCGTGACGCTCCACCATAGTAAGGATTTTTCCGTCTTTTAGTAATGCAAAAGAAGGGGATGATGGTGGGTAACCTTCAAAAAAGTTTCTAGCTTCAGCTGTTGCTTCTTTATCTTGACCGGCAAATACGGTTACTAATTGGTCTGGTCTCTTATCATAGTGGACTGCATAACTTGCAGCAGGTCTCGCAATTCCGCCTGCACATCCACAAACAGAGTTTACCATTACTAAAGTGGTACCCTTTTTGTTTAAGACTTCTTGAACTTCTTCTGGTGTTTTTAATTCTGTATATCCAGCCGCAACGATTTCTTGTCGCGCTTGACGAACTACATCATTCATAAATAAATTAAAATCCATTTCCACTTGAATCTCTCCTTTTTAGGACTTACTCCCTTATCATACCAAGTAAGTAGACTCTTTTTCAAATTTTTTAAAGAGAGAGGTTTGAATTATTTAAGGAGTGGGTAATATATTAGTACATCTAGATCCATACCCCTAAACTCCCTGGATCTTTGGGATAGCGCACCCACGCTATCCCATTTTTATTTTTTCCTCTCATATACATCAAAAAGGTTCATAACAGCTTGTGTAACCGTCAATGTCCCTTCCGTTACATCCTGCATATATTTCTGTACAAGCACCTTAATTTCTGGGTTACCATAGAAGCGATTTTCTAATTCATCTCGTATCGACTGGTTTAGCCATTGCCGTGTTTGCAGCTTTCTTCTTTCATAAAAAACTTGGGACTCTTTTGTTTGCTTTGAAAAGTTTATAATAACTTCCCAAATTTCCTTCAGCCCTTTTTTGTATAAAGCAGAGAGTGTATATGCTCTTGTTCGCCAACCTTTTGTTGCAGGCTGAACAAGTGATAATATTTGATTATATTCTCGCCTAGCTAGCAGAGCGTTCTTTTCGTTTTCACCATCCGCTTTATTCACTACAATGGCATCTGCCAATTCCATTATGCCTTTTTTCATGCCTTGTAGGTCATCCCCAGCCCCAGTAATAACAAGCAATAAGAAAAAGTCTACCAACTCTCTAACAATGACTTCGCTCTGTCCCACACCTACTGTTTCAACGAAAATGATATCGTAACCCGCTGCTTCACAAAGAAGGATCGATTCCCTTGTTTTTCGATGAACACCACCTAAGGTTCCGCCTGAAGGGGATGGGCGGATAAAAGCGTTTGGATGCTTTGAGAGCTCTTCCATCCGTGTTTTGTCTCCTAAAATGCTTCCACCACTAACACTTGAACTAGGGTCAACAGCTAAAACAGCTAACCGATGACCCTGCTCACACAGCATCAACCCAATAGATTCAATAAAAGTACTTTTTCCAGCACCTGGGACCCCAGTAATCCCAATCCGAATGGACTTCCCGCTATGAGGTAATAATGAATGCAAAAGATCTTGAGCTTGTTTTTGTTTTGCCTGTGTTTGGCTTTCCACTAATGTTACTGCTCTCGCTAACATATTCCGGTTTCCAGCCAATATCTCCTTGCTCATTTCTTCTATGTCAAAAGATTGTTCTCGGACTTTACGAAACTTATGATTTTGTTTTTCCGTCATTCTTATTCCTCGACCTTTTCATAACCTAAACGCGTATAGATTTCTTCTATCATTTTTTGAGCGGCAAGTGGTATAACGGTTCCTGGCCCAAAAATAAAGGAAGCTCCATTTTCTAAAAGAAATGAATAATCCTGGGACGGAATAACTCCACCAATCACAATCATGATATCCTCTCGTCCTAAAGCCTTTAACTCTCTAACAAGTTTTGGTAGAAGGGCTTTATGACCAGCCGCAAGTGAGCTTACACCAATCACGTGAACATCATTTTCAACAGCTTGCTTTGCCGTTTCTTCCGGTGTTTGGAATAAAGGACCCATATCGACATCAAATCCAAGATCACTAAAAGCAGTCCCAATCACTTTTGCCCCACGGTCATGACCATCCTGCCCCATCTTTGCCACAAGCATACGGGGCCTTCTACCTTCTAATGATAGAAATTCTTCTGTCATTTGAATGACTGATTTCATGTTCTCTTCATTTTCATAATTAGCTGAATACACGCCAGATACACTCCTAATGACGGCACGATGTCTACCACTTACTTTTTCAATAGCAGAGGAAATTTCTCCAAGTGTCGCTCTCACCCTTGCAGCCTCTACTGCCAATTCTAGTAAGTTCCCTACGCCAGTAGTAACGGCTTCTGTTATCTTTTCAAGAGCAACTTCAACCTTTTGGCTATCTCGGGATGCCTTTAATTCCTTCAGTTTTTCAAGTTGCTTTTTCTTTACCTCTTCTTGATCTATATCTAAAATATCGAAGCTTTCTTCTTGATCGACTCTGTAACGGTTCACTCCAATAATGGCTTCTTTTCCTGAGTCAATTAAAGCTTGGCGTCTAGTAGCTGCCTCTTCTATTTTCAGCTTCGGTAAGCCCGCTTCAATCGCTTTTGTCATCCCACCAAGCTTTTCAATTTCTTCGATATGTTCCCAAGCTTTCTCCATTAATTCTTCTGTTAATTTTTCTACATAGTATGAGCCAGCCCATGGGTCAATAACATTTGTTAGAAGCGTCTCTTTTTGTAAATATAGCTGCGTATTTCTAGCAATCCTTGCTGAGAAATCAGTTGGTAACGCAATTGCCTCATCTAAAGCATTCGTATGAAGCGACTGTGTATGTCCCATAACGGCTGCATGCGCTTCAATCAGTGTTCGAACAACATTGTTAAACGGATCCTGTTCCGTTAAACTCCATCCAGATGTTTGAGAGTGGGTACGTAGTGCTAATGACTTTGGATTTTTAGGTTCAAATGGTTTCATTAGTTCAGCCCAAATCCTTCTCGCCGCACGGAGTTTTGCTACTTCCATAAAGTAATTCATTCCGATTCCCCAGAAGAATGAAAGTCTTGGAGCGAAAGAATCAATATCTATTCCAGCAGCCAAACCCGTACGGACATACTCTAAACCATCAGCCAAGGTATAGGCTAATTCGATATCTGCTGGTGCTCCCGCCTCTTGCATATGATATCCGGAAATACTGATTGAATTAAACTTAGGCATATTTTTGGATGTGTACGCAAAAATATCTGAAATAATCCTCATGGAAACATTAGGTGGGTAAATATATGTGTTCCGAACCATATACTCCTTTAAAATATCGTTTTGAATGGTTCCAGACAGATCCTTTAGCTCGACGCCTTGTTCTTCTGCTGTCACAATGTAAAACGCCATAATCGAAATGACCGCACCGTTCATGGTCATCGAGACACTCATCTTATCTAATGGAATGTTTTTAAAAAGAATTTTCATATCCAGGATGGAATCGACTGCGACCCCAGCTTTCCCTACGTCTCCTTCTACTCGAGGATGATCCGAATCATACCCGCGGTGAGTTGGCAAGTCAAAAGCAACAGATAGTCCTTTTTGACCCATTTCTAGATTTCTTTTATAAAACGCATTGCTTTCCTCCGCTGTAGAAAAGCCAGCATATTGGCGAATGGTCCATGGCTTTGTCACGTACATCGTTGGATAAGGTCCTCTTGTAAAAGGTGGAAGACCCGGTAAGTCATGAAGATGCGTCATCGACTTTAAGTCTTTTTCCGTATAGAACTGCTTGATAGGGATGTTTTCATTGGTTGCTTTTGTTACATTCCCTATGATCTCTGTTATTGAGCTATTGTTTTCAAGCTGGATGTTACTAAAATTAGGTCTAGCCACTACTCATTACCTCCCTTACTTACCCATGATTCCACTACTTCTTCCACTGGACGTTCAGGATAAATCCAACTTTTAATGATTTCATGGCTCATAGGTTTTCCTGCAGCAAAGATTGGAATAGTGGAGCTATGATTCCAATTCTGATAGGAATCACCAGTTCCACATAGACAAATAGCTTTGTAGTCTTCGGACTTAACAGCTTCTAGTCCATCCACCATTTCTGTCATAACACCAGCAGATGCAAACCAATTTCTAGCCATATCTCTTCGATCTTTGTATTCCTTTAATGTGCCTAGGCCAATGAGTGCCACTTTAGCTGGGCTTTGATTGAAGTATAGTCTCCATTTTTCGAAGGATTGTGATAATCGATACGACGGAAAATGGACTAAGTTATGACCAGCATTCAGGGTTTCTGTGGGTTTACGATCGTTTCCATCAACAAAGACGTTCGTCCCAACAATTTCTAACTCTCTAGTTTTGACTGCCTTTATTTTCTTTTCTCTACTTTTCTGAATACATTCTTGAAGCCATCCACTTTCAACACATGCCAAAAGACCCTGTCTGTTCTCTATAGTTAAGAACATTTCCCATGCTTTTTCTGCCAATTCTTTTGTTAAACTTTCAATATACCAAGAGCCACCAGCAGAGTCTAATGCATGAGATAGATTAGACTCTTCTGCTAGAAGATGATGCGTATTTCGCGCAATTCGATCTGCTAGTTCTTTTTTATCCTTTAGACAAACATCGAATGGTGCGATGTGTAAATAATCCACCCCCGCTACAACTGCAGCAAATGCCTCATTACCGGCACGAAGGACATTTACATTCTCATCAAAAATCGTTTTCGTTACCATAGAGGTTTCAGCTGCAATTGAAATTTTCTTAGATTCTTCCGATTTAATGTTGTAAGCAGAAGATAATTTATACCACAGATAGCGAAGTGCGCGCACTTTGGCTACCTCTAAGAAGAAGTTTCCACCTACTCCAATACGAACGAGAATACGGTTAAGAATATTCTCAGATGGAAGTCCCCTTTGTTCAAGCTGTTCAATATGTTCAACTGCACTAGCTAGGATAGATGCAAGTTCAGTTACCATGTCTGCGCCACTATTATGGAAAACAGTGCTGTCTATTAAGATCGTTTTCAATTTTTCAGGCACTTGTTTTGCCGCACTCGATAACACATCATAATAAGTTGAAAGGTTAGCGGTAGAAGATTGCTTTTCAAGCATACATTTTATCGGATCAAAACCAATAAAACCTGTTAGTTCCTTATTCCATCCCTGCTTGTTAAGCCAATGGACATGATTTTCATCTAATTCAACTAGGATATTTTTCAATGGGTTCGAATCCATTGATTTGAACCATTGAGTTAAATCTTCTTCCTTAAATTTTTTAGTTTGAAAAGATATTACATCTTGCCCTTTTGATTCTAAGGAGTTGATTTGCTCGAGCAGAGTCATGGATTCTTGACTAGTCAACCATTGAGCAACTTTCCATGGACGAGCTTGTTCACTAGGGTTTTGAACCCCTCTTAGAAAAGGTGCGATTCCAGGAGGAACATCTGCTCCTTCTAGTTTTTCACTATTTTGAGAAGTATATAGTGGTAATAGTTTAATATTTTCAAAGGTATTGGTTATCAATTCATCTAATGAGCCTGATTTTAATGTTTTTAGTGAGAGGTTTTCCCATTCTTCCATGGTAACTGGTGAGAATGAAATTTCAGTTGATTTACTCATTGCAAGTGCTTCTTCGCAATTGAAGAAGGCCCCCCTTCCCGTAGTAAGAAATCATTTTCATTTGTATAGTCTCATTTTAGTATAAATTTTTGGAAAACTCCAATTGGTACTGATTATTACGTAGGTTTGTTTTGGTTTTATTTGTGCCGAATCGGGAATGAAGTAGGAAATGGAACAGAAGATGTTGTTTGTGTTCTGTATTTACCAAAAAAAGGAAGGTTTGGAACAGGAGATGTAGTTTTTGTTCCGAATTTACCGAAAAAAGGAAGATATGGAACAGAAGATGTAGTTTTTGTCCTGTATTTACCATAAAAAGGAAGATGCGGAACAAAAGCTACAATATGCGTTCAGAGCACTTTCAGCCTCGGAATTGCACCTCCAGCCCAGGAATTGCACCTCCAGCCCAGGAATTGCACCCTCCAGCCCAGGAATTGCACCCTCAGCCCCAGAATTGCACCTCCAGCCCAGGAATTGCACCCCCACAAAAAAAGACCGGGCAAAGCCCAGTCTTTTAATAAATAGATGTATTATCAGGATTGATATTCTCCAAAATTTCCTTAATTCGTTGCAAGAAACGACCACAAATAAGTCCATCTAACACACGGTGATCTAGTGATAGACATAGATTAACCATATCTCGGACCGCAATCATACCGTTGTTCATCACAACAGGACGTTTCACAATGGACTCAACCTGAAGGATGGCAGCCTGAGGATGATTGATAATTCCCATAGATTGGACAGAACCAAATGAACCAGTGTTATTAACTGTAAAGGTTCCACCTTTCATGTCGTCCCCAGTTAGTTTATTTGTGCGAACTTTTGCCGCTAGTTCATTAATATCACGACCGATTCCTTTAATGGACTTTTCGTCGGCATGTTTGATTACTGGTACATATAATGCATCTTCTGTTGCTACCGCAATGGAGATGTTGATATCTTTTCTTTGTATAATTTTGTCTCCAGCCCAAGTAGAGTTGATTTCAGGGAACTCTTTTAAAGCTTGAGATACAGCTTTTACAAAGAATGCAAAGTAAGTTAAGTTAAAGCCTTCTTTCTGCTTAAACTCTGCCTTTAGAGAATCACGGTAAGCCACTAAGTTCGTTACATCTACTTCCATCATCGTCCATGCGTGAGGGATTTCGTGTTTACTCTTCAGCATGTTAGCAGCGATTGCTTTACGAACACCTGTAACCGGAATTTCTTTATCTCCAGGTGCTGCTGTTACTTGCGGTCCAGCAGCTGGGGTTGGTGCCGGTTTTGCTGCCTCCTGAGGTTTCTCTTCCGTAGTTGGGGCACTTGGTGTGGAAGCTACTTCTTTAGGTGCTGATCCTGCTTGTGGAACATTTCCAGACTCAATCAGCTTTTGGAGGTCTTTTCTTGTAATTCGTCCTCCAGCCCCTGTCCCTGTTACTTGGTTTAAGTCAATTCCATGTTCTTGTGAAAGCTTTAAAACAGCTGGTGAATAACGTGCTTTGTTAGGAGCATCTGTTTGTGCTGCTGGTTTGCTTACTTCAGCATTTCCTTCTGTTTCTTCAGCAGGTTTTGCTTCATTTGCTGGAGCCGCTGCTCCACCACCCTCAACTTCAATTGTGCAAATAACTTCTCCTACCTCAAGCGTATCTCCTTCGTTTGCTACTAATTCTTTAATCGTACCAGTGAAAGAGGAAGGTACCTCTGCATTTACCTTATCAGTCATGACTTCTGCAATTGGATCATACTTGTTTACATGATCCCCTGCAGACACTAACCATTTAGATATCGTACCTTCTGTTACACTCTCACCAAGCTGAGGCATTTTCATTTGTTCCATTCCCATTATTTGTACCTCCTTCAGCTTGAAAATTAAAATTCAGCTAGTTCTCTCATTGCCTTTTCAACTTTGTCAGGGTTTACCATAAAGTATTTTTCCATTGTAGGTGCATAAGGCATCGCTGGAACATTAGGTCCTGCTAGACGCTTAATTGGTGCATCTAATTCGAATAAGCATTCTTCTGAGATAATGGCAGATACCTCACTCATAATGCTACCTTCTAAATTATCTTCCGTTAGCAATAATACTTTTCCAGTTTTAGAAGCAGCTTCAACAATCGCTTCACGATCTAGTGGATACACCGTTCTTAAATCAAGGATATGAGCTGAAATACCATCTTCGGCTAATCTTTCAGCTGCTTGAAGTGCAAAATGAACACATAATCCATATGTAATGACAGTAATGTCTTCACCTTCACGTTTTACATCTGCTTTCCCGATTGGTAGTACATAATCATCATCAGGAACTTCACCTTTGATTAAACGGTAGGCACGTTTATGTTCAAAGAATAAAACAGGATCTTCATCTCGAATAGCAGCCTTTAATAACCCTTTAACATCATAAGGTGTAGATGGGATGACAATCTTTAACCCTGGTTGGTTCGCAAATACAGCTTCAACGGATTGCGAGTGATAAAGTGCCCCATGGACTCCTCCACCAAATGGAGCTCTGACTACAAGTGGACAGCTCCAATCATTGTTTGAACGGTACCGAATTCGAGCTGCTTCTGAAATAATTTGGTTCACAGCAGGCATGATGAAATCGGCAAACTGCATCTCAGCAATTGGTCTCATTCCATACATAGCTGCCCCAATTGCAACACCAGCGATTGCTGATTCTGCTAGAGGAGTATCAATAACTCTCTCCTCACCGAATTGATCGTATAAACCCTCAGTGGCCTTAAACACTCCACCTTTTAATCCAACGTCTTCCCCAAGGATAAACACCTTAGAGTCACGTTCCATTTCCTCTTTAATAGCCATTTTAACAGCATCTATATAAGAGATAACTGGCATCTGAGTTTCCCCCCTTATTCATTCTCAGCATACACATACTTCAAAGCTTGTTCTGCTTCTGCATATGGTGCATTCTCTGCGTATTCTGTAGCTTCGTTGACCAAGCCCATTACACGGTCATTTATTTGCTTTTCCAATTCATCATCCATCACACCGTTTTCTTTTAAATAAGCGCCAAAGGTGATAATTGGGTCTTTCGTTTTAGCATCCTTTACTTCTTCAGGAGCACGATAGCTTCTGTCATCATCGTCACTGGAGTGAGGAGTTAAACGATAGGAAATCGTTTCAATCAGGGATGGTCCTTCTCCTCTGCGACCACGATCTGCTGCTTCTTTAACCGCTGCATACACTTCTAGAGGATCATTTCCGTCTACTGTTACTCCTGGCATTCCGTAACCAATTGCACGATCTGACACTTTTTCACAAGCCAATTGTTTTTCAATTGGAACTGAAATCGCATATTTATTATTTTCACACATGAAAATAACAGGTAATTTGTGTACGCCAGCAAAGTTGGCACCTTCATGGAAATCTCCTTGGTTTGATGAACCTTCACCAAAAGTTACGAAAGTTACTAGGTCTTTCCCTTCCATTCTTCCAGCAAGTGCCACTCCTACTGCGTGTGGAACTTGTGTGGTAACAGGGGATGAACCTGTTACAATTCGGTTTTTCTTTTGACCAAAGTGTCCAGGCATTTGTCGACCACCTGAGTTCGGGTCTTCTGCCTTAGCGAAAGCAGAAAGCATAATTTCCTTTGCCGTCATACCAAATGTTAAAACTACTCCTAAATCACGGTAATAAGGTAAAACATAATCCTTCGAACGATCAAGAGCAAAAGCAGCACCGATTTGGGCAGCTTCCTGTCCTTGACATGAAATAACGAATGGAATTTTCCCTGAACGGTTTAAGAGCCATTGCCTTTCATCGAGTCTACGAGCTAAAAGCATGGTTTCATACATTTCAAGGACGTTTTCATTAGTAAGCCCCAATTGTTCATGACGTTTTTCAGCCATTTTAGTTCCTCCTCTATAAGAAAATTATGAATGAATTGCTAATCCATCGACTGCAAGTGCAGCTTCACCAATCGCCTCAGATAAGGTTGGATGAGGATGAATGGTATGTGCAACTTCCCAAGGTGTTGCATCTAATACTTTTGCTAAACCAGCCTCAGAAATCATATCCGTAACATGTGGTCCAATCATATGGACGCCTAGTATATCATCCGTATCTTTATCAGCAATAATTTTCACAAATCCGTCGGACTCCCCAAATACTAATGCTTTACCAATGGCACGGAAAGAGAATTTGCCAATTTTTATATTGAAGTTTTGCTCTTTTGCCTCTTGTTCTGTTAACCCAACTGAAGCGACTTCTGGACTGCTATAGATACATTTTGACACCAGGTTATAATCAATAGGTGCAGGATTTTTACGAGCAATATGTTCTACAGCAACAATCCCTTCATGACTAGCTACATGGGCAAGCTGCAAACCACCAATACAGTCACCAATTGCATATATATGTGATTCTTTCGTTTGGTAATGCTTATTTGTAACGATGACTCCCTTTTCCACTTTAATATCTGTGTTCTCCAAGCCAATTCCATTTACATTTGCTTCTCGTCCAACAGAAACTAATAATTGATCGGCTTGATATGTTTCTTCTTTGCCTTTTACTTCTGCACTGATTTGAACACCATTATCTTTGTTTAACGTATCAGGAAGAACTTTTGCACCAGTAACAATTTTCACACCTTTTTTCTTCATCAAGCGTTGCATCTCTTTGGAAATTTCCTGGTCTTCAGTCGGAATAATCCGATCCGCGTACTCAAGCACCGTTACTTCTACTCCAAAATCATGGAGCATGGACGCCCACTCAATCCCTATTACGCCTCCACCTACGATAATCATGGAGTTTGGCAGTTTTTCTAATTGAAGAGCTTCATCTGATGTTAACACCTTTTCTCCGTCAATCTCTAACCCTGGAAGTGTTCTTGGCTTAGAACCGGTCGCAATGATTACATTTTTGGGGATAAGAATTTCGTTTTCTTTTCCATCTGCAAATTCTACTGAAATGGAACCTGGCATTGGAGAGAATATAGAAGGTCCTAGAATTCTCCCAATCCCTTCATACACTTCTATTTTTCCTTGTTTCATCAAGTGTTGAACACCTTTATGTAATTGAGAAACAATTGACTCTTTTCTCTCCTGTACTTTAGGGAAATTGAGGGTTACATCGTTAATCGTAACTCCAAATTTATCTCCCTCTAGTGCCGTTCGATATACCTCTGCACTTCGGAGTAACGCTTTAGAAGGAATACATCCTTTATGTAAGCATGTTCCACCAAGCTTACCTTTTTCTACGATGGCTGTTTTCAAGCCAAGCTGTGAAGCTCGAATTGCCGCAACATAGCCGCCTGTACCGCCACCCAAAATAACGAGATCAAATTCTGTAGCCACTTGTTTCACTCCTTTTTATTTACCGTCTACGCTGTATACTTTTGCATCTTCTTCGCCACGAAGTACACGGAGTGCCCCTTCAGTTAATGCTTGGAGTTCATTCTCTCCTGGTTTAACTATACAATCTGCAATCCAGCCTACTCGCTCAATAATACTCTGCACAAATACCTTTCCATAAGCTAGTCCGCCAGTAAATATGATGGCATCTACTTTACCCTTAAGAACAGTACTTGCACTTCCAATCTCTTTGGCAATTTGATATGACATTGCATCATATACATGCTTTGCTTTTTTGTCGCCCTTTTCTATTAACTTCTCAACTTTTACAGCATCACTAGTTCCAAGATACCCTACTAATCCGCCTTGCCCCACTAATTTTTTCATGATTTCATCTCTAAAATAGTCACCTGAAAAGCATAGTTGCACAAGATCCCCCGCTGGAACCGTTCCTGCACGTTCCGGAGAAAACGGACCATCTCCATGTAGACCATTATTTACATCTACGACTTTTCCGTATTCATGGACACCAACTGTAATTCCCCCACCCATATGAACAACAATAAAACGCATTTCCTCGTATCTTTTTTGAAGTTCTTTTGCCACTCTTCTAGCGACAGCTTTTTGGTTAAGAGCATGGAAAATACTTTTTCTTTCAATTAGAGAAAACCCTGAAACCCTAGCCACGTCTGAAAGTTCATCTACTACCACTGGATCTACGATAAAGGAAGGGATATTTAAACCACCTGCGATTTCAAATGCTAATATCCCTCCAAGATTGGAAGCATGTTGACCTGCATATCCATTTTTCAAATCTTCAAGCATCGCTTGATTAACTTCGTAGGTCCCTCCCTCAATAGGACGAAGTAATCCTCCTCTACCGCAAACTGCCGATAATTTAGAAAGGTTCATTCCTTCTTGATCTAAGGCCTCTAGAATAGTGTTTTTTCGAAATTCATATTGTTCATATATTGAGTTGAAGCTTTGAATTTCATTTGAATCGTGGCGGATCGTCTTCTCGAATACAGGTCTCTCGTTGTCAAAAACGCCTATCTTCGTTGATGTAGAACCTGGGTTAATGACGAGAATGCGATATTCCTTTTCTACCAACTTTAATACCCTCCATAACGTGTAAGCCAATTTCCTCTTTTGATGTGAGGGACAAGCCATTTTTAGGTCTATCCTCGGCTTTTACTATTAGCCTTATTAGGGAAAAAGCTAAGGAGAGATCCTCCCCTATTACTTCCCTTAACACTTATTAGACTGAATAGAACGTATTATTTTCTTCTACTTAAGATGTGCTGACCATTTTGTAAAAAGGTTGATCTAGTATTTTTTATTTTCTCAATTCTTTCCTCTGCCATACGGTCAGCTGCCATATAGGTTGGAATGTTGTCGCGCTTAGAAATCTCGATAACCTTTTCAATATTGTTGTATATTAGCTCGACCTTCTTAAGTGCTCTTTCACGATTGTATCCGTATAGTTCATCAGCTACGTTAATAACTCCACCTGCGTTAATAACATAATCAGGAGCATACACAATACCCATTTCATGAATCGCATCGCCATGACGAGATTCCTTTAGTTGATTATTTGCAGCTCCTGCAATTACCTTTGCTTTAATTTGTGGAATGGTTTCATCGTTGATGACTGCCCCTAGTGCACATGGTGCAAAAATATCACATTCAACAGAGTAGATTTCATTAGGTTCAACTGCTTTCGCACCAAAGTCGTTAACTGCTCGTTGAACTGCATCTTTATGAATATCGGTTACAATAAGTTGTGCACCTTCCTCGTGTAGGTGTTTACATAATGTATAAGCCACGTTTCCTACACCTTGTACAGCAATTTTCTTTCCTTCTAAAGAATCGGTACCAAATGCCTCTTTTGCAGCAGCCTTCATTCCACGGTATACACCGTAAGCTGTTACTGGTGATGGATTTCCTGAAGAACCGAATGCTGGAGAAATCCCTGTTACAAAGTCTGTTTCTTCATGAATTAGGTCCATATCCTCTACTGTTGTACCAACGTCTTCAGCTGTAATGTAGCGGCCATTTAACCCTTGAATGTAGCGGCCAAAAGCTCGGAACATGTCTTCATTTTTATCTTTTCTAGGATCACCGATGATAACCGTTTTACCACCGCCAAGGTTTAAACCAGCAGCTGCATTTTTGTAAGTCATTCCTTTTGCCAAGCGTAAAGCATCTTCGATTGCTGCTTCTTCACTCTCGTATGTCCACATTCTTGTACCACCTAATGCCGGACCAATTGTAGTGTCATGTATTGCAATAATTGCTTTTAACCCTGATTTTTTATCCTGACAAATGACTAACTGCTCATAATCATATTTTTCCATGTATTTGAAGATTTCCATATAAAATTCCTCCCCAATTCTCATTGTTTAATTGATGAATGTAAAGCAACTGCAAGAGAATATAGTTTACTCTCTGCAGAATCTGCACGGGACGTTAACACGATTGGCGCTTTAGCCCCTTCAATGACTGCACCTACACTAGCATTTGAAAAATAAACCAATGACTTATAGAGAATATTTCCAGACTCTATATTAGGAACTAGCAAAATGTCTGCTTGTCCGGCAACAGTACTATTGATGCCTTTATGTTTGGCAGCTTCCATAGAAACTGCGTTGTCAAGAGCAAGAGGACCGTCTACCTCACAATCAGTAATTTGACCACGTCGGTTCATTTGTGTGAGTAGGGCAGCATCAAGTGATGCTTGCATGTCTGGATTCACGACCTCTACGGCTGCTAATGGGGCTACCTTCGGGGTTTCTAACCCTAGGCTTTTTGCCACCTTTACTGCATTTGCGATAATTTGTGCTTTTTGTGATACATCTGGTGCAATGTTCATAGCTGCATCTGTCACAAAAATAAACCGTTCATAACCGGGGACTGAAAACACGGCAACATGCGAAAGCACTTTACCTGTTCTTAGCCCAATTTCTTTATTTAACACTGCCTTCAATAAAGTTGAAGTTGGTATATGACCCTTCATCAATACATCTGCTTCATGTTGACGGACTGCTTTAACTGCTAGCTCCGCACTGGAAGTTTGAGATAAAGTATGAATGATTTCTACCTGTTTGTTTTTAACTAGATGTGGGAAATGTTGATCGAGCATTGTTGTTAGCATTTCCTTATCCCCATATAGTTGAAAAGAGCTCATATTTTGTTGTACTGCCAAAGATATTGCTTCCAGCACTTCTAAATCCTCTGCAGCAGCTACAGCAACGGTTTTCTTTTCAAATTGGGTTACTTGTTCTATTAGCTTCTGAAAATCCATGGCTACCTCCCAACTTGTTTATTGGCCGCACTTTTTAATAATGCAAGAATCGTGCCAACCACATTTTATGAAAGCGCTTTACTTTTATTATTATTATCATGCATCTTTCTGCGTGCTATGAAGAAACATGCATGCAACTCTATTCAATATTCCATTTTTCAAGTTTGTAGTAAAGACTTCGCACTGATATCCCTAATGACTTCGCACACGCCGTTTTATTTCCCTTAAGCTGCTTAAGCCTTTGTTCAATAACATCTTTTTCATACTCATCCATTAAATGAGCAAGCTCTTCTTGGTCGGCCTGTGTATTTTTCATGTTAGAATTCGAGTCTTCGTTTTTCTCACCCTTATTTCCTAGGAATTGTAAATGTGAACTTTTAAGGATCTTCTCATGAAAATCCATAAAAATAACAGCTCGTCCTAATTCATTTTCAAGCTCCCTTACATTTCCTGGCCAACCGTACTCCATTAGTTTTTTTAGAGCACCCTCGTTAAGCCCCTCGATATTTCTCCCATAATCTTGATTGATTTTATGAAGGAGCCGCTCACTTAGCATTTTAATATCTTGCTTTCTCTTTCTTAGCGGAGGGATATGAATAGGCATCCTATTTAAGCGATAATATAAATCCTCTCGGAAACTCCCGTCAGCTATTCCTTTTTCGAGGTTGATGTTCGTTGCCGCAATCACTCGCACATTGATGGAAATAGGCTTGGTTCCTCCAACACGAACGATTTCATTTTCTTGAAGTACTCTTAGTAGTTTCGCTTGAGTGTTTAAGGATAATTCACCTATTTCATCAAGGAAAATACTCCCATTGTCTGCTTCTTCAAATAGCCCTCTCTTTCCACCTCTCTTGGCACCAGAGAAAGCACCTTCTTCATACCCAAAAAGTTCACTTTCAAGTAGAGATTCTGAAATAGCTGCACAATTTACTCGAATAAACTTGTTATACTTCCGGTCGCTATCATTATGTATCGCATGAGCAAACAATTCTTTCCCTGTACCCGATTCCCCTCTAAGTAGAATGGTTACGGGTGTTCTGGCAGCAAGCCGTGCTTGCTCTACGGCCAGTTTCATTTCTTCAGAGCTTCCAATAATGTCATCAAACGTATATTTTGCTTCAAGTGATCGAATAATTTGTCTAGCTCGATTGAGTTCATTGGTTAGGGACTGAATTTCTGACATATCATGTATGACACCGACGCTTCCCTTCAGCTTCCCATCAACAATTACAGGAGCAACGTTTACGATGACTTCCTTTTTCGCTGGCCCTACTTTCATTTTGGTACCACGAACAGCTCTACGTGTTTTTAGCACCTTCATATGCATGCTTTCACCTTCAGAAATGTCAGCTGTCGCTGGTTTACCTATGACCTCTTCCTTTTTAAGCCCTGTTAACCGTTCATAAGCAGGGTTAATGAGGATTCCTTTTCCTTGCTCGTCTACGACCGTTATGGCCTCATCACTAGATTGAATAATGGCCTCTAACATGGTTTGGATTTCTTTTAAGTTGGTAATTTCTTCAGCAAGGTTTACAATTTCCGTTATGTTTTTAAAAACTGCAAAGGCACCAAGTAATTTCCCTTGTGAATCTATCATTGGAATTCGGGTGGTAATAATTTTTAAACCATTTTTTAAAACTAATTCCCGATTCGCCTCAATTCGTCTACTTGAAAGCACCTGAGGTAATCTGCTATCTGGAATTACTTTTTGAATATGTAAGCCTAACACATCTTCTTTTTTGACACCTACAATTTTTTCAGCACTATCATTCCAAAGGATGATAGTAGAATGATCATCCACTACAATCATTCCATCATTGGTTGAATTAAAGATTAAGTCTCTTCGGTGAGTTTCATCCTTTAATTCTTGTATGAGAGCTTTTTTCTCATCCAATAAACTAGTAATGATAAGAGCAACACTTCCAGGAATTAAAACCGTCTTTTTCCCTCTGTTATCTCTTAGCTCCCGGAAAATATCTTCACTTCCCGTAACGTCAACAATTATATCAATTTCATCTGAAAGAATTTCCTTCCAGTGAGAATATATGGGGACTCCTAGTTTCTTCGCAAATTGTATACCAGGTGCTTTTGGGTTAATGTCCACTACAGCAGCAACAGAAAACATTTCTGCTTCGCTTAAGATTTTTAGGAGGGCTGTACCCCCTTTACCTGCACCTACAATCATAACTTTCTGCAATTTCATTCACACCTTTTTGGATGACTGCAAGTTATTTCACATCTTCATTCTAAAGTATAAAGACTTGTTTTACAAATGAATTTTCTAATAACCTGTGTTATGATTGTCTAGATTAAAAGGAAAGTCTTTAAACGTGGGGAGATTATAATGGATCGTATTATTGCTTTAATCATAATGTTAATCCCAGGTATTTTAGCTGGTGTGGGAATCAAGTGGATGAGAGATACTGTTTTCACTATTTTACACGACCCCATTCCCTTTTTATGGCTACAATTTTTATTAGGTCTAGCTTTAACGGTTGGTGGCATTGCGTTTATTGCTGGATTTATATTTAGAAGAGACCGTAAAAACCAAAGAGTTCAAAAGAGATTTCGTTAATACAAAACGACCCCGTTCGCATTCATGGGGTCGTTTTTTTTTTAAGTTTTTCTTTTAATCGAACAGCCTTCTCAGGATAATCTGTAATAAAAGCCGTACAATTCACTTCAATTAACCTCTTCATATCCTTTTCTTTGTTAACGGTATAGGGACGTACCTGTATTCCATTTTTCATGCTTTCTTCTATAAGTTCGTTTGGTGCCGCTAAGTAATGTGGGTGTATGCCTTTTGCTCGGATACTTTGGGCATACACCCAAGGCATAAATATTCCACTTTTATAAATGGGGGCGGTTTCAATTTCAGGTGCAAGCCGGTAACACTTCACAATACTATAATGATTAAACGAGGATAGTATTACGCGATTTTCAACGCCATAAAGACGGATTAGTTGAATAACCTTTTCCTCAAGCTCAGGATAAGGAACGACCCCATTTTTTAATTCAATATGAAGGGTCATTTCATTTGAAACTATCCATTCTAAAATTTCTATAAGCGTTGGTATCGTAACTTTATGGATGGTTGGGAATTTATTATTGGCGTTTAATTTCTGGAGTTCTTTTAGGGAGTAATCTTTCACATATCCTTTACCATTAGTAGTACGGTCTACCTTTTCATCATGGATTACAACAATTTCTCCATCCTTTGTTAGTTGAACATCTATCTCGATTCCATCTGCCCCATCTTTGTAGGCTTGTTGAAAAGCTGGCATGGTGTTTTCTGGCTCTACTTTACTAGATCCTCGATGTGCAATAATTTGCGTCATTAGATGCCCTCCTTCTGTAAAGAACATATGCAAAAACCCAATAGGTCTTCAAGCAGACTTATTGGGCTAATGGAATGAAATAAGTATCAAATAATATCTATTAACAATTAGGAGGCTTTATGCTCCAATCTTAATTTATCCGCAACCATTGCGATAAACTCACTGTTCGTTGGCTTGGCTTTAGACATACTAACAGTATACCCAAATAATGAAGATATAGAATCAATATTACCACGGCTCCATGCTACTTCAATCGCATGACGAATAGCACGTTCTACTCGACTAGCAGTTGTATTATATTTTTTTGCAATGTCAGGGTATAACACCTTAGTTATAGAGCCTAACAATTCTATGTCGTTATAAACCATTGTAATGGCTTCTCTTAAGTATAAATAACCTTTAATATGTGCTGGAACTCCGATTTCGTGGATGATACTAGTAATGCTTCCCTCTAAATTTTTTCCTTTTGATTCAGTCTGTGATGTAGTTTTTGTCTGGCCGGATGGTTTTTTAATACTTCCGTTAAGCTTAGATCCAACTTGGCGGATATGACTTGTCAAGTTATCCATATCAAACGGTTTTAAAATAAAATAAGACGCACCTAAATCAACCGCTTTTTTCGTCACATCTTCTTGCCCAAATGCAGTCAACATAATGACATGAGGGAAAGGAGTTTTCTTGTTCTCTCTAAGCTTTTCTAATACAGCTAATCCGTCTAGATGAGGCATAATAATATCTAACACTAAAACATCTACTTCAGTGTCTTCTAATAGCTGTAGACAGTCTTGACCGTTATTGGCAACACCAACAACCTCCATATCTTCTTGTTCAGAAACATATTCCTCTAATAAGCCTACAAGCTCTCTATTATCATCTACAATGCATACTTTTATCTTTTTCAACAGACTTCCTCCTCGACTTCTTTGTGCTAACAAATATCATCTGTTTTCTATTCTAACTGACAATTTCGACAATGCAATAAAAATTCCTCTTCTTTTTTTAAAAAATCTTAAAAAATAAGGTAAATCTCCCTCATTCTCTCAAATTCTTTTATTTTCGACGCTTTTCGATATTTGACACATTTCCAACTGTGATTTTGTCGAAAAATCTTTGTTTGTTTCTTCATCATAGCACAAAAAAAAGAAAAACAGGCGCCACGGACGCCTGTTAGCTAGCTTTTTCTTTTTTCTGATATATGTCTATTCCTGCTTCATTGAGCATCCATTCTATATGAACACCGTAACCACTTGATGGATCATTAACAAAAACATGAGTTACGGCTCCCACTAATTTTCCGTTTTGAATAATTGGGCTTCCGCTCATCCCTTGGACGATTCCACCTGTTTGATCTAATAAACGTTGGTCCGTTACTTTAATAACCATTCCTTTTGTTGCAGGGAATTTTTGCGGAATTGTACTAACAATTTCAATATCGAATAATTCGACCTCATCATTTTCGACTACTGTCAGAATTTGTGCGGGTCCTTCTTTTACTTGGTGAGACAAAGCAATTGGCAAAGCCTCATCCATGATACCATTTTCTATAGAAGTATTTAATTTTCCAAAAATCCCAAAGGGACTATTACGAGTAATATCACCAATTACTTCATGTTCAGATGTGAACCTGGCATGCTTTTCTCCAGGATTTCCACCTTTACCTTTTTCGATTGAGGTTACAGTAGATCTTACAATTTGACCATCTTCTACAACAATTGGCTTTTTCGTATCCATGTCTGATATAACATGTCCGAGAGCTCCATATTTCTTTGACTTTGGTTCATAAAAAGTCATGGTCCCAATACCCGCTGCTGAATCACGGATATAAAGCCCTAGCTTATAATTGGATTCACCCTTACTTTGCTCTGGCATAAGCTGTGTTTTTATCGTCTCTTTTTCACGCTTTACCTCTAAGTCTAATGGCTTCCCACTTTCTCCTGCCTTTTGTACAAACGGGGCTACATCAGACATTTTTTCAATTTTTTCACCATTAATCTTCGTAATAATATCTCCAACCTGGATGCCCGCTAATTCACCGGGAGAGACTCTTCCCTTTTCGGTTTCAACTTGATGATAACCAACAACCAAAACGCCAAGAGTATTTAATTTTACACCAATTGATTGTCCTCCTGGAATAACCTTAAAATCCTTAAGAACATCAACACCTACACGCTTAATAGGAAGACCAGCTAATTCAAATACTACTTCTTGGGAACCAGGACGTTCCCCTTGAACGATTAAGCTATTATTTTCCTTAAAGACTGAGACCGCCCCATCATCCTTAGATGAAGTGGCTGTTACAGGAGTTGATACGGCGAAGGTTTCTTCACTTCCTTGAAATAACACAACATGCTTTGGAACTGATAAAAATTCTTGAAAGGGCTTGTAGAAGTTAAGGGCTAGTAAAGAAACAAGGAGAAGAATTCCTGTTGTTATTCTAAATGACTTACGATTCATTTCACACTCTCCTCGCTTCTGCTCTACGATTTTGAATGGCTACACTTTTAATGTTACCTTTGACCGGTTGGATTATAACTGGATATAGAAAGAAATGAAAAGAATCAAAACGTATAAAAAAACGAAAAAAAGCCACATTAAATTGTGGCTTTTCTTGTTACTAATTATAAATTTTTTCTCTATTTTGTTTCAGATTTTTCTTGTACTTATTGGCATAATCAATAAGCTCTTTGGCATGTTGTTTAGTCGCCTCTGTAATTTCAGTACCCGACATCATTTTACCAATTTCGTTAATCTGTTCATCATTTTTCAATGTTTTGACAGTGGTAGAAGTGCGATTTTTTTCAATTTTCTTCATAATGTAATAATGAGAATCGGCCATAGCCGCAACCTGTGGCAAGTGAGAAATACATAACACCTGAGATTGCACGGAAAGCTCGTATATTTTCTCGCCCATGGATTGAGCCACCCTACCACTCACACCTGTGTCTACTTCATCAAAAATAATCGAGGTTATTTTTTGATGCTTAGAGAGAATACTCTTGATTGCTAACATAATTCTAGACAGTTCTCCTCCAGATGCAATCTTTGATAAAGGCTTAAGTGGCTCTCCTGGATTAGGTGATAATAAGAAAACAACAGAGCCTTTTCCATTCTTCGTGTATTGAGTTGAGGTTTTAAATTCAACTTCGAAAACGGTCTTGTCCATATATAAGTCCTTTAATTGTTTGTGAATATCTTTTGTCAGCTGATTTGCAAAATGTTGACGTAATTCCAGGAGGTTTTTAGCTTCTACTTCTAAATCCAGCTCAATGGACTTAAGCTTTTTAGAAAGATCTTCAATATGTGACTCTCTGTTTTGCAATTTTTCAAGTTCTTCTTCGATACCCGCTGCATATTCCACGATTTCAGAAACACTTTTTCCATATTTCCGTTTCAATTGTCCGATTTCGTTTAAGCGACTTTCGACGTCATTTAATCGAGCCTCGTCATATTCAAAAGTATGAATTTGATCTCTTATACCACGCGCTACGTCCTCTAGGCTATAAAACGCATTAGAAACGGCTTCATACCATTCTTTATTTTTGGGGTCAATTTCTTGGGCTTGTTCCAATTCCGCCATGGCCATACCTAACCAATCTAACCCTTTTTGTTCACCTTGAATGGCATCGTAGCTAATTTGTAGCTGTTTAAACAGCTGTTCATAATGGAGGAGCTTTTGCTTTTCTGCTTTTAAATCATCATCTTCGTTTGCCATTAAGTTTGCATTCTTTATTTCATTTAGCTGAAATTGAAGAAGATCTATACGTTGTACATTTTCTTGCTCATTCTGACTGAGCTGCTTCAATTGACTTTTTGTTTTTTCGTAATCAGCAAATATCTCCTGATAGGATGATAAAGCTTGGTGAATTTTCTTCCCTCCGTATTGATCAAGAAGGGAAAGGTGTTCCTCTTCATTTAATAAAACTTGGTGCTCATGTTGTCCATGAATATCGATTAACGCGCTAGCAATTTCTCTTAGTAAAGCAATTGTTACTAACTTCCCATTTACTCGACATACACTTTTACCATGACGATATATATCTCGCCTTAGAATGATATTCTCTTCATCTGCGGGACATCCGTATTCCCGGAGCTTCTCAAAAACTGGATGGTTGGCATTTACAAAAAATAGCCCTTCCAACTCCGCTTTTTCCTCTTCATGTCGAATAAATTCTGAAGACCCTCGTGAGCCTGCTAGAAGGCCAATGGCATCAATAATTATGGACTTACCCGCTCCAGTTTCTCCAGTTAGAACTGAGAGACCATCCTTAAACGAAAAAGTTAATTCATCAATAATGGCAAAATTCCGTATTGTCAATTCAGCTAACAACTAGGTCACCCTCTTTTTTAAAGCATCTCTAAAAATCTTTGAGAAATTTTATCCGTATCCTCAGGTTTTCGACAAATGATTAAGCAAGTGTCATCTCCACAAATAGTTCCCATGATTTCTTCCCAATCTAAATTATCAATTAAAGCCCCAATAGCTTGTGCGTTACCTGGAAGTGTTTTCATGACTATAAGGTGACTAGCCTGGTCAATTTTAACAAAAGCATCCATTAAGGCACGCTTTAACTTTTGTAATGGGTTAAACCTCTGATCAGCAGGTAAGCTATATTTATATCTTCCGTCACTCAAAGGCACTTTTACTAAATGCAGTTCCTTAATGTCACGTGAAACTGTTGCCTGCGTAACATTAAAACCAGCTTCTCGTAGACAATCTACAAGTTCGTCTTGTGTTTCAATTTCCTGATTTGTTATAAATTCTCTAATTTTTATATGTCTTTGACCTTTATTCAACCCCAACACACCTCGTTCAATTCAAATGACCTTATTTTCTTCATCATATCATAAACCTATAATTTGGATAAGTATCCTTCTTTACATAAAACTTTAACCCAAAACAAAAAGCTCCAACCTGAGGAGCTTTTCATAGTGATTCATGTGCATTTTTAACCACTTCGTTTACATCGACATCCAAATTGTTTTTAGCTTCTCCCTTATTCCAGGATAATAGAAGTAAAAACTCAATGTTTCCTTCCCCACCTGTGATAGGTGAGTAGGTTAAGCCGTCAATACTATAGCCTTCTCCTAATGCATGTGTGATGATTTTTTCGATTACCTGAGCATGGATGGATGGGTCACGAACAATACCTTTCTTCCCAACCTGTTCTTTGCCAGCTTCAAATTGCGGCTTTACTAGAGCCACAATTTTTGTTCCATCTTCAACCAGATTCTTCAATACAGGTAAAATGATGGTCAGCGAGATGAAGGAAACATCAATAGTTCCGAAATTAGGAACTGGCCCTTTTAGGTCATCTTTCGTAACATAGCGGAAATTCGTTCTTTCCATGACTACTACTCGCTCATCCTGTCTAAGCTTCCACGCTAACTGATTGTAACCAACATCAATTGCATAAGACAGTATAACTCCGTTTTGCAGACCACAGTCTGTAAAGCCACCCGTTGAGGAACCAACATCAATCATCACTTTTTGGGATAAATCTAACTGAAAGGCCTCAATGGCTTTTTCAAGCTTAAGCCCACCTCTTGATACATAGGGCAATACTTTCCCCTTTACAGTAAGTGGGCTGTTTATCGGGATTTTTTCTCCCGGTTTTTCCAATCTAACTTCATTACTATAAATCAGACCTGCCATGATGGCACGTTTTGCTTTTTCCCTTGTTTCAAATAAACCTTGCTCGACTAATAATACATCTAGTCTTTCTTTTTTTTCACTCATTATTTAAGCCCTTTTTTGTTTTTGTGGAATCATGCTTGTTAATAGTTTGACAACATTTTCTGTTGTCATTCCTATCTCTTCTAAAAGCTTAGAGACACTTCCATGCTCAATAAATTGATCAGGAATTCCCATTCTATTGATCTTAGCATTGTGATAATTATTTTCGTGTGCAAATTCTAAAACAGCACTACCAAATCCACCTTGGAGGATTGCCTCTTCAATTGTAAGAATTGGCATTTCTTGACCTAATAGGTCATGTAACATAGGCTCATCTAAAGGTTTAATAAACCTGGCATTTACAACCTTTATGGAAAGGCCAGTTTCCTCCAACTGTGTTGCTGCATCCAATGCCATTTGAATTGTTGTTCCAAATGTTAGAATACACGCATCTTCTCCATCCTTTAGAACTTCCCAACTACCGATTGGAATCGTCTTTAAATCCTCATCTAATGGAACCCCAATTCCATTTCCTCTTGGGAATCTCATGGAAATAGGTCCATCATTATATTTAATAGCTGTATTCACCATATGCTGTCCTTCATTCTCATCCTTCGGCATCATTAAGACCATATTTGGTAAGCTCCTTAAAAAGGATATATCAAATACTCCCTGATGCGTTTCACCGTCCGCTCCAACTAGACCCGCACGATCTACTCCAATAAACACATTCAGGTTTTGTCTGCAAATATCATGTACGACTTGGTCGTATGCTCGCTGTAAAAACGTTGAATAAATCGCAAGGAATGGCTTCATATTCTGTGTAGCCAATCCAGCCGCAACGGTAGCTGCATGTTGTTCGGCAATACCGACATCGTACATCCGGTCTGGGAATTCACTTGCAAAGCCTTCAAGTTTTGAACCAACTGGCATAGCAGGCGTGATTGCAACAATCCGCTCATCTTCCCTTGCTAATTTCCTGACCGTTTCACTTACTAACTTACTCCAGGCAGGACCGATAGCTGTTGGTTTTACAAAATCACCTGTTTCGATTTTATAAGGTCCTGTACCATGCCATGTTCCAACCGTATCTGTTTCTGCAGGATGATAACCCTTCCCTTTTTTAGTAAGTACATGTAACAAAACCGGCCCCTCAGTCTTCTTTGCGTACTGAAGGTTCTCAAAAAGGTCCTCATAAGAATGTCCATCAACTGGGCCCAAGTATGTAAAACCTAATTCTTCAAAGAACATCCCTGATACAAATAAATACTTTAGTGTATCTTTAATTCTTTCTGCTGTAGCGGCTAGTCGTCCACCCACTGCAGGAATTTTCTTTAAGAGATATTCTAGTTCGTCTTTTACCC
Source organism: Bacillus carboniphilus (assembly GCF_039522365.1). GTDB lineage: Bacteria > Bacillota > Bacilli > Bacillales > JC228 > Bacillus_BF > Bacillus_BF carboniphilus. Next base: position 63,440 of record NZ_BAAADJ010000064.1, on the reverse strand, counting down.
ATTGATATTTACCTGCTGTACGTAATCTGCCCAGAACATTATGAAGAGCACCTACATTAGGAGCAATAGACATTTCATTATCATTTAAGATTACAATTATATTTTTCTTTTCTGCACCAATATGATTTAATGCTTCGAGTGCCATACCACCCGTTAAAGCTCCATCTCCTATTACCGGCACAATATAGCTTTTTTCTTTCTTTAAGTCTCTAGCAATTGCCATACCCATGGCAGCAGAAAGAGAAGTAGAACTATGCCCTGTCTCCCAAACATCATGTTCACTTTCATTGCGTTTCGGAAATCCACATAGACCCTTGTATTGTCGTAATGTTCCAAATTCCTTAGCACGTCCAGTTAAAATCTTATGAACATAAGACTGGTGTCCTACATCCCATAGAAACTTATCCTTTGGACTTTCAAAGCATTTATGAAGTGCAATGGTTAATTCTACAACGCCAAGATTTGGCCCTATATGCCCTCCGGTTTTTGATAAATTTTCAATGAGAAAAGAACGGATCTCTTCACTAAGCGCTTCCAACTCAGTAGTTGACATAGACTTAAGAAAAGAAGGATCCTTTATGTTTAAGAGATCCAAAGTAAACAACTCGCTTTCATCCATAATAAACCTTTTATATCCTATTTTATTTTCGTTTCTCTCTATTATAACGTTCTGACAGATTTCCACAAGAAATACTAGGTTTTCTGGGCATTGTATATGTTCTTAATGGTCCCTAGTTGCAATCAGGTCAGTTATTGTTTTTAAAAACGTCGTATCTCCTGGTATATCCTGAATCATTTGATTTGAAGCGTTGATATGGTAGTTGAGCTTCTCTTTTGCCCCTTCTAGTGTCAATAGTTGTGGGTATGTGCTTTTTTTGTTGGATAGGTCGCTCCCTACTGGTTTACCGATCCGTTCTTGGTCACCTTCTTCATCCAAAATGTCATCCCTAATTTGAAAAGCAAGTCCCAAGTGATAGGAGAATGTTTTTAATTTTTGTCGAAGTTCATCACTAGCATTCCCTAAAATACAACCAGCATCTACACTGTATGCTAACAGCTTACCTGTTTTATGAGTGTGAATAAACTCTAACTCTTCGATAGTTAATTGTTTATTTTCCCCTAACAAATCTGCCACTTGTCCACCAACCATGCCCTCAGCACCTGATGATTCACTCAATCCCGTTATTAATTCGAGTATTTGAGCATCCGTCCATCTATTTCTGTCTAAAGTAGAGAGGACTTTAAAGCTGTGGGTTAGAAGAGCATCACCAGCAAGAATAGCAATCGCTTCTCCATATACTTTATGGTTTGTTGGTTTTCCCCGTCTTAAGTCATCATCATCCATACTTGGAAGGTCATCATGAATTAAGGAATATGTATGAATCATTTCAACAGCAGCCGCAACCTTTGTTCCTTTTTTCCAATCCACACCTAATGCAGCTAGTACAGAAAAAGTTAGTAGTGGCCTAATTCTCTTACCTCCTGCTTGTAAGGAATACTGCATAGATTTCTTCAATATTTCTGGTGCCTGTAAATCATTGATGATTTGTTCTAGTTCTTTTTCGACGGCTTCTTTTGCTTGGAAGGAAAACTGTTCAAAGCTTATACAACTCAATTATTTTCCTCCTCAATAGTAAACGGTTTTAACTCTCCATCTTCTGTCATGATGCTAACCATTTGATCTTCTGCTTCTTTTAATTGGTCATGACAAAATTTTGAGAGTTCCATTCCTTGTTTATAAATAGAGATTGCCTCCTCCAGAGGTACCTCCCCTTCTTCTAACCGATCCACAATTTTCTCTAGCTCTCCCATTGCTTCTTCAAATGTATATTTACGCTTTTCTTCCATTACTCTCCACCTCCGTAATATTCTGCACCTGACAAGATAATGTACCGTCTTGAAGATTTACCTGTATGTTATCACCTTTTTTGATGGACTGAATGCTTTTAACTATGGAACCTTTTTCATTGTAGGCTAAGCTATATCCCCGATCCATAATGGCAAGAGGATTTAGGGCATTCAATGTTTGAATCATACTCGAGAACTGATGTTTCTTTGTATCAATCTTAACCGCCATACCTTTCTGCAAATCCTTTTGAAGTTTGTTAATCTCACTATTCTTTTGCTTAATCATTTCACGTGGTGATGTACGCTGGAGCCGGTCCGTAAACATGATTCTTTGCTCATTCTTTTTACTAATCATGCGTACCATTTCTCTCTTTAAACTCTCATGAAGACGATCAACTTTTTCAAGCTTTTGGATATATAGCCTTTTAGGTGAGCGAAAGGCATAGGAATTCGTTATTTTTTTTAGGTGAATTCTTTCGACTTTTACCTTGTTCATGATGGCCCGAGACAACCGAACTTTTCGTTCATTCACTCTTTGGTGCAATTCTTCTAATAGTGGTACAGCTAATTCTGCTGCTCCGGTTGGAGTAGGCGCTCTAAGGTCAGCAACAAAGTCACTTATGGTATAGTCTGTTTCATGTCCTACAGCTGAAATAACAGGAATCTTCGCATCCGAAATCGTCCTTGCCACTTTTTCATCATTAAATGCCCACAATTCCTCTATTGAGCCACCACCGCGGCCAGCAATAATCACATCAATATTTCCGAGCTGATGCGCTTTATTAAAGGCTTGTACAATTGACTCTGGAGCCCGATCTCCTTGAACAAGAGCTGGAATTAACACAACTCTACCAATGGGAAAGCGTCTTCGAATCGTCGTTATAATATCACGAACAGCTGCCCCAGTTGGAGATGTAATGACTCCTATAGTTTTGGGGAAGATAGGGATTTTCTTTTTTCTACTTTCGAGAAATAGGCCTTCCTTTTCAAGCTTCTCTTTTAATTGTTCGTATGCTAAAAATAAAGACCCTACTCCATCAGGTTTCATCTCTTTTACGTACATTTGATACTGTCCACTCGACTCGTAAACGGAGATTTCCCCTCTAACGAGTACACTCATACCATTCTCTGGTGTAAAAGGTACGCTTCTTGCTTGGCTTGCAAACATGACTGCAAGTATTCGGGCCCGATCGTCTTTTAACGTAAAATATAAATGACCACTCGAGTGTATCTTTAAGTTGGAAATTTCCCCTTTTAAATAAAATTCTTGGAGATGAGGGTCATAGTCAAATTTTCTTTTTATGTATTTGGTTAGTGCGGATACTGTCAGATAATTGATCGTAGACATAAACGCTCCTTTGAAAGGCGTAGTGATTTTGTCTTTATTATATAAGACCGAAAGAAAGCAGTCACCCCATTTACACTGAGATGACTGCCCCCTTACAGAAAATTAGAGTTTCCTTTTTGTAGACTTAATTGTATTGTATAGCAGCATTGTAATGGTCATTGGACCAACTCCTCCGGGAACAGGAGTTATAAAGCTCGCCTTCTCTTTCACTTCTTCAAAAATAACATCCCCACAGAGCTTATTTTCTTCGTCTCTATTCATGGCAACATCAATGACAATTGCTCCATCTTTTACGTGGTCTTTCGTAATTAACCCTCTAACACCTACTGCAGAAATCAAGATGTCAGCTTGTGAGGTATGTTTTTGCAAATCGCTCGTTTTAGAGTGACAGTATGTAACCGTTGCATTTCGATTCAAACATAATTGCCCCATTGGTTTTCCTACAATATTACTTCTTCCCACAACCACAACATGTTTACCTTCTAAAGGAACATTGATCGCTTCAATAAGCTTTATGATTCCATAGGGGGTACAAGGTAGGAAACTATCTTGTCCAGTCATCATTCTCCCAATATTGATGGGATGAAATCCATCTACGTCCTTTTCAGGAGAGATTGCCTCTATAATTGTTGTTTCCTCAATATGCTTCGGAAGTGGGAGTTGAACCAATATCCCATCAATGTCATCATCATTATTTAGCTGTTTTACAATATCGAGAAGCTCTTTCTCTGATATCGTTTCTTCCAATTCAATCAAACGGGAGTAGAGTCCAAGCTTTTCGCATGCTTTTTGTTTCATCGTAACATAGGTTCTTGATGCAGGGTCATCTCCAACTAAAACAACAGCAAGTCCAGGTATAATATCCTTTTCGGCTAAGTAACGGATATCTCTTACCAATTGGCTTCTTAATTCTTGAGCAATTTCTTTCCCATTAATTAATTCGGCTGCCATCCATTTCCCCCCTAATTTAATGCTTAATCTCTTTTGTTTATCTCTATATTCGACAATACACCATTCACAAATTTACCAGAATTGTCATCCCCGTATAGTTTTGCTATTTCAACGGCTTCATTTATAACTACCTTAGAAGGTACATCCTCACTATATTTCAGCTCAAACGTAGCCAGACGTAGCAGATTGCGATCTACAACACTTAATCGATTTAGTGTCCATTTTCTTAAAGATTTTTCAACTAATCCATCAATTTCTAGTTGGTGTTCTTGTACACCTTTAACTAAAAAAGACAAATACGTATGGTCTTTTTGCTGCTCTTCATCTAAAATATGATCGATTGCCTCATCAGCAGTGGATTTACTAATTTCGATTTCATAAAGTGCTTGTAACGCTTTCTCTCGTGCTGTTCTCCTTTTCATTTCCGTACCTCTCTACTTTAAATAATATTTTTCATAAACTCTATCATAGCATATGTAATGCGCGAGACAATAACAATCGAATATTTGGAGGAAAATCTTCCTAGTATATTTGTTTCCAAATTACTTGAAAATTAAAAAACCAGAGCAAAAGGCTCTGGTCTACATCTCTTGGTCGATTTCTGTTTCATTCTTTTGGTTTTCGAATTGAATACCAACAATGTGAACGTTTACTTCCTGAACTTCAAGGGCAGTCATGTTATATAGTGCCTGCCTAATATTATCTTGAATATTCTGAGCAACTACAGGGATAGACACACCAAAATTTAATGAACAATAGACGTCCACTTTAATCCCTTCATCAGAAAGTTCTACTTTAATCCCTTTTCCGTGGTTTTTTCGACCTAACCTCTCAGCTACACCTGCTGCAAAGTTACCACGCATTTGAGATACACCCTCAACCTCAGCTGCTGCAATTCCAGCAATTACTTCGATTACTTCAGGTGCAATCTCAACTTTTCCTAGTCCAGTAGAGCCACTACCCATCTCTAAAGAATTCAATTGTTCTTCACTCATGTGTTAGCACCTCCTTTATTTGATGAACCCATGACATCATAATTCTCAAGGAATTTTGTATTGAAATCTCCACTACGGAATACCTCATGATCCATCAGTTTTAAATGGAAAGGAATGGTAGAATGGATTCCTTCAATTACAAATTCACTTAAAGCTCTTTTCATTCTAAGTACGGCTTCTTCGCGAGTGTTACCATAGGTAATTAGTTTCGCTATCATTGAATCATAGTATGGAGGAATCGTGTAGCCTGGGTAAGCGGCAGAATCAATACGAACACCGAGCCCGCCTGGTGGTAGATACATATCTATCTTACCAGCAGATGGCATAAATTGCTTCTCTGGGTTCTCAGCGTTGATTCGACATTCAATGGCCCATCCATTAAACTGAACATCTTCCTGTTTAAAAGATAGAGGTTCGCCCGATGCTACCATAATTTGCTCTTTTACTAAGTCAATGCCTGTAACCATTTCTGTTACAGGATGTTCTACTTGAATTCTCGTATTCATTTCCATGAAGTAAAAACGATCTTCACGGTGGTCATATATAAATTCTATCGTGCCTGCACCTGTATAATCAACTGCTTTTGCAGCTTTTATTGCAGCGTTACCCATTTTTTCACGAGTACTCTCACTGATAGCAGGTGACGGTGTTTCTTCAACAAGTTTTTGGAGCCTTCTTTGAATCGAACAATCCCTTTCACCTAAGTGAACCGTGTTTCCATGTTTGTCTGCAATGACTTGAATTTCAACATGACGAAAATCTTGGATATATTTTTCTAAGTAAACTCCGGGGTTTCCAAACGCACTTTGAGCTTCTTTCTGAGTAATAGCCATACCTTTTTTCAGTTCTTCTACATTATGCGCAACACGGATTCCCTTACCGCCTCCACCGGCAGTTGCTTTAATAATAACAGGATATTGAATTTCTTCAGCAACTTTAATAGCGTCTTCAATCGTTTCTACAATCCCTTGGGAACCAGGAACGATTGGAACTCCAGCGTGTTTCATTGTTTCTCGAGCAACATCCTTTGTTCCCATACGTGAAATAGCATCCGCACTCGGGCCAACAAATTCAATGTTACACTCTTTACAAAGCTCTGCAAAATCAGCGTTTTCTGCTAGAAATCCATAACCAGGATGGATTGCATCACAATCTGTAAGTTTTGCAATGCTCATGATATTCGTTATATTTAAGTAACTATCCTTTGAAGCTTTGGGGCCAATACAATAAGCCTCATCTGCCATTTGTACATGGAGAGAATCTTTATCTGCTTCTGAAAAAACAGCTACTGTTTCAATGTCTAGTTCTTTACAAGCACGAATAATTCGTACCGCAATTTCTCCTCTGTTTGCTATTAACAGCTTTTTTATCATAAAAAATCTCTCCTTACTCAGGCTTTACGCGGAAGAGTGGTTGACCGTACTCTACTAGTTCTCCGTCTTTCACTAATATTTCAGCGATTTCTCCATTCACTTCTGCTTCGATTTCATTAAATAGCTTCATTGCCTCAACAATGCAAACAACAGTAGATGAAGAGACTTTAGACCCTATTTTCACAAATGGCTCGGCATCTGGTGAAGATGCTTGATAGAAAGTACCAACCATTGGTGACTTAATCTCAACTAAGTTTTCCTCAACTTTAGGTTGAGCAACTTCTTGTTTTACCTCTGGTTGTGGAGCTGGCTCTTGTACAACTTGTGGTTGAACAGCAACTGGTTGTGGAGCTGGTTGTTGCGCCTCCGCTTTAACAGCTGGAGCATTCACTGGTGAGGAAACAGCACCACCATTCTTTTTTAATTGAAGTCTAGTACCTTGAAATTCATATTCGATTTCATCAATGGAAGATTGATCCATTAACTTAATAATTTCTCTTATTTCTTGAACCTTTAGCATTTTTCTGACACTCCTTGTCCAATTATGACTAGCTACTAATATCATACGATAATAGCTAGTGAAAGTTCAATCCCTGTCTCTTAATCCATCTTGAAAGTTTTAAAATTTTTTTTATAGTATTCCTCAAAAGAAGGAGTTTCGACAAATTATAACGAAATTATACAGGAAGGAAATTTAGGGGGAATTCATATTGACACAGCAGTCTATTCATCAAATTTACGAGGAAGACTTAAGAAGAAAAAATAGTTTACTCGTAAAAGCAACTTTTATTTCTGTAATTCTTGCAACCGTAGTAGACATAGCTATGGGGAAAGAGCTTGCAATCATTCTTTCTATTATCATTGGTGGAGGAATTGGAGTTGGTATTATCGCCTACCTTCACTTCAGCAAAAAATTGGAGAAAATTATACCTTATCTTTCTATCCTATTTGTTTATGCTGTACTATTTATCATAATGGAGAATAGTGTTTCTCCAACCGCTTACTTTCTTCTCTACTTTGGTATTGGTGCTGCAGCTATTTATATGAATCATTCATTGTTGGTGATATCCAGCTTAGTAGGTTACTTGTGTATGACCATTTTTACGATATCACATTCAGGAGACCTACCATTAGAGTTAAAGAACTATGTAACGATTTATCTCCTTTACGGACTAACAACTATTTTATTATATTTTCAATTCAATTTATCTAAGCGCTTTCAAGTTCAAATGTCAAGCCTGCAGAATGAGACATTATCTTTACATAAACGTGAACAACAGGTACGGGAAAAGGTTATCGAAAGTGCTCTCACTCTCTCAGAGTTATTAAAACAGGTTAAAGTACAAAGTGAAGATTCGCTGCATTCTTCACAAGAAGTAAATCTATCCATCAATGAAATTTCGGCTGGAATTCAAAATCAAACGGATTCAATTAGCACAATAACAAAGTCTATTGGAAAAGCGACAGATCAAGTTGAGCAAATGAAATCCCATGCTAATCAACTGGATTCTGAAGCTCAAGAATCTGTTCATCTGACAGTGGATGGCGAACAGAAGATGAGTTTATTACAAGAAAACATCCATCAATCTTCCACAAGTATGAAAAAGGCTGAACAGCATATGACTCACTTAAGGGAACAGGCTGAATCCATTCAAGAGTCTGCTAAATGGATTCAACAAATTGCAGAGAAAACCAATTTACTTGCCCTTAATGCCTCAATTGAAGCTGCTCGAGCTGGGGAAGCTGGGAAAGGATTTGCTGTCGTAGCTGAGGAAGTAAGAAAACTTGCTGAAACCTCAAATGCAACAACGAAGCAAATCTCTAAATCTTTGATTCAAATTGTTGAAGAAACCACTATATCTGAAGTTCTAGTTGGTGAAACAGCTCGTCAACTTGAAAATAGTGTACGTGCTGCTGCTGAGACAGAAGGTGTGTTTAAGACCTTATCCCAACACATTCTTTCTCTTAAAGCACATTTAGAGGGATATGGTGACCTTGCCTCTACCATCCATGGATCTTCAGTTGATGTTGAAAAAACAGTAGCAGAATTCAGCGCTCTCATGGAAGAAACGAATGCTTCCTTACAAAATATTGCTCTTGTCATGAGAGAACAATCCACTCAAGATGAAAATATGCATAGTAAAGTAGAAAATGCTGACTCTTCGCTTCAAGAATTATTAAGCTTATACAAGGAAAAGTAAAAGGGGCCAAAATGGCCCCTTTTTCATTACCTTATTCTGTTGGGCTGTACTCCACTGCAACTAGTTCAAATTCTGAACCTAGCTCGTCATGTACTAATAATAGAATATCATTCGCTAAAGATGGTGATGGGTCATTTGATTTTACAGTGATATGAACCTTTCCATCAACCGTACGTACTAATGCATCATCAAAGCCCATTGAGATAATCTGCATTTCTAACATTTCTTCTTTATATTTTAGCTCATCTAACTGATCCATTTCCTCTTTCATAGCGTTAACTTCTTCTGTAGAGAGGTCTGCAGAAGCCATTGCTTCCGTTAATTCCTCCATTTTCTCAGAACGTTGTAACTCTAGGTCATAGCGTAATTGTGCAAAAACTTCATCCCCACTAGCTTCGGAGATAATAATTTCATCAGAATCTGTTAGTTGACCATTTGTTTCGCTGGAATCATTTGACTCTTCATTCGAAGCTACATCATTTGCTTGCTCTGGAGACGTAATGTAATAAATCGATAGAACAACCACTAAACTAAGCATTGTTAAAAGCCAAACTGTTTGTTTTTTCAATAGCATATTAAGAATCCCCCTTAGATTTTTTTGGCATAACTGCTACCCTATGAATGGGAACATCTAATACTCTTGTAACAGCTTCAATAATCCACTGTTTCACTTGAATATTTTCAGCTCCTCTTGCTACCACCAACACACCTTTTACCGCAGGCTTTTCCGTTTTATAGAGCAACGGAACTTCCTTTTGACCATCTCTAATAATTACAATTTGTTCATCAACAGAGGAATCTTCAACAGTGCGCTTTCCCCCCTGTCGATCTGTCTCATCTGTCGTTTGTTTTTGGGTTACCCGATTGGTTTCATAAACATTTGCTGCTGTCGATGCAACATTCACTACAACCGTGACATCGCTAACACCAACAATTTGATCCAATGCATCCTTTATCTGTGTTTCGTACATTCTCTCAAAATCACTCATTGTAACTTGTTTGCCACTGTCCTTTTGTTGCCCTAATGTTTCTACATCCTCAGTAGAATCAGATTCTTTTCCATTACTGAATGTTAATGTTGACTGTCCCTCAGGTTTGCTCTCAGCAGTAAGCACATTACTAACCAGCATAATGGCTACACCTGCAAGTAGCACAATCAATAAATACTGATATTTTGAAGGTTTTTTGGCCTCTTCCCTATCAGAGCTTGACTCTAGTTTTTGCAGCCATTTCTTTATCCAGGTAAGAGGACCTTTATCATTATTCATCTAGCCCTCATTCCCCCTTTCAATATCAACCTCTATTACTTCTGGATCCAAGCTCCATTTTTCAGAAAGTAGAGTTCTTATTGTCTTTTCATCTTCAGAAGGAGATGTCTGCTTATCTGATGGCTTTTCAGTATCAATTTCAACTATTTCTACGACTGGTATCGTATCGCTCTCTTGAACATCATTCTCCTTAAGTGAAATGAACACAGATTGTATATTGGGTTCGTTTGAAAGTTCGTCCAAGTTTTGTGCTTGAATGTTTATCTTTTTTATTTCTAAACCGTACTGTGTCATCAACTCCTCCTTCACACTTTCTTCTAGTTGGACAGCCATGTGTTCTAATGTATATGCACGATTAGATGCTTGTATTTCTTTTTTCTTAAAATCTATCTGATTTTTTATTTCTTCTGCGCTGACGTACTCTTCTAAATCCATGTTTTCCATGATTTGATTGAAATCCTGATTAAACAGTTGAAACAACGGGGATAAAATAATCGTAATGAGTAATAGACCCGTCACCATTTTGGTATATCTCTTAAGATTTGAATTGGGGAGTAGTAAATCAATGACAATGGCTAAAAGAATAAAAATAATGATGTTTGTTATCCACTGAGTTAGAAAACTCATAATCCCCCTCCTCTTACCTCACCATAAGAGTGATATTTCCAGCTGCAATCATAATTGTTACACTCAAAAAGAACATAAAAGAAACGATAGCTAGTGATGCAAAAATGTAGATCATACTTTTACTAATAATGTCTAAGCATTTAATGACCGGACCTCCACCTAAAGGTTGAAGGAGTGCCGCGGCAAACTTATATATAAATGCAATAATCAATATTTTTAATGCAGGAAAAGCTGCAATAACTAGTAAAAGGACGACTCCCACAATCCCCACTGTGTTTTTCAATAGAACAGAAGCATTGATGACTGTATCAGCGGCATCTGTAAACATTCGGCCAATAACAGGTATAAAATTGCCTGTTAAAAATTTGGCTGTTCGAATAGCAACCCCGTCTGAGACTGCAGCTGTTGCCCCTTGTACTGAAATAACACCCAAAAATACAGTCATGAAAATCCCTAACAAGCCAATACTCCAATTTCTGAGCAATTGTGCTAGTTGGGTCACTTTATGCTGGTCGGATAGGGTACTAACAATGCTCAAAATAGCTGATAAAAACAATAGAGGTAGTACGACAGCGTTGATAAAAATTCCACTTGTATTCATGAGAAAAACAATTAAAGGATGAAATAAAGCAGCTGATATGATTCCGCCTGAAGTGGCCATTAACGCAAGTAAAATTGGGATTAACGCCAAGGTAAAATGAATCATAGTTTCAATCGTATCTTTTGTATACTGAATGGCGACATGGAAGCTATTTAATGCCAAGATGATCAATACCATAAAAACAATCGCATAGGCTGCCTTACTTACGGTTCCGGACTCGAATGCATTCTGTAGGGATTGAAGGAAAACACTAAATACCGTTAATAGAATCAGCATACCTAAAAGCTTTCCATTGACGATTAGTTCATGAAACATAAATCGTAAGAACGCGCTAAACCATTCTTTGATAGAAAATTCTTTTTCACCTTTTATGAACTCTACTAAACTACCTTTTTGACTCTCTGGTAAAAAACCACCATATTCATTTACAAGATGATCCCAGTACTGAACTAGTTCGTCAATTCCAAGCTTGTCCAATTGTTCTTCAATCATTTCAGGTTGATCTTGTTCATTTTCTAATACTTCCTTCTCATTTGAAGCTAAAGCAGATGAGCTAATCCAAACTAGCCCTATCAACTGAATGAGAAGAACGGTCAATAGCTTTTGCTTCATCTTTTGTCACCTCTATTTAGTACGGGGTACAGTTCAAAATCTAGGCTGGAATTAGACCGATAATGGTTTCAATGAGAACAGTAAGTATAGGTACCGCCATTGCCAGAATTAAGACCTTTCCTGCTAGCTCAATTTTTGAAGCAATCGCTCCCATTCCTGCATCCTTTGATATTTGAGCAGCAAACTCAGCAATATAGGCAATTCCAATAATTTTCAAAATCGTCTCTACATATACAAGATTGACATTGGCATTGACTGCAATTTTTTCAATCATGCGGATAATACGGTAAATCTCATCGACAAGGAATAAGAAGATCATGCATCCTACAAAAACAATAAATAGAAATGCAAAGTTAGGCTTTTGTTCCTTGAGTAAAAGTGCTAAAAAGGTAGATATAAGGGCAATCGCTACAATTTTTAAAATATCAATGGCGCATCCCACCTCTTGTCCAAACTAACGGTGGCCCCTTTTTTGGAGAAGGGGTTTCTCCACCAGCATTAAAAACATTTCAATTATTGAAACAGGAAAACAGATTTTATTTTCTCAAATAAATCATCCACAATTGAGGCAACCATAAATAAAATATAGATGAATCCAAAGAGCGTAACCCATTGGGCATACTCCTTTTTTCCAACCTGGTCCAATATCGTGTGTAAAAAAGCTACGACAATACCTACCCCTGCAATTTTAAATATGACATCGACTTCAATCCCCATATCTAGATCCTCCATTCTCATATCAGTAGAACAATCAATAATAGTCCTGATAAGAACCCTAAGCTTTTTACCATTTTTTCATATTTACTTTGTCGGTCTCTGGCGTCTGATTCTTCTCGCTCTAAATGTGTAATGGCTAATAATATTTGTTTTTGCTGTGTATACCGGTCATGTCTTCCTAGCGTTTCTCCAAACTGAAGCAGAATCTCGTATTCTCCTTGTTTAAGAGCCGTACTTTTCCATATTTCATCTAAACTCTGTATCCATGCATCTCGGACGGTTGTCTCTTCTTCAATCAACTTCTCAGCAAAAATTTCAAACAACCAATTTAAGGGTTTGGCAAGCTGTTTCGAGAGTTTTCTGGCTGCTTCGTGCAACGGTGTATGACCAAACATAATCTCTGCTTCTAATGATTGAAGAGCCACTTTTAATTGTCTTAGCTGTCTTGGGCGTTCGTTTAAATGCCGTGATGCCTCGAAGCCAGTCCAAGTTGTCGCCGCAAGAATAAATACAGCACCTAGAAGCTTTACCACTTATGTCACGCTCACTTTCTTTAAAACGGGTTGCCCTTTTCCATTAAGGACCGTTACTGTTCTTTTATTCTCTTTCTTAGATAGAACTAGATACCTTTGGATAATTTGTTGTTTCATGATCGGGGCCATGGAGGGCCGGTTTATCACTTCTTCAAATGAATATCCATGTGTCGTCATCATCAACTGGATTCCTGCATTGACTGCTTCTAGAATAGCTTCTGTATCCTCATTTCTTCCTATTTCATCAACAATGAGAACTTCTGGACTCATTGATCGGATCATCATCATCATGCCCTCTGCTTTTGGACAAGCGTCTAAAACATCTACTCTTGGTCCAAATTGCAATTGGGGAATCCCGTTCATACACCCAGCTATTTCAGAGCGTTCATCTACAATACCCACTTTATATGGCCGAATCGTATTGTTGTTACTCCCTGAAGAGATGTAACGAGCTATGTCACGCAAAAGCGTTGTTTTTCCAGACTGAGGAGCTCCGATAATCATGGTATGGTACCATTTCTCTTGGTTATAAAGGTAAGGAATCCACGGATTCGCAATACCAATCGTTTCTCGGGCAATACGTATATTAAAAGATGAAATGTCTCGAATTGCCTTTACTTTTCCGCCTTCTAGTATGACTTTCCCTGCCAACCCAACTCGATGGCCACCCTCTATTGTTATGTAGCCACGTTTTAGTTCTTCTTCCAATGTATACATAGAGAAGTGACTGATTTTATCCAGCAAATGAAGGGCATCTTCGGCTGTTGAATAGTAGGGTAGAAAGGAGGCCGTGCCATTTACACAAATCTCAATCGGGCGATCTACTCTTATTCTAATTTCTTCCATTTCCTTCTGGACTTGTTGAGGGATTCTTGTGATTTGTTCTGCAATGTTTCTAGGCAAACAAGCTACAATGGATTCCAAGACTATTCCTCCTTTACCTAGAGCCTCTGTTACTTCAATGTATGCCTACTTGGCCACTTTATGACTAGCATTTTCTTGGAATGATATAAAAAGTAGAGGAGTCTAGTTTTTGGAATGGTAGAGTGGAGGAGACCAATATATTATTTGTAAATGGTCACTAGTAGAAAGCGCTGAGTTGGGCTCATTATGAAAACAATTATAGAAGATGACATAAAGGGGGAAACGTGTACGGTTGAGAGATGAAAGAATAATCGAGGGAAGTTAACGTGACCTAATGGGAGATGAAACGTTAATGGAAGGAGCGCAAAAAGTCTTGTCGTGACCTGATGAGAAACGAAACGTTAATGGAGGGCACGCAAATGAATTTATCATGACCTGATGAGAAATGAAACGTTAATAGAGGGCACGCAAAGAGGGTTAACCCCTGCACATTTTGAATGCAGCTCCTGTTAATATTGATTTTACCCCAGTTGCGCAGTCCAGCTATCCCAAAAATTTAGCCATTATCAACAAAGAAAAGAGCCCCGCAGGACTCTTTTTGAATGTTGTCAATAAATTATGCACGAGATACGTACGTACCATCTGTTGTGTTGATGATTAGTTTTTCACCTTGGTTTATAAAGAAAGGCACGTTTACAACTAGACCCGTTTCTAATGTAGCTGGTTTAGATCCTCCAGATGCCGTATCACCTTTAATACCAGGCTCAGTTTCTACAACTTCAAGCACAACTGTATTTGGAAGCTCAACTCCAAGTGTTTCACCTTGGAACATCATAATAGATACTTCCATATTTTCTTTAAGGTATTTTAATTGGTATTCGATTTGAGTTGATGGAAGTTCAATTTGATCATAAGATTCATTATCCATGAATACGTGTTGATCTCCATTTGCATATAAATATTGCATTTTTCTATTTTCAATGTGAGCTTTACTTACTTTTTCACCTGCACGGAACGTCTTTTCTTGCACGGCTCCTGTGCGCAAGTTACGTAGTTTAGAACGAACAAAGGCAGCTCCCTTACCAGGCTTAACATGTTGGAATTCGATTACTTGCCAAATCCCATTGTCTACTTCAATTGTTAATCCAGTCTTAAAATCGTTTACCGAAATCATTTTGTTTCCTCCATAAATTCAAACTATAGGATGATTAAATCCTTTGTAGAATGTGTTAATGTCTCATTTCCATCTTTTGTTATGATTGTGTCATCTTCAATTCTGACTCCACCTTTACCTGGAAGGTAGATTCCAGGTTCCACAGTAACAACCATGCCTGGTTCTAATACTATGTCTGAACGGAAAGAAAGTCCTGGTCCTTCATGAACTTCAAGTCCAATTCCATGACCTAATGAATGTCCAAAGTATTCCCCATAACCTTTTTCTGTAATATAATCTCTTGCAATGGCGTCAGCTTGTTTACCAGTCATACCTGGCTTTATACCATCCATGGAGCGGAGCTGGGATTCTAATACGATATCATATATTTCTTTCAACTCAGCAGCAGGCTCTCCCACTGACACTGTTCTCGTAATATCCGAAACGTATCCTTTATAAAGTGCCCCAAAATCAAGGGTTACAAAGTCGCCCTTTTCAATTACTTTATCGCTAGCTACACCATGTGGTAGTGCTGAACGTGCACCAGATGCAACAATAATATCAAAAGATGAAGATGTTGCTCCACTTTTTCTCATGAAAAACTCTAACTCATTCGAAACTTCGAGTTCAGTTTTCCCAGGTTTAATCACATCTAGTATATACTTAAAAGCAGCATCTGCAATGTCTGCTGCATCCTTTAATATCTTAATCTCTGCCTCAGACTTAATCAAGCGCAACTTTTCAACCGCATTGGATACAGGAACCAGTTCCGCATCTACATTATTTTGAAGTAGCTTATATTCAGAGAATGTCACGTGTTGCTCTTCAAATCCTAGTTTTTGAATCCCTAGCTTTTTAGCTTGTTCCCCAACTTCTGCATGGATAGAAGCACTATGCTGAACTACTTCAAAACCTTCACATTGTTTTCCAGCTTGTTCCACATAGCGAAAATCAGTGATAAATAATGCCTTATCTTCTGTTATTAGAACTGCTCCTGCTGATCCAGTAAAGTTAGATAGATATCTTCTATTGTGTGTACTAGTAATCAGCATTCCATCTACACCATGTTGGCTAAGTATGGATTGAAATTTTTGTACCTTTTCCATAAAACTGCCTCCCCCTATAGAAAAAATGATTGAAATGCTAGCTTGTACCCTTTAACTCCTAAACCCAAAATTTGACCTTCACAAACCGGTGCAATGACGGAATGGTGTCGGAAGCTCTCTCTCGCATGAACATTCGAAATATGTACTTCAATAACAGGTGGACGAATAGCAGCCACTGCATCCCGGATGGCATAACTATAGTGAGTAAAGGCTCCAGGATTGATTATGACACCAATTGTCTCTTCCGAATTACTATCATGCAACCAATCAATGATCTGACCTTCATGATTGGACTGCCAAAAGTCCAATTCCACACCATTAGTATCTGCTAAATCCCTTAAACTATTTTCAATATCCTTCAGTGTGGTCGAACCATATACGGAAACTTCCCTGCTACCAAGCAGATTCAAATTTGGACCGTTTAAAACCACAATTCGTTTCATATGCTCTCCTATGTAAAAAAGAATGTTCAATTAAGAACATTCTAACATACTTTCTTATTTTGAAACATCTATGCATTAGTGTGAAACCTCAGTTTCTTTTTCAACTCTCATCTCATTTGCTTCATATGAAATAGAATATCCAATAAATAGACCATATAGTGCATATAAACAAGCACTTGTAACCCATGTATACCAATCGATATCACGAATCGGTTTTATACTAGGGAAGATTGGATTTAATATGAAAAAGATAACACCAAAGAGGAGCAGACCATAGGCAATCCCTATCCACATTCGTTTAAACTTCTTTAACGCGACATAATATACTAATGCTGCGCCCATTGAAAACACTGACAACATACCAAGTGAAATGACCACACCAAGCCAGGAATTTTTCCAGTCGCCAACAGCAATTGGTTCTAGAACAACTCTGGGACTAACTTCAGTAAAAGAAAACCAATAGGCAAGATAACCAACTAGACTCCAGAATAAGCCCCCACATAACCCAATAACAGCAGACATGGCAACGAGAGACATCGGCTCTTCTTTTTTGTTTTGCTCTAGTTTAGGATCCTTCTTTTTTTCTTCAGTATTCTCTGACATATAAACACCTCCAACTATAGTATGTCCAACATCATTTGAAACATTTTCATTTTGCGGTTTTCTATGGAGGAATTTAACGTTCTCCTGTAAAATAGACTTAAGAACAATGTAAACTCTGAACTCAAATAAGTTTTATTTCTTTACATTAGAAAGTCATTTTTATGAAAAAGAATACGCCAGATTGTAAAGAACTTGCATAAAAGAATGATTATACGTTTAAAATGGTTAAAAAAAGCCTAACATGCTTGTAAGGAGGTGGCTTTCTTGAGTCCATGGAAGAAATGGTTGTTTTATAGTCTAATCGCATTAGCAATCCTTGGGGTTATGAGCTTTCTACTTACAGATCCGTCTCAGCTTTTTAGAAGCTTGCTCATTACAGTGCTAATGGCTGCACTTTTTATTTTTATCGTTACAAGGTTTAGAGGTACTGGAACGCGTAACCGTAAAGAACACCAAGCATTTATGAAGGCCGCTAAGCAATCCAAGAAACGGATGAAAATGCGTGAAGAACAAAGCAATCAAAAAAACCGCTCCCTCTCTAAATCAAGCTTTAAAAAGGCTATTCATACAAAAAAGAAATCGGCAGCTTCTCACTTAACCGTGATAGAAGGTAAAAAGGGGAAGAAAAAAGATAAAGCCTCCTTCTAATTACTAGAAAGAGGCTTTTAGTATGCCCATCTTTTTAAAAATTCTGCTGCACGATCTTTTCCTAATTGAATAAGTGCTAGTTTATCTTTTTCAGATAGATTGAATTCTGTTGTAAGGACACCCTTAGTTGGAATAAAGATTATATTTTTCTCATGCTTCCTAGAAATATAACGAGCATCATGAGCATCTTTCATGGTTTCAAATATGGCTTCAAACATTTGAATCCCATTGTTTATCTGATGTCTTTCATGGTCTTGGAAGCTTTCACTTAATTTAATTCCGAGAACAGGTCGGACCTTTTTTACATTCTCCTTGTCAAATAGCCACATCGGAAAGTTACTTAATACCCCTCCGTCTACAATAATGTTTGTGCCGTCCCCAGTATAAAGTTTTATAGGTTCAAAAAAGAAGGGAAGAGAGCAACTCATTCGGATGGCCTTCGCAACCGAGAAGGACCACCAAGGGATTCCGTATTTTTCTAAGTCATCAGGTAAAACTAGCATTTTACCGTTGCTGAGATCGGATGCAATGATTCTTAGGGTCTGTGGAGGTAAGTCTTTAAACGTCCTTATTCCTTTTATTCGTAGCTTTTCCTCTAACCATATTTCTAAATATTTGCCTTTATATAATCCTAGTTTCCAATATAGATGGAGCCATTTGGCTAGTGGCCCTGGTAACCAGCTTTTTCTTTCATCCAGGAGTTTCTTTACGTCTAATTCATCAAGAAGTTGATAGACTTCTTGGCTGGTATACCCTGCTGCTATCAGGCCAGCCACAATTGACCCTGCACTCGTTCCTGCTAAGCGTTTAAATTGAAGCCCTCGAGCTTCAATTGCCTCATAAGCACCGATAAGAGCAAATCCTTTAATGCCACCACCTGAAAATACTCCGTCAATGTACACCGGCCCCACTCCTAAAAAAATCTCTTGGTACATTTTTAATGGGGAGGTGGGGGATTTAGACCATTTTTATTTTTGGGGAGCCAAGGAGTGTGTTGGCGATGGTTCCGTTTAGTATTGATACCTTAAATGATGAAATCCAATTTTTACGGGGATGATACTTAGAGTATTGTTACTTAAATTGATGGAATTACAGTTTTACGGGAACGATACTTCGAGTATTGTTACCCAAATTGATGAATTTCCGGTTTTCGGGGCACAATTCCTCGGAAATACAAAGAACCGCCCTGATAATAAGGACGGTTCTCAATCATTTTATAATCCACACTTTAATTGCGCATTACAGTTCGTACATGTGTTACATCCTCCGATTTCTTCTACCGTACCTTTACGGCAAACCGGGCATGTGTTACCAACTTCTGAACCGATCGTAACGCTTGTTGATCTCAGGTCTTGAATGGTATCAACAAGTACCACTTTTTTCGGTTCTTCTTCGAGAAGCTCTAATTGCTCCTCGAAGCTGTTTTCTTCTGCTTTTAATGTAAGAACTTGAGCATCACGGCTACCATCGACATATACCGTTCCACCTTTTGCTCCACCTTTGTAAAGGCGCTCATATACTTTTTTCACTTGTTCAACTGTATAGCCTTTTGGTGCGTTAACGGTTTTACTGATCGAACTATCAATCCACTTTTGGATGATACATTGTACGTCAGCGTGAGCTTCTGGAGAAAGCTCCATTGCGGATACAAACCAGTGCGGTAGATTGTTTGGATCTGCTCCTGGATTTGCATCAAGATATTCTTGAACGATGTCCGCTTTCACTTCAATGAACTTACCTAAGCGACCGCTTCTGAAATATGAGAAAGAGAAGTAAGGTTCAAGACCTGTTGATACCCCAACCATTGTCCCGGTGCTTCCCGTAGGAGCCACAGTCAACAAATGCGAATTTCTAATTCCATATTCTTCAATATCCTTTTTCACATTTTCAGGCATTTTTTTCATAAAGCCTGTGTTTGTGAAAGCATTTCTTAGACGGTTGGTTTCTACTTCGTTTTCGCCAACCAAGAATGGGAAGCTTCCCTTTTCTTTGGCAATCTCAACTGAAGTTCTGTATGCTGTTTCAGCAATCGTTTGGAATACTTCATCTACAAGTTTGTTTCCTTCTTCAGAACCATACTCTGTTTCACAGTAGATGAGAAGATCATGTAAGCCCATGACGCCAAGTCCAACCCGGCGTTCACCAAGTGCTTGCTTCTTATTCTCCTCTAAGAAATAAGGTGTTGCATCAATAACGTTATCTTGCATTCTTGTTCCGATTTCAACCGTGCGCTTTAATTTGTCAAAGTTCACAGTTTTGGTTTCTTTATCAGCCATCTCAGCTAAGTTAACCGCTGCAAGGTTACAGACTGAATATGGTGCAAGTGGTTGTTCCAGTTAATTGTTATCCTAACGGCTTTTTATCCGTTAGTTCTTACAGTTGAGTTCCTGTAAGCTCAGCATATCTTTTCACCTATTGGTGCTGCGGCCTCGTGCGAACATTATATTCTCAACTATGAGGTTCAGTTCGTATGCGTTGCCCCTGACTGACTTTTTACCATCAGCCTTCGGTTCGGGTTGCCATCTCAGGTTTCCCCGCTTCATTCCGCAGTTTTTTACGTGAGGCAATTTAAGCCACTCTACCACACGGATTCGTCGCTACAACCTGCTGTCCATAGCTCTTAGCATTCGTCATTTCATTCGCATTATCAATAAAGAAAATGCCCGGCTCAGCAGAGTAAGTAGCACAAATGTTAATTAAGTTCCAAAGCTCTTGAGCTTGGATTTTGCGATATGTTCGAACTTTATGGCCACGTTTTTCCCACTCACGGACGTCTCCAACTTCATGCCACTGTTCGTTGTAAATCATCATTTCTTCTTGGTTATAAGATTCTACATCAGGAAACTGAAGCGCAAATACATCATTGTTTTCAACTGCTTCCATAAACTCATTCGTTAAACAAACGGAGATGTTTGCACCTGTTAAAAACTCTGGATTGTGTACAGCGTATGTTCCACCTGTTTTTAATTTCTCTTCAGCATCACGGATAATTGCTTCGGAAAATCCACCGTATCCAGGTATACCCTTGTAGTTCACTATGCTTTGATACATCGCTTTTTCTTGCTCAGTGAAAGGAGTGAACTTGAGCTTGTCCTGTGCAGCTTTTTTGATTTGTTCATCTTTTGTATTTTCAATCAAGAATCGAAGTATTCTTGGATTTTGCATTTTTGAGATGATGAATTCGATGATGTCCGGATGCGTAATAGACATCATGATCATTTGAGCGCCACGGCGCGAACCACCCTGCTCCACCAAATGCGTCAACTTCGCAATATCATCCAACCAAGAAACCGATCCAGATGATTTTCCATTTACGCCTTTAGCCAGGGTGTTACGTGGTCTTAGTGTGGAACCGTTCGTTCCAACTCCTCCACCACGGCTCATGATTTCCATTACTTGTTTACGATGTTCAGAGATTCCTTCACGAGAATCTTGAACGAAAGGCATCACATAACAGTTAAAGTAGGTAACTTCCGTTTCGGAACCAGCTCCATATAACACACGTCCAGCTGGTACAAAGTTCATGGATGCTAGCTCAGAGTAGAACTTTTCAAACCACTCATTTTGCTTTTCTTCTGTTACTTCGACTGACGATAATCCAGCCGCCACTCGTTTCGCAATTTGCTCGTAATAGATTTCTAGTGGCTTTTCAATAACGTCTAAGGAGCGAACAATCAATCCGGTTTGAATTTCATCTTCTTTTTCCAACACTCCACGATATTCATCTTCCACATATACCGTTGCTTTCTTCTCTTCCCAGTTAATAGATTCTATGTAGCCTAATCCTCTAGCTGGAAACTTGGGATCTTCTTTTATCGTTAAAACGACAAAATCTCCTTCGGTTAAGGTAATTTTCTCGGTGTCTTTAAAGGAATAACGATCGAGCATGACCAGCCTCGATACCCCTCTATGTGTTGTTTTCATCTCAGGTGTTATAGGGTGCACTGGAGGAAAAATCGCAATGTCCTTGTTTAACCTCTCAACATTGACCATTTTTTTATTTTCGGTCGCAAGCATACTTCAGCTCCCTCTCTTTTCTTTACTATTAAGTTCTCTATTACCATATCATAATAGATTCTCTCATTACAATATATAGTATTAACTATTTTTTATTCATACTATATATTGTGATTTATCCATAATCGTCGGATTTTGTCAAACGAAAGAAAGAGTAGAAAATGGAGAAAAAAAGAGATTCATAGAGATAAGAAATGATTTACCTAAATAATCCATTATTTTGATGGTTGCAAGAAAATTTTCGTTCGTTCTCAACTGTGGAAAAGATATCCAAAAGTAAAAGAGAACCATCCTCCACTTCAGAGTATGGCCCTCTTTCATATACTATTATCGCTTAAAGTTCCAATCGTCACTTTCATAGCGTTCCTTAGCAAGCTTTCGTACAAAAGCGTCTTCCTCATCACTTAAGGTGTATTCTTCTAATGTAATATTCAAGCCTTCTTCAAATCCCTTTTTAAAAGCCTCTTTAGCCTCTTCTAATTCAATTCGTCTACTAGAAATTTCATTGATTGCTACAGCTTTATTTTTAAAGGCTTTTTGCATTCTTTCTTTGACTCTATCACTTGGATAATTAAATAAACTAAACAGTTTATCTTCATCTAAGTCAAGCAAGATTGACCCGTGCTGTAAAATGACCCCTTTTTGTCTGGTCTGGGCACTTCCAGCCACTTTTCTCCCCTCCACCACAAGCTCATACCAGCTTGGGGCATCGAAGCAAACAGAAGACCGTGGATTTTTAAGCGCTGCTTTCTCTTCATCTGTGCGAGGAACAGCAAAATAGGCATCTAACCCTAAATTGCGAAAGCCTTGTAAAATTCCTTCAGAGATCACACGGTATGCTTCGGTAACGGAAGCTGGCATCTCAGGATGATCTTCTGAAACTATGACACTATACGTAAGTTCATGCTCATGAAGAACTCCTCGACCACCAGTTGGTCTTCTTACAAATCCCAATCCGAACTCTTTTACAGCAGCCATGTTAATTTCCTTTTCAACCTTTTGAAAATATCCTACCGATAGGGTTGGAGGATTCCAACCATAAAACCGAATGGTCGGTGGAATTTTCTCTTCACTATTCCAGTCTAATAGAGCCTCGTCTAGTGCCATATTATAAGAAGGTGATTGAAAACCTGTGTCAATAAATCGCCATGTTTCCTTTGTCATTGCTGTTTCTCCTCTTTCTACAAACCTTTTTCATCTATTGGATTATACCTATTATGTAAAACTTCACGCTCTTTAGTCTATCAAACATTGGCGAAAAAACAAAAATATAACGATTCCTTTGCTCTTTTTTTTGTACCACTATATAATAGTTTTTAGTGATATTTTGTCTTAGAGAGTTTGAAGGGGGACTTTTTCATGATCGCTTTGCTCGTCGTGTTAGGAGCAATTATTGCTTACACATTATTCAACTACTTTACACAAAAGAAAATCGTAAAAACTCTTACACAAGATGAGTTTATTTCCGGTTACCGTAAATCTCAATTGATTGATGTACGTGAACCGAAAGAATATGAAGGTGGACATATTTTAGGTGCTAGAAACATACCTCTATCTCAGTTAAAAATGAGAATGAAAGAAATTCGTCCGGATAAACCTGTTTATCTATACTGCCAAAGTGGCGCTCGTAGTGGTCGTGCAGCTCGTACGTTGTATCGAAAAGGCTATCGTGACCTTAGCCATCTTCAAGGCGGATTTAAAAAATGGTCAGGTAAAATCAAGCATAAAAATTAACTAACTTAGAAAACCTTCAGCGTACAACTGAAGGTTTTTTCTTTACATATAGGGAGAGGTTAACTTGTTTTTGACATCCATTCAATACAAACCAACAAATCAAACACAATATCCTCATTCATTACCAATATTCTCACAGTTGTCTTTACTAAATTTTGAATCACCCGTAACGATCTTGGTTGGAGAAAATGGAACTGGTAAGTCAACCCTTTTAAACGGTCTTGCCTGCGTCACCAATCGAAATCTTATAGGTGCGAACGATATAGATAACAACCATGATATGAGAGCTGGCCAGGATTTAGCCAAAACCTTCAAAGCAACGTATAAAACGAAAACAAACCGTGGCTTTTTTCTTCGAGCAGAGGACTTCATATCTTTTTCGAGAAGAGTACGCACCATGATTGAAGAAGCTGAAGCAGAACTAAAAAGAATTGAAGTTGACTACAAAGACAGATCTGATTATGTAAAAGGGTTAGCATCCCAACCACATAACAGAACACTGTATGATTTGAAGCAAAGATATGGGGATGGATTAGACGTCCGCTCTCACGGAGAAAAATTTTTGGATTTCTTCAGGTCTCAGCTTCATCCACGTGGTCTGTACATACTCGATGAGCCGGAAGCCCCATTATCTCCTATTAAACAAATGGCCTTTATTAGAATGCTCTTAGAAGGAGTTGAGGAAGGGAGTCAGTTTATCATTTCAACCCATTCTCCTATTCTAATGGCGACGCCGAATGCTCAAATATATTCTTTAGAAGATGATGGGTTGATGGAAAGGGAGTTTGAGGAACTGGAACATGTTCAACTGACCAAACAATTTTTAGAAGCCCCTGAAAGGTTCCTTAGACATTTGTAATGAAAATAATAAATAAATTAACATAAAAATGCTCGGAGCAATAATGCCCTGAGCATTTTGCAACCAAAAGAGATAACCCTTTAATCGACTTTAAATTTTTGAGTTAAATTAGATAGTGAATTAGATAACTGATTAAGCTTTAAACCAATCATATCTGTTTCCTCTAAATATCTAACCTGGTTCACACTAACGGTAAGCATTTCCTCCGTTCTTTCTAATGTCTCCTGAGACACCGTAGAAAAGCTATCTGCAGCTAATTCTAGGTCCGGCAATAGACTTTCAAGACCTTTTAGTTCTTCTTGCATTCCTTCTAATTTAGTACTAACACTAGAAATTTCTTGCATCATTTCAGCAATTGAATATTTCGATTCATTTGCTGTTGATAAAGTTCCGTTTATTTTGGTAAGAATTTGTTCAAACTCTTGTGTAGCTCCAACTGTAACAGCCTCCATACTTGATATTGTCTTAGAAATTTCTAAAGTAGCGTTGGCTGATTGTTCTGCTAATTTTCGTACCTCGCTTGCTACTACAGCAAACCCTTTTCCAGATTCACCTGCTCGTGCAGCTTCTATTGTTGCGTTAAGGGCTAATAGTTTCGTTCTCTCTGCAATTCCTTTTACTAACTCAACTAGTTTTGTAATAGAAAATGAATAATCGTTAACATCTTTAATAGTTTGGGTCAATTGGTCGAAATCCTTTTCAAAGGTATGAATCATTGAAATTAGTTCAGTCATATTTTTCTCACCACGTTTTGAGGAGAGGTTCATATTTTCTGAACTTTTATAAACTTCTTTCATATTATTCATCATTTCTACTATCTGATATTTCATTGTTCTAAAACTATTTACATTAATATCTGAACTACTAGCTGTCTGTTCTGCACCCAGTCGAACAGCATCAATTGCAGAAATTAATTGTCGACTAGATTCGAGGTTATATTTTGAAGAGTCCTTTAATTCCTTTCCTTTTGTTTCTACTTCTATTGTTGTACTCTTTAGTTCAAAAAGTATTTCACTCATTTGCCCAATCATCGCATTATAACTTTCATGTAAGGATATAATCTCTGGTATTGTTGTATTGATTTCCACTGAAGGGTTTAAGTTCCCGTCACGAACTTCAAGCATTGTTTTACGCAACGTATTAAGTGGCTTAGTTAATGTCCTTACAAATAGAATGATTAAAATAGAGATGATTATAGTACTAACCAATATAACGAATAATGTAAAGTATCCCATTTGACTAACGTCTTCCATATAGGAATGTGTTGGAATAAGCATAACGTAAATACCGTTAATTTGTTCCATATCTTGAAATACGATTGTATAATCCTTATTGTCTATACTCTCATGTAATACTCCATTTTTGGATGTAGCTATATTAGTTATAAACTCCTTTGAAAAGGCAGGAACTTCCCCTTCACTTATTTTTGAAGGAACTACTTCATTATTCTTTATGTAAAAAAATTCTGACTTGATTCCATCTGTTTCAAGTTTGCTTTGCTGTTGACGGATATTCACTTCAACCTGCTGCATAAAATAATCTTCATCACTAACATAAACAAACTTCAAGTTTTGTGTTATATACCCCATTAATTCGACTTCTCTAACCAACCTATTTTCAATTGATTCCATCGTCAACTCTTTCGCTTTCATATAAGAGCTAACGCCTACTATAACAATAGACGAAATGAATAGAATCACAAATAGTAAGAACAAACGGGTGCTCAGATTTAACCTTTTTAAAAAGCTTTTAAGTAAATCTCCAATATTTTCTTTTTGACTGATGTTATGCGAACTTGCTTTCTTCAAAAAAAAACCCCCGAATATATAATTATTTCCTTCTAGAAAAAATTATAATGGAACAATGTTAATGAAGTGTAAAGGACCTGTAAAGTTTGTTTCCAGTAAACTTGGCATTATGATTAAAATGACCACAAAAAAAGCAGCCCCACTCCAAACGAGTGGGGCCGCAAATTTACGTGTTATTTAACTGTATTGTAGGAAAAAAGGAATTTAACCTTCTATTTATTCTGCCATGTAACGCAACACTGGCTTTCTAGCAGCCATTGTTTCGTCCAGACGCTTAATAACAGTTGTATGAGGTGCTTCTTGCACAACCTCTGGTGTTTCTTCTGCTTCTTTTGCGATTTGGATCATAGCTTCGATGAAGTCATCTAGCGTTTCTTTTGACTCAGTCTCAGTTGGCTCAAACATCATACACTCTTCCACATTCAATGGGAAGTAGATGGTTGGTGGATGGTAACCGAAGTCTAATAGTCTCTTCGCGATATCTAACGTACGAACACCTAGTTTCTTTTGACGCTTACCACTTAATACGAACTCATGCTTACAATGTTGGTCGTATGGAAGGTCAAAGTAAGGCGCTAGTCTTCTCATCATATAGTTTGCATTTAATACTGCATTTTCCGTTACTGCTTTTAGTCCATCTGGACCCATTGTGCGGATGTACGTGTAAGCACGAACGTTGATACCGAAGTTACCGTAGTAAGGCTTCACTCGACCAATGGATTGAGGACGATCGTATTCAAATACAAACTTTTCGTCTTTCTTTACAAGAACTGGCTTCGGTAGGAATGGGATAAGATCTGCTTTTACTCCTACTGGACCTGAACCTGGTCCACCACCACCATGTGGCCCTGTAAAGGTTTTATGCAAGTTTAAGTGAACAACGTCAAATCCCATGTCGCCAGGGCGTGCCTTTGAAAGAACCGCATTCAGGTTAGCACCATCATAGTACAACTTACCACCTGCACCATGAATAATCTCAGCCATCTCTAGGATATTCTTTTCAAATAGTCCAAGAGTGTTTGGGTTTGTTAGCATAAGAGCTGCCGTATCTTCCCCTACTACTCTTCTCAAATCTTCTAAATCAACAAGTCCATTTTCATCTGACTTAACTGTAATGGTTTCTAATCCAGCTACAGTAGCAGATGCAGGGTTTGTTCCATGTGCAGAGTCAGGAACGATAACCTTTGTACGATTTGTGTCTCCATTTGCTTCGTGGAAAGCACGAATCATCATCAATCCAGTCCACTCACCATGAGCTCCTGCAGCAGGTTGAAGGGTCACTTCATCCATACCTGTGATTTCTTTTAAATGTTCTTGGAGGTCATACATAAGCTCCATTGCACCTTGAACAGTCTCTTCTTCTTGAAGAGGGTGAACGTGAGCAAATCCAGCGTAACGAGCTACATCTTCGTTTACTTTTGGATTGTATTTCATCGTACAAGAACCTAGAGGATAAAATCCGGAATCGACACCATGATTGCGCTTAGAAAGAGCTGTGTAGTGTCTCATGATATCTAATTCAGCAACTTCTGGAAGATTTGGTTCGTCTTTACGAATATAGCTTTCCGGAATTAGCTCTTCCTCGCTAACTGCGGGTACATCCAATTCTGGTAAACTAAAGCCAATACGACCAGGCTTCGATTGTTCAAAAATTAACTTTAACTCTTGATTAGCCATTTTGAATAACCCCCAGTTCAGAAACAAAGTTGTCAATTTCTTCTTTTGTACGAATTTCAGTGACAGCTACCAGCATATGACGGTCTAGGTCGCTGTAGTCACGACTTAGGTCATAACCACCGATCATTCCTTTATCAAGTAGCTTCTTGTTTGCTTCTTTCACAGAAATAGGAAGTTCAACTACAAATTCGTTGAAGTTTGGTCCTTCCCAAACCACATTAACACCATTAGCTTTTAACTGTTGTTTCGCATAATGAGCTTTTTGGATATTCGCCCAAGCCATCTCTTTCACACCTTTTTTACCCAAAGCTGTCATGGCAACAGAAGCAGCAAGTGCATTAAGAGCCTGGTTTGAACAGATATTTGAAGTCGCTTTGTCACGACGTATATGTTGCTCACGAGCTTGAAGAGTTAAAACGAAACCTCGTTTGCCATTTTCATCAACCGTTTGTCCTACTAATCTACCAGGAACTTTTCTCATCAACTTATTTGTTACGGCAAAATAACCACAGTGTGGACCACCAAAGTTACTTGCAATACCAAACGGTTGCGCATCTCCGATGACAATATCTGCTCCAAATTGGCCCGGTGGTGTAAGAGCACCCAGTGCTAATGGGTTACTAGATACAACGAATAATGCCTTTTGCTCATGTGTTAGATCGGACATCTCTTGAAGTGATTCAATTCGACCGAAGAAGTTTGGGTACTGAACAATAACAGCTGCTACTTCATCCGTCACCATTTCTTTAAGTGCGTCAACATCTGTTACACCATCTTTTGTGGGAATCTCTTGAACTTCAATGTATTGTCCTTTTGCGTACGTACTTAAAACAGCTCTTGATTCTGGATGTACTGCACTAGAGACAAGCACTTTCTTTCTTCTAGTTTGTCCTGCACTTAACATCGCAGCTTCAGCTAAAGCTGTACCACCATCATACATAGATGAGTTGGCTACATCCATTCCTGTTAATTCACAAATCATCGTTTGATATTCAAAGATAGCTTGAAGTTCACCTTGTGAAATTTCAGGTTGGTATGGCGTATAAGCGGTATAAAATTCAGAACGAGAGATTACATGGTCTACAATAGAAGGGATGTAGTGATCATACACACCCGCCCCAAGGAAAGATGCGTAATCCTTTAAGTTCGCATTTTTACCAGCTAATGCAAGTAGTTCTTTTGTTAGTTCTGGCTCTTTAGTTGCTTTTTTAATATTGTATTCACGGTTAAAACGAACCTTTTCAGGAATGTCTTCGAATAGAGCGTCAACAGAATCAACACCGATTGCTGCTAACATCTCCTTTTGATCTTGTTCAGTCATTGGTAAGTAACGATGCTTCATGGTATATACACCCCTTTTAGTTCTTCGGTCTTTTGTAAAAAGGTAATGGAACAACTACTGCTTTCACTTTTTTACCACGGATTTCAACAAATAGCTCTTGGTCTACTTCAGAATGTTCCGCATTCACAAGAGCAACTCCAACATTTCTTTTTGATGTTGGTAATTGCGTACCTGTTGTCACTTCACCGATTTGTTCATCTTGTGCATACACAGGATAACCAGTTCGTGGAATGCCACGGTCTACCATTTCAATTCCAACAAGTTTACGAGCTGGTCCTTCTTCTTTTTGTTTCTTTAAAGTTTCTTTTCCGTTAAAGTCCATTTCTTTTTGAACCTTAACGGCAAAACCAATCCCAGCCTCAATCGGGGTGATTGTTTTTGATAATTCTTGTCCGTATAAAGGAAGGTTTGCTTCAAAGCGTAATGTGTCACGTGCACCCAATCCACAAGGAACTAAGCCAAATGGTTCACCCGCTTGTATGATAGCATTCCACAGGGAAGCTGCGTCGTTTGCATGGCAATATATTTCGAAACCATCTTCACCAGTATAACCTGTTCTAGAAACTAAAGAAGATACACCTGCAACTTGTACGTTCTCTCTGAACTTAAAGAAACGAATATCTGCAAGGTTCGTACCTTCCACGATTGTTTGAAGAATCTCCTCTGCTTTTGGTCCTTGGATGGCCAATTGAGCGAGAGTTTCAGATACGTTTTCAATCTCAACATCTCCGAATTTTTGCGTAAGCATCCATTCATAGTCCTTTTCAATGTTAGAAGCATTTACAACTAATAGATAGTCGTTTTCATCCAACATATAAACTAGAAGGTCATCAACTGTCCCACCATCTTCGTAGCACATAGCAGAATATTGTGCTCCTCCAGGTTTAACTTTTGAAACATCGTTGGTTAATAGTTTTTGCAAGTATGCTAGACTATTAGGACCTTTTACTGTGATTTCGCCCATGTGAGAAACATCAAATAATCCAGCTTTTGTTCGAACAGCTTCATGCTCTTCTTTTATGCTAGAAAATTGAACAGGTAAATCCCAGCCTCCAAAATCAATCGTTTTGGCTCCACCGTACGATTCAAAAAGGGGTGTACGTTTTAAAGCAGACATATTAGTTCCTCCCTTGTAAACGTTTTAAAAATTTATAAGAATAAAAGCTCCTTGAATCCTACTAGCCCTTTTAACTTGTTAACTATTTTGGAATAATTTTAACTATTCTGAAAGAACAAGAAAAAAGAGCCATCCCATTTTTAATGAGAAGGCTCTGTCCTGGAACCTGAAAGTTTACCGTGAATCGAGTTCACGGGTTTCCTCTTTGGTGGCCATTCTTGGAATAAGTTCTATCCAATGAAAGGCACTCTCCAGAGCTGCGTCGAGCAAAAGTCTTTTTGCCTGAGAGATTCACGAAACCCGCTTGCTCCTTCGGCGCCACATCAGATCACGATTTCTCTTTTCTGTGTGGTCTCTCCCCTTGCTGTCATTCGCATATATTAAAAAGTTTGGCTTTTGGACATACTAGATAATGTTGTTCAAAAGACACGTTGTAGAATTCAAAAAACTTTCGAAGCTACTACAATCCTATCATCTAAAGGAGAGGGAATCAATCATTTTTGAGGAGGAACAGACATATGGATTGGAAGCTTGTTTGGAAGCAAAATTGGCAAGAAGACTTCTTAAAAAGATTGGATGATGACGGGCCTTGGGGTAGCTGGGATATGCTAAAGCTTGCTCTCGAGTCAGAGCATCATACCTCTATTCCTAGCTTTGAAGGACTTCAAGCCCCTAGGTTTCTACCAAACCTAACTCCCCTACCACACCAACTGGAAGTTGCAAAGCAAGTGGTTGAACATATGAACGGTAAAGCAATTTTGGCAGATGAAGTCGGTCTAGGAAAAACAATTGAAGCTGGACTCATTTTGAAAGAGTATATGATTAGAGGTTTAGTCAAGAAGGTTCTTATTCTCGTTCCTGCTTCACTTGTATCCCAATGGTCTCAAGAGTTAAATCAGAAGTTTTATATACCAGCCATTATTCATAGAAAGAGCTATGCTTGGGACCAAGTAGATGTAATGATCACATCTATAGATACCGCAAAACGGTCTCCACATCGCGAAAAAATATTAGACCTCCAATATGACATGGTCATTATTGACGAGGCTCATAAATTAAAAAATCATAAAACCAAAAACTATGAATTTGTACAGCAATTAAAAAAGAAGTTTTGTTTACTTTTAACTGCAACCCCCATTCAAAATAAAATTGAAGAAATCTTTAATTTAGTCTCACTACTAAAACCTGGCCATCTAGGGAGCCTTGCTGATTTTATGGAAAACTACAATCAGGATGCACGCTCTCTCAATAGTGATGCACACTTAAAAGAATTAGTGAACAAGGTCATGATTCGAAATCGCAGGTCAGACACAGGTATTGAATGGACGAAACGCCACGTAGAAACAGTCCCAATTACCCTTACACCGGAAGAACAAGACTTATATGATTCTGTAACACATTTGCGAAGTGATGATTCTTTAGCTGCTGGAAGCGGGTTTTCAGTAGTGACTCTACAGCGAGAAGCATGTTCAAGTAGAGAAGCCGTCTATTACACTCTCTGCAATATGCTGAAAAAACAAGAAGAACCAAGTGAATTGCTACAAACAAGAGTCTCTAGCTTAATGGAAAAAATTCAGGCCATTCAAACGAACTCAAAAGCTGAACAAGCACTAAAGCTAATAAAAGAAATCAATGATAAAGTCATTATTTTTACTGAATATCGAGCAACTCAGCTTTATTTACAATGGTTCTTTAAGCAACATGGAATTAAGTCTGTGCCTTTCCGAGGTGGCTTTAAACGTGGTAAAAAAGATTGGATGAAAGAGCTATTTAAAAATCAAGCCGATGTCTTGATTGCTACAGAAGCAGGTGGAGAAGGGATTAACCTTCAATTCTGTCACCATATCATCAATTTTGACCTCCCATGGAATCCGATGCGTCTTGAACAAAGAATCGGAAGGATTCATCGACTCGGACAAGAACAAGATGTAAAGATATATAACTTCGCAACTAAAGGAACGGTGGAAGAGCATATTTTAAAACTGTTATACGAAAAAATCCAACTGTTCGAGCGAATTGTAGGTGAGTTAGATGATATCCTGACTCGAATGGAATTTGGAAAAATTGAGGATCACTTAGAAGACATTTTTGGCCAATCTGCGAATGAGGGTGAAATGAAAATTAAGCTCGAAAACCTTCAATCCATGGTCGAGTTTGCAGATTCGATGAAGAGAGGTGAATCTCAGCATGCAGCAAGCGGAAATTAAACAATATTTAAAAAGGTTTTTCCTTTTAAATCAATGTGAACTAGCTGAAGAAAGCCCTGGTCATCTAACAATCCAGCTTACGATTGATATGGATAAAGAGTTGATGAACAGACCATTTTATTGGCACTACTTAGAAAAAACTGGTGGCGTACCAAACCCCATGAAGGTTACTTTTATTACTGATCAAAAAATGGCTCCTGAAGAATTAAAGGGAGAGTTGATTCATTTTGGCTCACCTAGACTCCATCAGATTTTTCAGGTGACGAAAAAGCTGTCTTCCTTTGTTCGTCTTTTTCAAACCGTCAAAGGCACCACCCAACAACATATCCCGCTGCATCCATGGCTAGGCTTAAATATTAAGGTGTCTTATCAGTGTGACCGAAAACGAGATGAGTTTCACTCGATTGGATTACATCTGATTTCAGGAAAAATGGTAAAGGACTTTCATTATTCCATTGAAAGGCTAGATATGTCCACGAAAATTCCTGATTTCTCCTTTACGCTTTCACCTATCATTAAACCACAGAGTGGAATGAATCGGATTAAACAGTTAATTGAACAGCATGTACAGGGACAAGATGATACGTGGGCGAAAGAAGCACGTGAAAGATGGGAGCAAGACCAGAAATTATTAGACCATTTCTATGAGGGACTAGATGAATACCCCGAAACTTACTATAAAGAAAAACAAGCCATCCAAGAACAATTTGAACCGATTGTACAGGTAGATGTAATTAACGGTGGCCTCTATTACTTAACTGAACAATTTACACAACAATTAAATTAAACAGATTAAAACCCCTTTCCAAAAAGAAAGGGGCTTTTTTTATTTTCTCTTAAATATAGAGAGAACCGCAAATGGGACTAAACCAAACCAATTGACAAGAAAAGGAGCCTTTTGTTCCTTCTTCTGAATTCTTTTTTCCTTTCGCTTCTCCTTTGGCTGGTCATAATGTTGAACAAATGTTTGAGTAATGAATTTTACGTAATCATTCATTGACATACCACAACCACCTACCACTCCTAGTTTAACCATCTAATAACTTTCTAATTCATTCATGATTGTTTCGGTGATGGCATCAATAGATAAATGTGTGGTGTCAACCTTGAAATGACATTGATTATACAATGGTTTCCTGGATTCATATAGTGCGGTTACTTCCGCTTGATTTCTTGCTAGTGGTCTACCCTTATCTCCATTTATTCGTCTCCAAATTTCTTGGATGTCGCAATCTAAAAAAATGACATAACCATTTTCTAACATCCATTTTCTGTTTTCCGGTCTGACGATAAGACCCCCACCGGTTGATACAATTAATTCTGCATCAAGTGAGGTTAGGACTTCCGTTTCTAATTGTCTAAAATACGTTTCCCCTTTCGTCGCAAAGATATCCGGAATATTCTTTCCTTCTCTATGGACAATAAGTTGATCTGTATCTACCACTTGTTTGTTTAATTTTTTTCCCAACTGCCTAGCAATTGTGGACTTGCCTGCACCCATAAAGCCTGTTAAAAAAATGGTTTCCATGGTATCTAACTTCCCTCAATTATTTTCCCAAATCTTGTAGGTCTTATCATACCACAGCTCCCAACTGTACGTGGCACCTTCTAACGTAAAACATTGGATAGTTAGGAGTATCTTTTCTTTAGCTTCTTCTTTTACCTTTACCGTTACATATCCCTCATTAAACTGTAATGTCGTATCCTTTTCCACTCCACCTTCCTCTTCAATAAAAAGAATGGTCATACCTAACATACTTTGAAAAATTTCAATTTGTTTCATTTCCTTAATTGTGTTAGTTTCAGTCCTATACAGCTCTATAAAGGATACTGATACAAAAATGATCAAGATGGTAAATATAGCTGTAAACGGATAGATGATTCCCCTATCATTCATAAAGAGTATTTCTCCAGTTCATGAATAGTGAACCATTCCTTCGTTAATTTCTTTCCGTTAGAGAAAATTATTTGACACAGTAACCTCCCTTTTACTTCCATCACTTTAAACGATGATACATTTTGAAGAACCAATTCATGTCCAGTTCCATTTACCCTCCTCCTTACATAGTCATTGTATTTGGAGTAGGAAATACTACGAGTTGGTAAATGAAGAGTAAAAGAAGCGGTAGACACATTTACTGAATTGGCCAGATATAGCTCACGTTGAATTTCTTCAAAAAAGACAAAGAACTCATATTCTTCATTTTGTTTTACCTTTTCATTTAACTCTGCCAAGAAAAAGATTCCTACAAAAAACATATGGCAAATAATCATCCATATCGAAAATGAAACTAGAGATTCAATTAGGGTTAAACCGTTGTTATCTTTGAATGAGCGTAAGACAAATAGGCTCAATATCTTCTTGGTCAACACAAACCTCCTTTGATGAAACATAGATTGAATAGGTATGAGTGTCTGTTTGTTCGATAAAATGTTGTGGTTCTAAGGAATGCAAC
This sequence comes from Bacillus carboniphilus, assembly GCF_039522365.1. Taxonomy (GTDB): domain Bacteria; phylum Bacillota; class Bacilli; order Bacillales; family JC228; genus Bacillus_BF; species Bacillus_BF carboniphilus. The sequence goes on along the minus strand of NZ_BAAADJ010000064.1, from coordinate 28,332 downwards.
TTCATAATAGACCTTTTTAATACATAATAGGCATCTATTTCCTTTTCCATTTTTGTCTTGTTATTAAAGACAAAAAGGAGTGAAACCACAATGAACATACATAAAAGCCACAAACTTAAGGATATTATGGATTCCACTAACGAAAACCCTTTTTCACATCTTTTCAATTTTCACTCTTCCTCTCCCCACATACATAACAAAGCGATACCTCGTGCCACCTACAATCAGCTCAAACGAACCGAAGTCACTAACCGTTCCATTCGGCAGAAAATAAAACTGTCTTAAGTTGCTATTACTCATCTGAATATCATCGTCGTAACTTCTTTGCACTAAAAAATGATCCACACCCGTTAATACAGCATATTTGTTTTCAGCGGGCGTAAAAATCACTCTTACAGTCGCAGCTCGAGACATGGAGTAAGTTTTAGCGAACTGAATATCCTTTCTTAGCTGTTCAATAAAATGAGATTGCTTGAAATGTTGACTTGTGGGTGAAACTGAAAAAAGAAAGATGGAAATGCAAAGTAGGAAAATGGAGAAAACAATGAGGATTTCCGTTAGGGTGTAACCTTTAGAACTATTCTTCTGAAACATCATCATCTATAGTTAATAAAACTTGACCTGTAGTCGGGTCAATTCCAATAATCATATCGTCACAGTCCGGGTTTTCAGCAGGTAGGTATTTGTTCCCCGATAATACCGTTAAATCATCAGGATACTCTCCTGTATCAAGCTTGTACGCTTGCACCTGCGCCTCAACCAAATGGATATAAGCCTCACATCCCTTTTTCTGTATTGTTTTCTGATGAGATGTTACATTTGGAACTGTGATGATCAATAAAATCGAGATAATTAAAAGAACAATCATCATCTCAATAAGTGTAAATCCCTTTTCATTTTTCATATTCAAACCTCCTTAGATTCCTTGAAGCATTTGTATCACGGGAAGCATTATAGATACATACAAAAGGATAACCACTAAGCCAATGGCAGAAAAACATACTGGTTGAATCAATGAACTATATGTGTTTAATTTTTTTTCTAACTTTTCAAAGCAAAAAGATGAGAATGTTGAAAATTCCCTTTCTATCTTCCCATTCTTTTGACCATGTTCAATTAGGAAAGGAAGTTCCTTTAAAAATACCTTTTCCTTTTTTATGATGATTGACAATGAATCGCCTCTTGATAAGGCTTCTTTCATCCTAATAGACATTTCTTGATACAATGGTTTCTCTTCCCATTCCTTCATAAACGTGACACACTCAATGTATGAGAGTCCCTTCTCAAGCAGGACACTCCATTGATAGGAAAAGAAATAAGACTGGTACAGTTTTAGGAGCGATCCAAGAAAAGGGACTGCACTTAGAAATGAATATACTTTTGTTGATGTTAGATTTCTTTTTAAAATGGGTGATATTACAATGACAAAAAGGAGAAACAGGGTAAGATAAAGAAAAATTGTTAGAAAGTCATCTTTTAAAAATAGAAGTAATTTGAGTATCCACGGAGATTCAAGAGTGGACTGACTATACAATGATTCAAATTGAGGAAGCAGCCAAATACACATTAAACCAAAAAGACCAAATGAGATAACAAGAAGAAATAGTGGATACAGGCACATTTTTCTCATTTTACTTTTATGAGTATCCACCTGTACTAACAGGTCACTTCCTTTCACCAATGCTTCACCCAAGTCCCCGTGGCGTTCTGCAATCATGGTAAAAATGATTAAATCAGAGTGGAAATTCCAATCCCTTAAAATCGAATATAAGGTCTTTCCAGATTTCAAGTCAGAGATTGCCAACCCCCATTCTTTTTTTCTCGAAAGAAAATCACTTAGGCGAAAAAATTCAAGAGCTTCTTGAACATGATAGCCATTTTGAATTAAATCCCCTAACCGCTTATAAAATTGGGCTTGGTCCTTCACAGACCAATTTCTACTCAATAGAGTATACCCATCGCTTATACTCTTCTTCATCCACAAAGCCAAGCGCCATTCCCTTTGCTAATTCTTCCTTAAGAGTCCTGTATGAAGCTTCTTGATTAGGGCTATTCATCTCACTCATTACTTTTTTCAACTGTTGGCCTGCTAACATTTCATAAATACAAGCACGCTTTCTTTTATAAAAGGGACAGTGTACAGTGCATCTTTTTCCACAGTATGGACATTTGATTTGGATTAGTCTTTGGGCAGATACTCCTATTAACGCTTGTTCTATTTCATAATCCTTCACACCTAATTCTAATAAGCGTGTTATGGCTCCTTTAGCATTTCGAGTATGCAATGAAGATACCACTAAGTGACCCGTCAAGGCTGCCCTAACAGCGACCTGCGCTGTTTCCTCATCTCTAATTTCCCCCACTACAATAACATCAGGGTCATGACGTAAAATGGCTCTTAACCCGGTGGCATACGATACACCTGCTTTTTCATTCACTTGAACTTGAAGAAATTCGGAAGTGTTTCTCTCAATTGGGTCTTCAAGCGAAATGATATTCCGTTTAAACCACTTGGATGAATACTGCAACAACGTATATAGAGTCGTGGATTTCCCGCTACCCGTTGGCCCTGTGAATAGTAAGAGCCCATGGGCATGTTTTAATAAAGCAATCAGTTTTTTTGTTGTAGATGGAAATAAAGCAACTTGCTCAATCGGGATCGCAGATTCTTGAGGAAGAATTCGAATGACTAGACTTTCAGAAAATGAAGTTGGAAGAGTGGATAATCGTAAACTTACAGGGAGATCATTGATAAAAGTGGAGTATGCACCACTTTGTGGTTTTCTTTTTTCACCTATATCTAAACCAGCCATAAATTTAAAGTGGGATATAAGTCGACTACTTTGATCATGGGGTATGTCATAAAGAAAACTAAGCATGTGCTGTAGTCTGAAGAAAACTTTGGTAGTCTTTTCTTTCGGAACAATATGAATATCCGTTGCATGTAAATCCAGAGCTTTTTTAAGCAAACGATGAACTTGCTCTTCTATTGTGGATATCATTACATTTTCCTTTCCTTTATTTACTCCGGCCTTATTCTTTTTCCATGAATACCCAGTGAAATCCTTCTTTCAAAAATATTTTTTTAAAAAAATCTTCATTAAAATCGTGAATATCCTTTAAAAATCAAGCCTTTTTGAATATTTGTGACGAAACAGACACAAACTTTAGTCAAAGGATTATTTACATTCTTGCATAATGTTTATTATAATGTTGTAGTAGCATAGTGGGCACGAAGGAGGGATACATATGGATCGTATGTACAGAGTTCTAGGCTTCTGGACTGGAATTTTCGCTATTATGTTTTTCTTAGGAGATATGGTTGAGGTTTCTCTCATTTTCTTCGGTCAAACGGCCTTTTTCGTTTTCTTAGGATATTTAAAACTCTCCGAAAGAATGTACATTTATATTTTTGGTGCGTATTTAACAGTGTTCTTTGCAGGTTTTACTTACTATACAACATTTATGATGACACCTGGAGCAGGACATTAAACCAAAAAGCAAAAAAGAGCTTCTTTTCTAAAAAGAAGCTCTTTTTTCTTTTTCAAAAACTAAAACTCGAAAATAAGCACTCATTCCTGAAGGTGAAATAAGGGATTGAATGGCCCGATTCCTCTTTACAGTTGGATGGAAGGGGTCCAGCTGTGTGTGATCCTGGAGCTTATTTAAGATTCCATGTTTCATTAAAAACTGATCTTGCCTCTCAGATTCCATAAGCGTAAATCCTTGTTCTTTTGCAATCTTGATAAGGGGCTCTATCGGTATATGGTAGGTGATATCCATTTCACCAGGATTGGTTAACACATTTCTCTTTAATTGGTGATTTTGATACCCGCGTATGCTACCTTCTCTTAATTCAGGCTGCTGCCAATCCTCGAGTGAATACATATAATCCACTAATATGAGCTTTCCTAGAATTAGATTATGAGATAAGGCACTAAATATATCAGGCAGGAGATAAGGGACTTCAATTCGATGCCCTTCCCGAGGCGTAATTTGATACCTCTGAATGAATTTTATAAGGGGTTCCTCGTTAATTAACCTCATTCTTTCCACTATTTGACCGTTTTCTTCTCCCACACAAACTTCATACATATGTCCATGAAGTTTTGTCACTACTTTTACAGGCAAAGCATCCAGCCATTCGTTTGCAAAAACAATTCCTTTCATAGGTTTCAAGCTTGTAATATCATCAACGATTTCTACACTAGCAGGTATAGCTTTTATTAACTGTTGGTGGTACTTGCTTTTTTCGACTACCCTATACATGATGTCGTTATGTATGCCAGGGTACTTTTGCTCCATATAAGTAGACCAAGCTTGCAAAAACTTTCCAGTTCCTGCCCCAATCTCACAAAAATAGTTCCAGCTATTTTCAGTAAAATCATCTGAGCAATAATCACAAAAGACTTCCGCAAACACATCTGACAGAAAAGGAGTTGTTATAAAGTCCCCCTTTCTTCCGACCTTTTCTTTCTCCTTTGCATAGTATCCAAGTTCAGGTTCATATAATGCCATTTCCATAAACACATCAAAAGGAATAAACTCATTGGTTTCTTGTTTAATTCTATGGATAATCTTTTCTTTTAAATTGTTCATACTTTAGAATTTGGCTATCATACTGTCATTTTCCTGCAAGAAAAAAAACCTACTTAAAACAGCAGGTTTTAAAATCCATTTAAGAAAGGATTGTGATCCATTTCTTGAATAATGGTTGTCTCCTCTCCATGACCAGATAAGACAATGGTATCTTCCGGAAGAGAGAGAAGTTTATCATGAATACTCTTTATCAATTGCTTATGGTCTCCCCCTGGTAAATCTGTCCGTCCGATACTCCCCAAAAATAAAGCATCCCCAGAAATGACAAAGCCACCTTCTTCAAAATAAAAAGAAACGCTTCCTGGAGAATGACCTGGGGTTTCAAGGATTTCCAAAGTAATCCCACCAAAATTTTGAGAACCTTCCTTTGTAATGAAGTCATCGGCTGGACGACAGCGAATCACTCCCATTTGGAAAAACTGAGATCCATTTAGAGCAGGATCTAATAACCACTTCGCTTCCTTTTCATGGACGAAAGCTGGAATCTGATAAGTACTTCTAATTTCTTCTAATGCACCAATGTGATCAAAATGAGCATGGGTTAAAAGGATTGCTTTAGGATTTAAATTATTTTTTTTGATGAATGCTTTAATGATTTGTTCATCTCCACCTGGATCAAAAATAAGACAATTATTCTCTTGATTCCAGACGACATAACAGTTTGTACCAAGTGGTCCAGCAGGTATTCTTCTCCACTTCATTTCGTTACACCCTTCCTGCAACTTCTTATGATTATTGTACATGATGACAAAATTTTATCCAAATAGCTAGTATTTATAAAATTACGTTTCTTTTCCACTGAAAAATATGGCAATTTGATGTACATTCCATCATAATCGATAAAAGTCACCGATGGTCCTCGACAAATAAAAGAAAAACTTATAAAATAATGTAGGAATGAAAAGGTTATCTTAATAGAAATGGACTTTTTCTTTTTCGAAAGGAGCTAAGAACATGGGTATTGGATTAGTTATTATTTTTGCACTCGTAACTATTCTAGCTGCGATTGGACTTTTTACATCCTTAAAAAACAAAAACCTACTAGGAATTGTGTTTGGTTTTGGAACACTTGCTGTATTTGGATGGTTTACTATTATGACGTTTATCCACAGTGGATATCCAACTGCACACTAAAAGCAGATGCCTACATAGCATCTGCTTTTTTTATTCCTTCTGAAATTAACGAAGTCACCTTCCCACTTTGGATTGAAATGACCTGTTCTAGCTGGTAACCATATAGACAGTAGCCACCATTAGGAGAACATTGCAAAGGCTTATTTTCTAGTCCTTCCATGACTATATTTGTATCCCCGTTCGTTAAACTATAACTAGATAGTACAAAATCTTCTTCATAAAAATCTATGTCCCCACCTTCTAATGGTTGAAAGAAGTAAAACCGATTTTCAGACTCCACAAAATCATGGTATGGAACAACCCATTCAGAAAAACGATTTAAGTGAAAAGCTGTAAAGCTTCCGATTTGGCCACTTGTTGCATTATAGAATTGATATACTCCTTTGTCTTCATTTTGACTAGAAGGTGCTAACGTGAAAAACCAGTCTCCATAAGACTTTGTATAATATATGTCTTTTGTAACAACAGATAGATCATTAGAATCGAGGTCCATTCTCTTTAGCGGAGCTAGTAACTCGGGCTGTTCAACATTCCAATCCAAATATTGAAGAGATTCTTCCCCAATCCATTCACTAAATGGTTGTTCAATTTGTAGTGTGGTCAATTCGGATGTTTCAATATTCCATAAGTATGATTGAAAACTCCAATCTTCAGAAAAGCTTGTAACTAATATTTGCGAAGGATTTTTCTCGTTCCAATCCATATAAATTTCAGAGGAAGGAATATTGATGGTAGAAAGCTGCTTTCCATTGAGTGCAAGTATATGCAAGGTTGCTTCATGATCAATAGAGGAGACTTGAACGAGCAATTGCTCTTTGTCTGGACTAACCTCTACTATCTGGATAAATCCTTGCGTGATAAAAAGTGGGTTATTTTCACCACTGACTAGATTGTATAGGTTAATGGATGATTCCCCATTATAAGAGCTAATATATATAACTTCCTCATTGGAAGTCCAATCAATAAATTGTACATCCTCACCATTACTGATCATTAAGGGAGTTATTGTCATTACTTCATTTTCTGTATCTCCAGAGTCCTGACTTTGATCAGAAGATGGTGGCTGCTCAATTGAATCAGGTAATGCACTTTCTGAGTCTTCACAGGCTGTTAATAAAAAGAAGAATGTTATCAAAATTGCTAGCATTCTGGCCAATGGTGTCCCCCCTTTAACTTACAGATTTTATAGGCTTTATAGTGTATTGACGATTAAGTGTTATGAAATGTTTCAAAATGTAACAAGTTCTTTACAGTTTTTACTAATATGATTCAATAGTACTATTTTTATATAGGTAATGCATCACATTTCCAAAATCTTCTCCTTTATTTTTATACCACTATAAAAGGCGTCCTCTCCTGAGAACACCTAATAAATTATCTTCTATACAAAGAGCCCACGAATACTCCAAGCATATCTTGATAGATGGTATCAAATTGAGAAATAGGTAATGGATTCACTCCCCTACCCAATTCAAACGTAAAACCTGGCCTTCTATAAACGGAAATAAACCAATCTTTGTATCCAGCATGACTATCCACATATTGAACGCTTCTATAACCACTTAAACGTTCATAGTACTGTGCTAACTCTGCAGAAAGTGGTGGTTCCAACCCTTCATAGCCCCAGAAGAAAACCTCCCCTTGTGTGTGTAAAGCATAAGTCTGGTCAAACTGTCGGTTTCCTGTCAATTCTGCAATGGCGATTGCTTCTGGTTCAGTAAGTGGGGCTTCTCCTGGAAAATTAGCAGGAGCTGGTGCTTGTTCTTTTCTTGCCTGTTCGATTTCCCAATTTGCAGGGTATTGATTATTCAGGTCCACTCCCCTAATGTTTGCCTTCCAATTATTGAAGTTCGTACTTCCGTTATTTATTTCAATAACTTCGCCCCGAACAGAGGCTGGAGGACCATTTAGTACTAAATCTACCCCATCGGGATTTACAAGTGGAACAGTTGAAAGGGTATTTATATCGTATAAAGGTAATGCATACACCCCTCTAATTGACCCATAGTTTGTCAAAGCTAGAAGGTAGTCATTTATAAATGTCATGAGTACTGGCGTTGTAATCCACTCATTCGCATGAAAAGATGCGTTGTAATGTATTTTTCGCTGCCCTCTTCCAATCCTTATTTCTGTTAATGGCTTTCCCAAAACACTTCTCCCAATTTGCTCAACCCTTATAAACGGATAAATCTCTTGAATTGCTGCAAGATCTTCTTGAAACCTCGAGGAGTCATAATTTACTCTTCCGTCTATGATTCTCGAAACCACTCGTTCTGGTAATTGAATAACCTGCCCTACTTGTAGTCGGCTCGGATTTACTGAAGGATTTAATATGGATATAGCATCAACTGAAATATTTCGTTCAGAAGCTAACTTCCAAAAACTATCTCCTGACTTTATCGTATACCCACTTGCAAAAAATCCCGGAATGTTAACGTCTGTTCCAGGAGTAAGAGTATTTGGGTTTACATTTCGGTTAGAATCCAAAATTAACTGAAGGGAAACTCCAAATAGCTGACTATAATACCACAAGGAATCTCCAGAACGGACTGTAATTTTCATACCTTTCCCTCCTTGCAAGACTCTACACACTAGATGTATGTTTAGTCGGAGGAAAAATGCAAGTACAAAACAAAAAGGATTCCGAGTTGGAATCCTTTTTATTTATTCTTCATCGGTTGATTCATTTTCTTCCTTCGATGCTTCGTCTTCACCGTAGAATCGCAATAAATCACCATATATAATTTTATCTGAGTAATCTAGTTCCTTCTGAGCCATCTCCATATAAGGTTCACAGTGGAGTGGGTCTACAGGTTCTTCTGTCTCTTTACTGTAACAAACATTTTCAGAATAAACGTAACCTTTGGTTGCAAAGCTTCCATCTCTCTGAACGGCAAAGTCTAGTCGATCTTTTGAGAACAGATCAGAACCAAAACCAATGTCACCCTTAGTTGAGATACCTAATAGGTGTAATAGAGTTGGTCTTAAGTCCACCTGACCCCCAACAGTTGAAAGCGTTTCTCCCTCCATACCAGGAATGTGAATAATCAGCGGCACACGCTGAAGCTGAGTATGAACAAACGGAGTGATTTCTTTTCCAAGAAGCTGACTCATAGCTTTGTTATGATTTTGAGAAATTCCATAATGGTCTCCATAGATAATGATAATGGAATCATCATAAATTCCTTCTGCTTTTAATTGATCAATAAATTGTTTAATTGCTTCATCCGTATAGCGAACAGTTGGGAAATAACGGTTTAAGGTACCGCTATTGGAGTTGTACTCATCTACCCATTTGTATTCATCTTCTAGTGTAAACGGATGATGGTTTGTTAGGGTAATAAATTTCGCATAAAATGGCTGTTGCATTTCTTTTAAATGTTCTACTGACTGATCAAAGAACGGGATATCTAATAGACCCCAATCTGTTGTTTCATCTTCTGGAACATCATATTCCTCAACTGCATAGAACTTGTCGTAACCTAAAGATTTATACATTACGTCACGGTTCCAGAAACTTTTATTATTGGCATGTAGAGAAGCTGTGAAATAACCGTTCTCGGTTAATGTTTCTGGCATAGCTTCGTATTCATTACCAGAGTGCGTAAAGAAAACAGCCCCACGACTTAGTGGATACAGTGAATTATCTACTAAGAACTCAGAGTCAGATGTTTTACCTTGACCAACTTGGGCATAGAAGTTATCAAAATAAAAGCTATCTTCAATGAAATCATTTAAGAAAGGTGTTACTTCTTTACCGTTAATTTTTTGTCCAATGGCAAAACTTTGTGTAGATTCCATTGAAATCACAATTACGTTTTTACCTTTAGCTGCTCCAAACATTTCTGGGTTTGGCTCTTTATAATTAGCACGAATATAGTTTTCAATATCTGCTAACTCACTTCCATCAGCAAGTGCTCTTTGAGCAGACGTTTTTGACTGTAGAAACGCATCGTATAAATGGTAGTTATAGGTTCCAATATTTTTCACAAGGATTTCTCTGTCAAAAGTTCTTGTTAACAACTGCGGTCTCTCAGCCTCAGCTAAACCTAAATTGAAGAAAGAAATAGCAATTGCTGCTAAAAAGTAAGCCCTTCTAACTGGTTTCGAGAAACTTGGATTACTAATATACTTAGGCAGTTTAAATAGTAAGAAAGCTACCAAAATAATATCTACAAAGAACAGTAGGTCAATTAGACCAATTAAAGATGAAACACTTCCTCCTAAATCTCCAAGGTTACCTGTTTGGAATAACAGGGGAAGCGTGATAAAGTCATGAAATTCTCGATAGTATACAACGTTTGCGTATAAAACAAAAGACAAAAGGAAATAGGTAATAAGGATATATCTGCGTTGATTTTTTTCATTCAGATACATGCTAATCCCGAATACAATCAGCAAAAAGCTCAATGGATTTATAAGAAGGATTATTTCCTGAGTCACATTTTCAATTGGGATTGAAAAGCTAGTTTTATAGGCGACATACGTTTTAAGCCAAAGTAAGATCGTTGGAATGGCAATAAGTAGAACCTTTGGCCACTTTACGTTTCGCATATGATTACCTCCTATAGGTACAGTTATAATTGTTAATTTTTGTCATGTTTTTACAAAAAATAGGTTCTAGATTGAATCATGGATAATCTTAATATGTTCTTAATAAAAAATCAAATACAATTTTACACATATTTAGAATAATAATTTTATGCTTATTTTGTTACCCTCATAATTAGACGTATAAACTCAAAAAAGGTTTCATATGCGTCCAAATTCAAAAAAATCATACTTTTGTCACAAATTTCGAATCCCTTTTCTATTAGACTTTCCAATACATTTAACAACCAAGAATATTTTACGAATATAATAAACCGCTTTTGACACACAGAATTGAAAAAAACGCTCTAAGGCGTTTTTTCTATTTGGATGATCTGGCAAGCCAAGCCGCTCCATAAATACCTGCATCATTTCCAAGTGTTGCAATACTTAGCTTAGTAGATTGTTGTACAGTTGGGAAAGAAAAAGTAAGGAACTGCTGGTTAACTGGATCAAGTAATATACTACCGGCACGGGAAACTCCCCCACCAATTACGATTTTTTCAGGATTTAAAGTATTTCCAAGGTGACTTAATGCAAGCCCTAAGTGAAAGGCAACTTTTTTTACTACTTGATTAGCTAGTGTATCACCTTTTTGGGCTGAGTCAAATACATCTTTAGCACTAAGGTTTTCATGGTTCAATATAGTTTCACCTTTATATTCGGTAAGTAATTGTTTGGCTAATCGAACGACACCAGTTGCGGACGCTACAGTTTCTAAGCAACCTGACTTCCCACAGTTACAAGGGAAACCGCCTTCAGGTACACTTGTAATATGGCCAATTTCTCCACCAGCACCTTTGACTCCATGTACAACCTGTCCATTCGTAATGATTCCGCCACCAACACCAGTCCCTAGTGTCACACACACCATGTCCTTGGCACCTTTTCCTGCTCCCATCCACATTTCTCCTAGAGCCGCACAGTTTGCGTCATTGTCAATGAATGTTGAGATTTCTAACTGTTGCTCTAACGCTTCTTTTAATGGGAACTGTTTCCATCCTAAGTTAACCGCCTCATAAATAACACCTGTTTCCACATTAACGGAACCAGGAGCACCGATCCCTACACCCATTACTTGATTTTTATTATATTTTTTTTCAGTAAGTTTTTCCTCAATACTTTTGGCTATATCTGGGACAATGTGCGATCCATTATCACTTATATTTGTCGGGATCTCCCATTTAAAAAGAACGTCTCCACTACTATTAAGTAGTCCAAACTTTATCGTCGTTCCCCCAAGATCCACACCAACTAATAATTTCTCACTCATTTTCGCCCCTACTCTCCTTCAAGTCCAATTCTTTTGCTAAGTGGCTTCTAACCAAGCCAATAGCACTTTGGTATTCCTTCGTATCTATTAACTGAGCTCTGAATAGCTCCTTCAACTCTTCTTCCATTAACCCTAAATCAGCAATTCGATCTCCAATATATATAATAGTTCCATATTTCTTCAAGAACTGTTGAACATCATATAAGGTTTTCAAATAAATGACCCTCTCTTCCTATCTTCAAACATAAAGTATACGGAAAGGAACACGTCTTCACAAGTAGTAAAAATGGAAATTCTGAAACTGGAAAAAATCATAAAAATCACTGAACTTGTTTCTGGCTAGATGAACCCAAAAGAAAAAGGATACAGAGAAAACATTTTTCTCTGCACCCTTTATTTTAGGAATATCAGTCTGACCCTATCTATCTGGATCTCTTGGATGAAGAAACCGTGGCCTTCTATTTTTGAGTGGCAACGGTGATCGAATTAAGACATCTCTAAATGCCCTATAATTAAATGGGATAAATGGGTACATATAAGGAACTTTAAAGGACTGTATGGATGATAACCAAATAATCCATAAGGTTGTTGCAATCACAAATCCATAAACTCCAAATAATGCGGTAGTAATCAATATTCCAATCCTAACAAGGCGGTTAGATAGACTTAATTCATAACTCGGGGTAGAGAAGGTACCAATTGCTGCAATGGATAAGTATAAAATGACCTCGTTAATAAATATACCAACCTCCACAGCCACTTGACCTATCATGAGTGCGGCAACAAGCCCCAAGGCAGTACCCAGAGCATTCGGAGTATGTATGGCAGCCATCCTTAGTATGTCTAATCCAAGCTCTATCAGGATAAATTGCATCAACAAAGGAAGAGCTCCAACATCCTTTGGACCAATAAATTCAAGTGCACCAGGAAGAAGCTCAGGGTTAATGGAAAAAAGATAATACAGTGGCAATAAGAATACTGACGCCCACACTGCCAGAAAACGAACGAGTCTCATGTATGCCCCAACGATTGGTTTGTTCCGATACTCTTCAATATGTTGTAGGTGATGCCAAAATGTAGTAGGAGATATGATAATACTCGGCGATCCGTCTACGATAACACAAACATGGCCTTCATATAGGTGGACCGCTACAGTATCCGGCCTTTCTGTATACCGAACTACTGGATAAGGATTCCAGTGTCGACCAGAAATGTACTCTTCAACGGTTTTTTCAGCCATCGGCAGCCCGTCTGTATCAATCTTTGAGATTGAGTCTCTCACCCTTTTGACTAGTTTAGGGTCTGCGATATCTTCAAGATAACAAATCGTTATATCTGTTTTAGACCTTCTACCAATTTGTAAATACTCCATACGAAGTGACTTATCTCTTACTCTTCTTCTTGTTAGAGCCGTATTAAAAACGAGCGTTTCTACAAAGCCATCCCTTGATCCACGAACAATTCTCTCTAAATCAGGTTCTTGAGGTGAACGAACTGGGTACGTCCTTGCATCAATTTGGATAGCTTTATTAACGCCGTCTACAAAGAGAACAGTAGGTCCTGCAAGGACTTGATCGGCTGCCTTTGAAACATCATCTACTTCTTCCACTTCAACATATGGAATATATCTTTTTAACAGTTTTTGTAACGTATCTTCCTCCAGATGTGATTCTTCGAGTGTGGAAAGATACTTCATAATATAGTGGAGAATATCATCTTTTACAAAACCATCCACAAAATACATAACCATTTTCCGCTTGGCATACTCGAGGTCTAGTCGGATGACATCAAAGCTTTTATCTACCTGTAAAAGGTCATCCATTTTATCAATGTTATCTTGTATATAGTTAGAAACAGGAATTTTATTTTCTTCTTTTGATTTCGATTCTGTCATGGTGTCACTCCTATTTTCCAAAATCAGTATACCAATGGTCCATACCATTTATTGTTACTTCCCCTCATAAAAACATACATGATTTTTGGGTCAAGCCTTCATAAGTCTATTTAGACAAACATATATAGTATGGATGGAGGATTATGACCGGTTGATAGGAAGGAGTGGGGCAATGAAAGCATATAAGAAATGGTTATATTTACTCGTTTTTGCATTTATCTTTACTTTTACATCGTTTTATATTGAATTAAACAGCAAGACAGAGGAAAGCTTTACCTATTTTCCTCCGGACCCAGCCGCTCGCTATAACTCCGGATATACGACGTTAACCCTTGGAAATAAAAGTGATGATGGCCCTTACCAATTAACATGGAAAAGTCAGTCTGCTCTGGACCAAAAAGCAATCTACCGTCAAGATGTATCCCTTTTATATGAAGGGGGCTTGCTAAAAGGGAAGATGGCCGAATGGAAACAGAATGTAAGCAATCTTATGCAAGAAAGCACTCTTTTCTTTCAAGACTCACAACTCATTCAGGCCGTTGGCTTTCATTTTTCAGAAATTCACCGGGGTGAAAAAATTGGTGGAGCTCAAAAGCTTTCAGGAGATTTCATATATGTAATAGATTCGAAATTCAGTCCATTTAAAAGCTTTAGACACCCAGAAAATGAGGAAGATGAAAAGTGGAAACATACGCTGGACCAGGTGACAAAGGATAGGCTGACCAAGAGTTGGAACACAGCAATTCAAAGGTATGGAATACCGAAAGAGCGATTTGATTCCTATACGCTTTTCCAATTAACTCAATATAATGATCAACCATTGCCAGGTTTTACTTTATTAGAAACAAAAAAACTAACTGGGCGATTGTGGGAGGGTTTATACAAAAACTATTTATTAGGAATCCGTAAATCAGATGGGTCTACTGAGGATGCAATGGATAGTGTATTGCCACTTATTTTAATCGCCAAGGACAAAACTCATCTTTTTGTTGTAACCGAAACAAAAAGCGGAGAATCTATTATTCTCCGCCAACAGCTTGACTTAACTCATTAATCCAATCTTTATATTTAGACTCAGAAGGTCGTATTTTTAAAGCTTGTTGTGCTTTTTTCTTCGCCTCCGTTACTTTTCCCTGATCATAGTAGAGCAAAGATAAATTAAAATAAGCCTCATGAAAACGGGGGTTAATCTGAATGGCTTCTTCTAAATGTTTTACAGCTAAATCATATTGACCCTGTTGAATTTCAATGTATGACTTGATAAACGCAATCTCTGCTGAAGGTTCACTGTTTTCATCAGGATATATATTCACAACCTCATATGCCTTTTCAAAGTTTTCTTCTTCAATATAGGACTGGGCAATTTGAGCCAAGTAGAGACCTTCTTCAGCTTGAACACCATTTTGAGCTCCGGAATAGAGAAGGCCGACTCCTATGCCAACTGTTAGGATAAATGATAAAAGCTGGACTGACAGTTTATTTTTCTTTGGAAAATGAACGATTCCCGTAGCAACAAAACCACCAATAAGACCACCAATATGCCCAGCATTATCAATCCCAGGAATTGTGAAACCTAATGCTAAATTAATGGCAATGACAATAAAGATGTTATAACCTAATGTCCTGAAAAAGACCTTTGGTTGAAATATTCCAAAGTACAATAATGCACCGAAACACCCAAAAATGGCCCCGCTAGCGCCTGCTGATAAGCTAGGACTAAAGGCAAAACTCGCAATGGAACCAATGAGACCTGCAACCATATAGATAAATAAAAAACGCATGCTTCCATATATTCTTTCGACAAGCATTCCCAAATAATATAAAGCAAATGTATTCATAATCAGATGAAAAATTCCAATATGTATAAAGATTGGAGTCAAAAACCGGTGCCACTCCCCGTCCAAAATCAATGGGTTAAACTTTGCTCCAAAGTCCAGCAATGTTCTAGGATCTTCACTACTTCCAACCATTTCCATCCATCCGAATATAAAAATTTGAACCGCAATAAAGATATAAGTAAAAATGGGTTTACCGTAGGAAAAAGCCTTTACCTCTGTACTTTTTTGATTTTTTACTACTTGGTGAGTTATTTCTCTGTATTGCATTACATCCTGTTCTTCCGGGGACTCTAGCCATGTATCTGTGAAATCTGATTCACTGATGCTAGCCACAATGTCTAAAGCTTCCTCCTGACCTTCCTTATCTAGTAAAAGTGTATACCAAGATAAGCGGCTATCATTAGTTGGATGAATCCATTTGCCTATGAATTCTAATTCATCATCCACAGGTGGATATGGAGTTATGTAAATATTTAATACCGTCATCTCTCGTTTATATAGTTTTTTCTGAATCTCTTTTGACTGTCTAATTGATTGTTCATTGTGCTGCCTCACCCAATTGGACCAGTTCGTATCATATTGGCTCATGTGGATCAGATCCACACCTAGTCCTTCCCTTTTTTCTAGCCAAACCTCTTTCCCATTATTTGATTCATAAATGAGATGATACTTTCCGCGGGATGTCAATTCATATGTCTTTTTCTAGAATATATAGGCTTCCCTAAAACTCACAACAAAACTCCTCTCCACAATACATCCGATTACAAAGTCAATACTCTTATTTTATCTGGTTCCTTCTGTTTTGTCCTTATCTAGATAATTGTATGGTAGAGTCCCTATTTACATGTCATATTCTCATTAAATCAAAATAAAACAGAAGAGAATAATCTCTTCTGCGCAAAAAGTTACATTTTAAATGTGCCTTGAACAAACTTCTCTCTTAAAAACGGAATCTGCATGGAATAACGGATGAGTAACTTTCGAACAAAATATTGACCTAGTAGCACATTCATAATTTTATACCGATTATTATAGAGCAACATGACGGTAACTCCTGCAAATAACCATTTTACAATTGATGACATACTAAATCCCTCCTACCTATTATTTTGGCAAGAGAATCCGGCTTTATCCCATAAAACAAAATTTTAATCGGTCATATTACTTTACTATGTGAAAACCATTTTCCGTAACAATTTGTTTGACAGGTTTGTCATATGTATCAATGGGCATTTCAACAACTAATTGTTCTGCAAATGCTAAAGAAATTGTCTGGTTATCAAAATCAACTAAGTAACGGTCATAGTAACCACCACCAAAACCTACTCGATATCCTTCTTTATTGAAAGCTAAACCAGGGACAACAAGGAGTTCAATTTCTTGTTTGGTGACAGATTGAGTAATTTCAATTTTTGGTTCCCATAAATGTATGTATATATTTTCAAGCTGATCAAAAGATGAGATGAAACGAAAATCCAATTTTTTCTCCTTCGTAATACAACGAGGTACCGCTACCCTTTTACCATCTAGCCATGCTTGTTTAATGATGAAATACGTATCCACTTCTGGTGGATTTGAAATTGTAATTCCTATCGTCTCAGCATTTTTCCAAGCATCTGATGAAAATAGTTCACGGGCAATTTGGAAGGACTTTTGTTCATACTCAGGCTTTGACAACTTTTTTAGCTTAGTTTTCATTATCTTTCTAATACTGTCTTTTGTCATATCGGATGACTCCCTTTATGATGAAGTAAAATAAAAAAAAGCAGCGGAGTTAAAAACCCTGCTGCTTACTTTGTTTCACGGTGTACAGTTGAACGCTTATCTCTTGGGCAATATTTCTTAAGCTCAAGACGATCTGGGTTCTCACGCTTGTTTTTAGTGGAAATATAGTTACGCTCACCACATTCTGTGCAAGCTAATGTAATATTCACGCGCATTGTTTTCCCTCCAAACTATAAATGCATCTACATACGACTTTTCTATGATACCATTTTTTTTAGGACATGGCTAGTGCGTTTTTTCTGATTTCATTATTCCAACATAATACCTCTTCATTATGCTTCCCCTGAACGGTCCATCCCCATGCAGTAATGGTTTCTCCTGGCGGGATTGAACACTCTAATGAAAACATCGAACTGATATTACCTTTCGCAAAAGGCTGATAATGGAGCCGCCCCTTTTTCATTCCGGACCTAATTTTTTGTTTTAAGTCAAATACTGGAAAAACAGCGCATTGTTTCATTCGCCCTCCATTGATTGTCCCATTGACTAATTGTATATCATTTTCGTTATGGATGAAAATACAATCATTCTTAGGGGAAACGTAACCTACCTGCTGGAACTGCTGCGTCTTTCTACTTTCAAAGAATACCTTAACATCTTGATATGTTGTGCTTCCATTGTGGATCTGAACCATTTTAACCTTACCTTTGCTTCCCAATGGAAACTGACGCGTATTCCAAATCAACTCTGATCCGTCCTCCGGTTGATTCGATGTGATTGATAACTTTCCGTTGCTCCAAATATAACTATTTAATACACTCAAATTTTCGCTTCGGTAATGTAAATTATCTGGCATAGTCATTAAATCTAAAAAGAGGTTAAGGTTTGCTTTCATTACTCATCTTCTCCTTTCATTAAAGTTTAATTAGACGTTCTTTTATTAGCTTGTACCTTTGAAAGCGCCTACTTTCTAGGCTGGGTACATATTGTCATCATCTTAATTTTTGGCAACCAATTTTTCCATTTAAGCTAAAAGATTATAATATGCTCGTGCAAACTGGCTTATGTCTTCTTATATATATGGTAGCATCAGGGAAATATTCAGACAATAAACACATTTTGTCGGAATATGTTGACCCGTTACTGGTTCTAACTTAAAGTTATCTAAAAATTTTTAGGTTAGACTAATTGGTTGGTAAATGATGATAACCAAGCCATTATTTAGGTGGAAATTCGGTTAATTATGACAGAAAATATCACAGTTATATTACACTTTGGCGAAGATTGCATTAATTTGTTTCCTCACCGGTGGAGGTATGATATAACTATCATAGACTTACAGTAAAGGATGAAGAATTATGGGGTTTTTACTTATCTTTTTTATTGGAGTCTCCATCTTACTTTTTGTCATTTCTTTGTTTTTACCGAATCGCTTAAAACAAATTGAAGTGGAATTAGAGGAGCTTTCATACCAAGTCATACAGGATTCCTATCAATTTAAAAAGAGAATCAAAGTACTTGAGGAAGAATTGTTAGTTGATCATAGTTCATCCCCTCTATCAACAAACAAATCCAAACCTAATGAAATTATTGTGAATCAAGTGTTATCTCTACATAAACAAGGTGTCCCGGTTAGTCAAATATCGTCTCAGTCTGCATTATCAACTGAAGAAGTTGAAGAAATTATTGAAACGGAACGCCAAATGAGAGGGACTATTTCATGAGAAGACAGAGTATTCAAGGATTCGCAATAGGGATGTTTTTGACAGCGGTAGTTCTCTCTCTTGTTTATCAAATGACGTCCGATTCGAATGAAGTAGAAGTCGATGATGCTGTTGCTACATTAGAAAAGAACGAATATATAGTTCTATCAGCAAATGAGTGGGAAGAGATTCAACAAAAACTTTCGACAAAAGAAACAGAACAAAAAGAAACTGAAGCACCTCAAGAAGAGCAAGCTAATCCAGGGACCGATACAGATTCAGCTGAACAAGATGAGGTTAACAATGAAACAGAACCTAAGAAAACATATTCTTTAGTCATTAAACCAGGGATGAGTTCAAGTGAAGTTGGTTATTTACTAGAGGAGAACGGAATTGTTGAAGATGCCAGGGCATTTAATAAGTACATTGTGGATCGAAAATTAGAAGGTTATATTCAGATTGGAACACACACAGTCACGAGTGACATGTCTTTTGATGTCATAGCAGACACAATTTCAAAATAAACCGGGCAAAACGCCCGGTCCTTTTTATTTTTTGAGAACAGAAACATTATCCGTTCTTTTATCTATTTAAATCATAATTTTTACCCTTAACGGTGAATATGACACTCTCCGAAATATTTGTCGTATGGTCAGCAGATCTCTCAAGATAACGACAAACAAAAGCTAGCTGTGTAATTTGTGCTGTTAATTCTGGAGACTTTGGAATATTAGAAAGAAGCTCATTTACTAATTTTCCGTACATTTCATCCACTTCATTATCCATCTCTGCCACTTCTTTGGCTAAATTGTAATCCTCTTTATCAAATGCCTCTAATACACCTACATGCATTTGAAGGACTCTGTCTGCCATTGCAGGAATGTCTTTTAGAGGCTTAAACAAGGCTTCTTTACCAATTCTAATTGTCGACTTAGCTATATTTACAGCTTGGTCACCCACTCTTTCCAAGTCAGTTGCAATTTTAATACTTGCGATGATTCTTCTTAGATCAGTAGCTACCGGTTGTTGTTTAGCTATTAACCATATTGCTTTCTCATTTATTTCATCATCAAGACGATTTATTTTATAGTCCTCATCAATAATTTTCAACGCCAAATCAACATCTTGTTCCTGTAATGCCTTGATGGATTCCCTCAAAGCATTTTCTGCTCTTTTTCCCATATTTAATAGTAGAGATTTTAATACATTCAATTCTTCTTGGAATTCTTGTCTCACATTCATCTTTTTTCTCTCCTCATTTAACCAAATCGCCCTGTAATGTAATCCTCAGTACGCTTATCACTTGGGTTTGAAAAAATAGTATTTGTTGGTGCAAATTCGACCACTTCACCATTTAGGAAAAAAGCAGTTTTATCTGAAATACGAGCAGCTTGTTGCATATTATGGGTTACAATGATGATACTATATTCCTTTTTCAATTCAGAAATAAGCTCTTCTACTTTTAGTGTTGAAATGGGATCTAGAGCTGAAGTTGGCTCATCCATTAGGATGACATCCGGCTCAATTGCTAAGCAGCGGGCTATACATAGACGCTGCTGTTGCCCACCTGATAAACCATAGGCATTCTCATGCAGGCGATCTTTTACCTCATCCCAGATAGCTGCTCCACGTAAGCTTCTTTCAACAATTTCATCCAATACTTTCTTATTACGGATTCCGTGTATCTTTGGTCCATACGCAACATTCTCATAAATTGATTTCGGAAATGGATTTGGCTTTTGGAATACCATTCCAACTTTCGTTCTTAAGTCTTCTACCTTATAGGACTTATCAAGAATACTCTTTTCCCTATAGAGAATATCTCCTGAGATTCGAACGGTAGGAACTAACTCAACCATTCTATTTAAAGTTTTAATGTAAGTTGATTTCCCACAACCTGATGGGCCAATTATTGCTGTAACTTCATTTTCATTTATTGATAGATTGATATTTTTTAACGCTTGATCTTCTCCATACCAAAGATTCAAATCCCTTGTATCATATACCACCTTTTTCTTAGGTGATTCGTATTGTAGATTATCTTTATTCTCACTAGTTGAGATGACTGCCATTGTAAAACCCCTCCATCCAATTAATATCTCTTTTGAAATTTATTTCTAATAAAGACTGCAATAGAGTTCATTAAGAACAAGGTAATCAACAAGACTACAATTGTCGCTGCAGCAAGGTTCGCATATTCGGTAGTTAAAGCAGAATCAATTGTCCAATAATAAATTTGCAAAGGTAAAATTGTAAACTTATCAAAGACGCTATCGGGTATTGGAATTAGTAATGCAGGAATTCCTATTACAATAAGTGGGGCAGTTTCACCGATAGCACGTGATAACGCTAAGATCACCCCCGTTAAAATTCCAGGAAGTGCTGCCGGAAGTACAACATTTTTAACAGTCTGCCACTTTGTCGCCCCCATAGCATATGATGCTTCTCTTAAATATCCAGGAACTGCACGGAGCGCCTCTTGGCTAGCTACTACTACTATAGGAAGGACTAATAATGACATCGTCAATCCACCAGCTAAAATGATTGCACCTAAGTCAATCCCTCTTACAAATAATGTTAAGCCTAGAATCCCAAATACGATGGAAGGAACCCCGGCTAGATTTGAGATATTGGTTTGAATAAATGACTGTAAACGGCCTTTTTTTGCATATTCTTCAAGATAAATAGCGGTTCCAATGCCTAAAAACATGGTAACTGGGGCTACAACTGCCATAAGCCATAATGTCCCAGATATTGCACCCATAATCCCAGCTTTCTCAGGATCCGTATGCAGTTTTCCTGTCAGGAAGTTAAAGTCAATCCAGCCTAAACTTTCACTAAATACTCGGTATATTAAAACAATGAGAACAACAAGTCCAAATAGGGTTGCAAAAAGAAATAAGGTTCTTGCCATTTTGTTTATTAATAAACGAGAGCCCATATTCTTCTGTACTTGAGCAGCATCTACATGTTTCATAGTTAGTATTCCTCCCTAAATCTACGAGAGATATATTGTGCAATTATATTCATAATCATTGTAAAAACAAATAAGGTCATCGCTACTGCATATAAACTGTAGTACAAGGTTGTGCCAGCAGCAGCTTCTCCACTAGCTACTTCAACAATATAGGCTGTCATTGTCTGCATTGATTCGGTAATATCAAATGTAAAGTTCTTAGAGCTTCCGCTTGCAATCGTTACAATCATTGTTTCTCCAATTGCACGTGAAATCCCCAATACAAATGAAGCAATGATTCCAGAGATAGCAGCAGGAATTACTACTTTCCAAGTCACTTCCAGCTTTGTAGCTCCAAGAGCTAGAGCACCTTCCCTCATAGAATTTGGGACAGAGCTCATTGCATCTTCAGAAAGGGAAGCAACCATCGGGATAATCATAACTCCCATTACTAGACCTGGACTGAGGATGTTTGTTGGCTCTAGACCAGGAATTATGGACCTTAGTAAAGGGGTAACGAATGTAAAAGCAAAGAAACCATAAACTATTGTAGGAATCCCCGCTAAAACTTCTAAGATTGGTTTTAAAACCTTTCTTGCTTTTTCTGATGCATATTCACTTAAGTAAATAGCGGTCATTAGCCCAATTGGAATAGCAACAGTCATCGCAATTACAGAAGAAATCACTGTTCCCGTTAACAGTGGCAGCACTCCGAATTGTGCATTCTCACCTAATGGCTTTAAGTCTGTCCCTGTGAAGAATTCTACAATCGGAACCTCTCTAAAAAATGCAAGGGTCTCAAAGATTAGAGTTAATAGAATTCCAGCTGTCGTAAGAATAGATACAAATGCGATTGCTAAAAGGATTTTTGGAACCAGGATTTCAAAGATTCTTGCTGTGTTTATTGAACTTTTATTCTTTGCAATCATTTCTTTAACATTGACTTTTTCTTTATCTTTAGCCATCGTCTTTTCCAAGTTGAAAACCCCTTTCATCCTTATTATATAAGGAGAAAATTTCCATCCAGTTGATAAAAACACATAAGAAGATGAGAAGAAAAATCTTCCCACCTTCTAAATCCATTTCAATTAAAAATTAGAATTATTTTAAAGCATTTAGAGTGTCAAGGGTTGCTTGAATTTCTTCGTCTGGTAGCGGAGCAAAACCAGTTTTTGCAGCAACATCTTGTGCATTTTCCATCGTATAGATTGCATAATCTAATACTTGTGGCTTTTCTTTTGCCATATTCACATTTAAGTAAGTGAATACTGGACGAGTGAAATTAGAGTAAGCAAAATCTTCACCTTCACCGATTGTTTCAAGTGTTGGTTCAACTGGACCATTTCCAAAATCAATCTTAACAGCAGTTAATTTATCAGTGTTGTTTACATAGTAACCATAACCAAAGAATGCAATCGCGTTTTTATCCTTAGAAACCATATCAACTAATGTTGAATATTCTTGTTGGAGGTTAACACCTTCTACTAGATCTTGCTCATCAAGGATTGATTCAAAGAAGAACTCATAAGTACCATGGTTTTCGTTTGGACCCATGGTAACGATTGGTTCGTCAGGGAATCCAGGGCGTACATCTGACCATTTTTCAACCCCACTACTTGCTAAGAAAATATCTTTAATCTCTTGTTCAGTAAGATCAGTAGCCCAATCGTTTTCTTTATTGATTACAAATGTTAATCCATCTAAAGCAACTTTTAACTCTTGAACTTCAATACCTAATTCTTCTGCAGTAGCAGCTTCTTCATCTTTAATTTTACGTGATGCATCATTGAAGTCCGTTCCATCCTTAACTAAGAACTTCTTGAACCCAGCACTTGTACCAGCACGGCTTACTTCAACTGAAACACCTTCTTGCTCAGTCATATAATTTATTGCCATTTCAGCCATGAAAGGATATACAGTACCTGAACCGTCAATTACTACGCTTCCTTCTAAATCGGCTGTTTCTCCACCAGCATCATTTCCACTATCTCCTGCTGTATTATCAGCATTGTCTTCTTCCGTATCTGTACCGCATGCTGCCGCAAACATCATTGCCGCTGCTAAAATAAGTAGTAGGCTAAATTTCTTGAACACCTTCATTGAGATATTCCCCCTAAGAGTTTTTAAGATTGGTTGTTGTTTGTCTTACTATTGATAGAATACTAGGGGAACGTAAACTACGTTTTAACCGAGTGTTAACGTTTTGTAAATCACGTCGAAATTTGAAAAAATGTGCGGTTGACTATTTTTCTGAACATAAAAAACCTGATGTACCAAAAGGCACATCAGGTTTTGTTGTAACTATGGAGTTTCCTCATTTTCAGATTCTTCTTCTGAATCTTCCTCGACAGTTCCTTGATCATTCTCTTCTCGGATTGTTTCTTGCCCTTCTTTTACCTGATCGATATTTTCAATTTCTTGGACAGGGTTGTTTTGATTGATTCGCTTTTCTTTAATTTCAAAGTATGCGTCTAGCACTTTACTTCCTAAATCTAAGTTCATGCTGTGTTTACCAGCATTGCTTTGGTAGGCAGACGGTACTACTATGGCAATTGCGACTTCTGGGTTTTCAAAAGGAGCATAACCGACTAGTGAAAGATTTGTTGTCGGAAGGCTCTTTTTTAAATCAGGGTCATAAATATAGGTTTCCGCCGTTCCAGTCTTACCAGCTGGATTATAAGGTTTATCACGGAATGAACGTGCAGTTCCTTCTGGATGGTGCATGACTTGGTAGAATCCAGTTTGAACTTGTTCAATTTCGTCATCTGACATTTCAAGACGGTTTAAAATGACAGGGTCCACTGTATCCAAAATAGGACCTAAATGTTCCTGATCTAAGATGGGCTCTCTAATTTCTTTTACTAACTGCGGCTTCATGCGATACCCATCATTCGCAATGGTAGAAACATATTGAACCATTTGAAGTGGAGAGTAAGAATCGTACTGACCAATTGAGTAGTCGAGTACAAATCCAGAACCAAAAACTCCTTTATATCCTATGGTTTCATTCGGTAAGTCAACTCCAGTAGGTACACCTAAACCGAATTGTGCAAAGTTTCTTCTAAAGACCTCTAATGAATCTTTCTTTAGTGGTAATGGTTGGCCCGGGACATAATTACCTTTACCAATTCCAATTGCAATTTTATACATGTATCCATTCGAAGATCTATATAATGCTCTCAGGTCGTTAATTCGACCAAGAGGACCACCAAATGTACTTTTATCAGGTGTTCGATAAATTCTAATCACTTCATCATATAGTGTTCCACCGGGTTCAATAATCCCTTCATTGTATCCCGTTAACACAGTAGCTCCTTTTACAGCAGATCCCATTACATAAGAAGTGGTAACATTACCGAGTGCGAAATCTCTCATATCCCACTCGCCCGTTTCTTCATCTTTTACGTACTGCTTTCCTGCAATGGTTATAATCTCACCAGTGTATGGATCCATCATCACAACAAACGCACGGTCCAGATAATCCGTTGCAGGGAGCTTCTTCTTCTCTATCAGTTCTTCTTCAATAATCTTTTCAACACGTTGTTGTAGTTCCATATCAATCGTTAGAACTAAGTCTTTGCCTCGTTCACCCTCAGATATCACTTCTGTATCTACAACATTCCCATTATTGTCGGTTACGGTCTTTACTTTTGCTTTCTGTCCATGTAATAGTTCTTCATATACTTTTTCTAAGTAACTTTTTCCGACACGGTCATTTAAACTATATCCACGAGATAAGTAATAATCTAATTCATCTCTAGGTAAGCCTTCATCTGCTGATGAAACATTTCCTAGTAATGACCGTAACGTCTCATCATAAGCATAATACCTTTCCCAGTCAGTCGTCGTATCAACACCTGGTAATGATTGCAGGTTTTCACTAACGATGGCAAATTCCTCAGGAGTAACTCCCTTATTTTTTACAATTTGAGGAGTAAGAGCATATCCTCCAATGAACTTAAAATAAATCGCTGCCACTTCTAATTCCTGGTCTGTAAGTTCATTAATATGTTCTTCTGTTACCCTTTCGACTTGTACCTGATATAAACTTGTGATTTTTTCATCTTTGAGGTCTTGATAGTCTTGTTCAGTAAGAAGCTCTTCAGCTTCCTCAGGATGAAGCATGATCCAGAAATCCTTCTTCTCCCGCTCAGTTAACCTATCATAGTCCTTTTCAATTAAAAGAGCTAACCGCTCCGCAACTTCCAACATATCCTTCTGCTTAGCATACTGTTGTTGTGTAAAAGTAATCGCATTCAGCGGTATATTGTCTACAATTACATTCCCATACCGGTCATACATTTTTCCCCTCGGTACAGAATTGTTAACGGTAAAAGCTTCTGTTCTTGCAATGGCCTTTGTGTAATCCTCCCCATTTACGATTTGTAGAATGCCCAATCGAAAAATGAGTAACGAAAATAACAAAAACACACAGAAGAATAGGATATTTAATCGGAAGGGAATATGTGTCTTTTTCTTTTTCTTCCCCATTCACTCTCCCACTCCTTCTCAAAACGTACTATTCTTTATTGTAAAGAAAAATAGGGGGAATTTCTAGTTACAATAGAATCCTTTTTTGACTCGGCGATTAACTACCCAACATGACAAAAAAGAGAACCTCGGACAGGTTCCCTTTAACTGGCTTCTGCTAATTGTACTTTTCTTACAAAGAAATAAATAATAAAGTGACCTGCTCCTAATACCATCAAGAGAATTGGAATACTATCAGTGGGGTCAAAGAACGTTATCGTTGCTAAAAAAGAAAGAATCGATGTAATTCTTCCACAATTCAAGAAAATCTCACGCACTACTATATATTCTATTCTCATTTCTGCTGCCTTCCATCCTCGACCTATAACATCATATGTCATGGAAATATAGGGGACCAAAAGTGTCGGGTATGCCACAGCAATTACAGATCCATACATAATCAACTTTATAAAAGACACATCAAATACGATGAGAAAGATGGCTAGGTATAGAAGAGAACCTCCAATTAAGATAGAACGTTTTCGATTCTTTGGGCGAATAATTCGAGAAATAATATAGTAGGCCAAAAATGAGATTCCAGAGTTAATGAGCCCATATGTTCCTAATGCTAATTCACTTCCGGTTGATAAAAAAACAAAGACGGATATCACAAAAACAAATGTCCCTTCACGCAGTCCTTGGAAGAAATGAGCATTTGTTATATATTTCCAATTATTGTTGTTCTTTCTTTCTTTAATAATCCTTGTGAATAAATATCGGCCTGTTGCAGGTCTTCGCTTTAAAAAAAAGCTTAGCACGACTGCACAAATAAACAGGGTTAGTGAAATGGAAAAAATAATGGTGTATCCAGTGAAGCTTTCAAGATTCGAGATAATATAACCTGCTGCAATAGGTCCAATCATTCCTCCACTTGACGACAGGACTCCCATAAAACCATTAAAGAAGTCCCTCGTTTCAGGTTCTGTGATTTCAAACGTCAAGACATTAAAGGCACACCAATAGAACCCATACCCTATTCCGAGTAATGCACCTAATAAAAGGATAAAGTTTGAAGCATTTTCGCCAACCAATAACACCGTTATGTAAAAGGCCGCTAAAAAAGAAACTCCCATTCTCAGGACAATGACTCGATCTACTTTTTTTGCCAAACGTCCGGCGAGAATGAAAGTTAGGGGTTGCAATACAACAACGGCAAGGTTGTATAATCCTAAGTCTAGATATTCACCTGATTGTTTCCATAGGTATATATTAACGAATGTATTGGACAAGGCGACACTTAATGAATATAGTCCACCTATTGACAGAAGGAGGAGCAAATCTTTTGAAAGATCCACATCACCGATCAATTTTTTAAAATGACTCATGGTTTGTCTCCCCTTTTTCGTACCATTAGTGTTTGGCAGTTGGGGGGACATTATTCAATATTTAGGAGAGTTTGGTGATGGATTGTTAAGATTAACATTAGGAAACGGTATCTGACATTGATGAAAAGTTGGATGACTTCTCTGACTTCGGATAACTGCCCGCTAACTTCGGATAACCATCCGCTAACTTCGGATAACTGCCTGCTAACTTCGGATAACCGCCTGCTAACTTCGGATAACTGCCCGCTAACTTCGGATATCCATCCGCTAACTTCGGATAACCGCCTGCTAACTTCGGATAACTGCCCGCTGACTTCGGATAACTACCCGCTAACTTCGGATAACTGCCCGCTGACTTCGGATAACTGCCCGCTGACTTCGGATAACTGCCCGCTGACTTCGGATAACCGCCTGCTAACTTCGGATAACTGCCCGCTAACTTCGGATAACTGCCCGCTAACTTCGGATAACCGCCTGCTAACTTCGGATAACTGCCCGCTAACTTCGGATAACTGCCCGCTAACTTCGGATAACCGCCCGCTAACCTCGGATAACTACCCGCTAACTTCGGATAACTGCCCGCTGACTTCGGATAACCGCCCGCTAACTTCGGATAACTGCCCGCTGACTTCGGATAACCATCCGCTAACTTCGGATAACTGGATAAAGTCCATATAATTGTGTAAAAACAAAAAGGGGTCAAATTATTCCTTCCTGGTTACAATGTTTAACAACCACGTAAAACATTAGGAGGAAATAATTATG